>NZ_JAAIXZ010000015.1 GCF_010894435.1 Pyxidicoccus trucidator | reverse complement strand
GCCTGACACCTGTGAGGCCACCGCGGCGCTACGGGACTCGCAGCACCACCTTGCCTGCCGTGCCCCGGCCCTCCAGCTGGCGGTGGGCCTCGGCGGCTTCGGCCAGGTCGAGCACCAGTCCCGCTCGTACCTGCAGCCGTCCTTCGGCCAGCTCCCGCCTCAGGGCCCCTGCGCCTGACTCCATGGCTTTGGCCAGCCCCTGGCTCCGGCGCTTCCCCAATACCTCCGGGCTCCCGGGCGGCCATGGCTGACTCCGCAACGCTGTACCGCCCCTCACCGGCCCCTCGCTTGCGAGCTCCAGCCGCCACGGTCGGCGCTGCTTCGGCCGCGGCGGTACCCGGCGCGAGCGCCTGGTCGACAGGCGCTCGGCCTTGCCGTGAAATCCTGCTGCTTCGCGTCGCAATGACGGTCGCCTCCAGGACGCTTTCCGGCGGGGCGGAGGAGGGTTCAAGCTACCGGATTCCTTGAGCTTTCAGGGTGCGGTGCGAGTTTGACTCGCCGTCAGGGCTGCGACTAGAGTCCACTCCTCCGCCCGGTCTGCGCACCGCCTGCCGCGGTGCACACCCCCCGGCGCCGGGTAGCTCCACGAGATGAAGAAGCCGACCCTCTTTGGGAAGTACCTGCTCCTCGAGCGCATCAACGTCGGCGGCATGGCGGAGGTGTTCATCGCGAAGGCCTTCGGCGTCGAGGGCTTCGAGCGCATCCTGGCCATCAAGAAGATCCTCCCCACGATGGCCGAGGACGAAGAGTTCATCACGATGTTCATCGACGAGGCACGGATCAGCGTTCAGCTGAACCATGCCAACGTCGTGCACATCCACGAGCTCGGGAAGCACGACGACGCCTACTTCATCGCCATGGAGTACGTCGCCGGGCGCGACGTGCGGACCATCCTGGAGCGCTACCGGCGCCGCAAGGAGATCATGCCCACCGCCCAGGCGGTGTTCATCACCTCCAAGCTCTGTGACGGCCTGGACTACGCCCACCGGAAGAAGGACGCGCGCGGGCAGGACCTCCACATCATCCACCGCGACGTGTCGCCGCAGAACGTCCTCATCTCCTACGAGGGCGAGGTCAAGGTCATCGACTTCGGTATCGCCAAGGCGGCGAACCGCTCACAGAAGACGCAAGCCGGCATCCTCAAGGGCAAGTTCGGCTACATGAGCCCGGAGCAGGTCCGCGGCATGCCCATCGACCGGCGCAGCGACATCTTCGCCGTCGGCGTGCTGCTGTACGAGATGCTCACGGGCGAGAAGCTCTTCGTGGGCGAGTCCGACTTCTCCACCCTGGAGAAGGTGCGCAACGCGGACGTCCCGCTGCCTCGCGAGTTCAACCCGAACATCCCTCCGGGGCTCGAGAAGGTCGTCCTCAAGGCGCTCACGCGCGAACCGGAAGAGCGCTACCAGTGGGCGTCGGACCTGGCCGAGGACCTGATGCGGTTCCTCCTGGCTGGCGACGCCATCTACTCGTCGAAGCACCTGTCCTCCTACATGAAGGAGGCCTTCGCCGAGGACATGCTCCGCGAGGCGGAGAAGATGGAGCGCTACGCCGGCATCGAGCGCCCGGATCAGATCGAGGCCTCTGGCGTCCTCGTGCCTCCGCCGGCGACGCCGCGTCCGGCCCCTCCGGTCTCGAAGCGGGCGCCTCCGCCTTCGGTCGTCGTGTCCAACACGCCCGCGGGGCGCGCGCCCACCTCGCCCGCCCAGCCCGCGCCGGGCTACATCCCGCCCCCCACCGCTGATGAGCTCGCGGAGATGGATGGCGGCGGGGCCGACAAGACGCAGATTGTCGACTCCACGCAGACGTTCCGGGCCCCCGAGACACGCATCGCCGACAGCAGCGTGGTGGTGGATGACAGCATCACCGGCCGCTCGGAGAACCCCGTGAAGGGCAGCGGCACCGCTGCGGCCTACAACTACGCGCAAGAGCCCGAGCCCGAGCCCGCGCCGCGCAAGGGCAAGAGCGGCCCGAAGGCCCAGGTCGTCATCAGCAACGAGGAGGGCGAGGCCTACGCGGGCGCCACGATGATCGGCCCCGCGCCGACCGCGCCTCCTTCGCGCACGCGCGCCGCTCCCGCACTTCCCCCGGAGGATGAGGCCACTGGCGACATCCCCCTGCCGAAGAAAGGGAAGAACGGCCGCGCCGCGCAGCGAGCGACGGCTCCTCAGCTTCAGGAGGAGCCGGCGGGCTACGACGAGCCCCAGGACTTCAATGGCGCCGGCCGCGACGAGTACGGTGACGAGGGGCCGGCGACGTACGACGAGTCGCAGGAGCAGCCGCCGGAAGAGGAGGCCACCGGTTCGCTACCCGCCGCGGCCGTGCCTCAGAAGGGCGCGAAGGCCCCCAAGGGCGCGAAGGCCCCGACACCCGCGAAGGGCAAGACCAAGGTCCCCGTCAAGGGCAAGCCCGCCGGCGGCAAGCAGCTGCCCAAGCCGGTCCTGTTCGCCGCGGCGGCTGGAATCGTGCTCGTGCTGGTCGTCGCCGCCGTGCTGGCCCTGAGCCCACCCTCCGCGGGCGAGGTCACCTTCATGGTGTCCCCGTCCGAAGACGCGCGCATCCAGGTGAATGACCAGCCGGTCCAGCTCAATACCCTGTTGTCTCTTCCTCCCGGCCAGTACCGCGTGGTCGCCAGCGCTCCCGGCTTCCAGCGCCAGGAGAAGATGATCACCGTCGTCGCGGGGGAGCAGATGGGCGTGCCCATCACGCTCAAGAAGGAGGACGCGGCCGCCGCCGCTCCGCCCCCGGAACCCACGGCCAATCCGGAGCCGCCCCAAAGCAATCCCAACGCTGTTGCCGCTGTCGGGAACAACGGCACGGGAGAGCCGGCGCCGGTCGCGGCCAAGGGCCCGGAGTCGGCCCCACCCGCCGGGACGGAGACTCGGGACAAGCCGGGCCCGGGCGAGACGCCCGAGCCCGTGGCCAATACGCCCAGGGTCGAGGAGCCTCCGGCCCCCCGGAAGGTCGCCGCCATCTTCCAGGGCCTGGAGGACGTGGAGATCTCCATGGAGGGCAAGCGCCTGGGGCGCACGCCGGACGTCCGGGCGGCGAACCTGGAGGTCGGCAAGACGTACAAGTTCACCGCGAAGCGCGCCGGCTACAAGAGCTTCAATGGCTCCTTCACGGCGGAAGGCCGCGGTGACGAGATGACGGTGCCCTTCGAGCTCGTGAAGGAGCCCGAGCGGGAGCCCGTTGTCGTCCGCGACCCGCCGCCGCGCAGGCCGACTCCGACGCAGGTCGTCACGAAGCCCAAGCCGGGCAAGGTGATGGGCAAGTTCGCGTGCAGCACCAAGCCCGCGGGCGCCGACATCATCGTGGACGGCAAGAAGACGGGACGCCAGACGCCCGTGCCGCTGAGTGCCCCGCTGATGCTGCAGGTGGGCAACCGGAAGGTCTCCTTCAAGCTCAACGGAAAGACCACCAAGCCCGTGGTCGTGGCCATCACCGAGGATGGTGTGGCCAAGCTGCTCAACGTGCCTATCGAGTGAGGGGGCGGGCATCCGAAGCCCCCTTCGATTGTTGGATGAAGTGGGGCTCCGGCGCGGTATGACGCCTCGCCCGAAATTGCCGCACCCGAGGTGATGCGCCATGCAAACGACGCCGATTCGGGGCAAGCCTGCTGACAGCGGTCCTGCCCAACAGCCCTTCACGTATCCGCTCCGCAAGGAGTTCGTCGAGCCCGACTGGCGTCGCATCCCCGGGTACAAGGACGTGTCCCAGGCGGAGTGGGAGAGCTCTGTCTGGCAGCGCAAGCACACCGTCAAGAACCTCAAGGAGCTGAAGGCCACCCTCGGCGCGCTCCTGCCGGAGGACCTCGCGGCGAGCATCGAGCACGACCAGCGCGAGCGGGCGACCATGTCGCTGCTGATTCCGCCGCAGATGCTCAACACGATGAACGAGAAGGACCTGTGGAACGACCCGGTGCGGCGCTACATGCTGCCGGCGTTCGCGGACCGTCTCACCGACTGGCCCAACCACCCGAAGGCCAGCCGCGACAGCCTCCACGAAGCAGACATGTGGGTGGTGGAGGGTCTCACCCACCGGTACCCGACCAAGGTGCTGGCGGAGATGCTGCCCACCTGCCCGCAGTACTGCGGCCACTGCACGCGCATGGACCTGGTGGGCAATGACGTGCCCCAGGTGCAGAAGCACAAGTTCGGCATCGGGCCGAAGGAGCGGTACGAGCAGATGCTCGACTACCTGCGCCGCACGCCGACGGTGCGCGACGTGGTGGTCTCCGGTGGTGACATCGCCAACCTGCCCATCCAGCAGCTCGAGCCTTTCGTCAGCTCGCTGATGGACATCCCCAACATCCGGGACATCCGCCTGGCCAGCAAGGGGCTGATGGCCATTCCCCAGCACTTCCTCCAGGACTCGGTGCTCGCGGGGCTGGACCGGCTGGCGAAGAAGGCGGTGGAGCGCGGCGTGGACCTGGCGATGCACACCCACGTCAACAACGCGGCGCAGCTCACGCCGCTGGTGGGCAAGGCCGTGCGCAAGCTGCTCGACATGGGCTTCCGCGACGTGCGCAACCAGGGAGTGCTGCTGCGCGGGGTGAACGACAGCGCGCAGTCGCTGCTGGACCTGTGCTTCACGCTGCTCGACCACGCGAAGATCCTGCCGTACTACTTCTACATGTGCGACATGATCCCCAACAGCGAGCACTGGCGGCTGTCGGTGGACAAGGCGCAGAAGCTTCAGCACGACATCATGGGCTACATGCCCGGCTTCGCCACGCCGCGCATCGTCTGTGACGTGCCCTTCGTCGGGAAGCGGTGGGTGCATCAGATCGCGGAGTACGACCGCGAGCGCGGCATCTCCTACTGGACGAAGAACTACCGAACGGGCATCGAGTCGAACGACCCCGACGCGCTCAACCGGAAGTACGAGTACTTCGACCCCATCGACACGCTGCCGGAGGCCGGTCAGCAGTGGTGGCGGGAGCAGCAGAAGGCCGCGTGATGGACTCCTCGGCGCTTCCGGCGGCCCCGCCGCTGGAGCCTGGCACCTCCTCGCCGCGCCCCTCGCTCAGTGCCGAGGGGCGCCGGCGCCTGTTCCCCGCCGCGACGGACGCGGAGTGGGCGGACTGGCGCTGGCACCAGCGGAACGCGGTGCGAGGCCTGGAGCAGCTCGAACGCTACGTGCCGCTGACGCCCGACGAGCGCGCCGGCGTGCAGGAGACGTCCGCGCTGTTCCGTATCGGCATCAGCCCGTACTACCTGTCCCTCATCGACCCGGAGCACCCGCTCTGCCCGGTGCGGATGCAGTCCATCCCCGTGCGGGCGGAAGCGCGCATCCGTCCGGGCGAGCTGGCGGATCCGCTCGGTGAGGACAAGACGCGCCCCGAGGAGTGCATCGTCCACAAGTATCCGGACCGCGTGCTCTTCCTCGCGCTGGACACGTGCTCCGTCTACTGCCGTCACTGCACGCGGCGGCGCATCACCCAGGGTGGCGTGGCGGAGCTCTCCAAGGAGCAGCTGCGCAGGGGCGTCGACTACGTCCGGCGTCACCCCGAGGTGCGCGACGTGCTCATCTCCGGTGGAGACCCGTTCCTGCTGACCGAGGCTCGGCTGGAGGAACTGCTCGCGCCGCTGAGCGAGATTCCCCACGTGGAGATGATTCGCATCGGCACTCGCGTGCCGGTGTGCCTGCCCATGCGTGTCACCGACGCGCTGGCGCGCACCCTGCGGCGGTACGCGCCCGTCTTCGTCGTCACCCACTTCAACCACCCGAAGGAAGTGACGCCCGAGGCCCGCGAGGCGTGTGAGCGACTGGTGGACCACGGCGTGCCGGTGGAGAACCAGGCCGTGCTGATGCGGCGGCTCAACTCGGACGCGCGCATCATCAAGGAGCTGTCCCACGTGCTGCTGCGCAGCCGCGTGCGGCCGTACTACCTGCACCAGATGGACGTGGCCGAAGGCTGCGAGCACCTGCGTACGCCCATCGCCAAGGGGCTGGAAATCCTCCAGCAGCTGCGCGGGCACACCACCGGCCTCGCGGTGCCCCACCTCGCGGTGGACCTGCCCGGCGGCGGCGGCAAGGTGACGCTCCAGCCGGACTACGTCGTGGAGCGCGGCGAGCACGAGACGGTGTTCCGCAACTACAAGGGCGAGCGCTACGCCTACCCGGAGCCGGAAGAGACCGACTGCGCGTGCCCGTATGACGACGTGTGGCAGGCCCGTTCTCGGGAGTACGGCTTCCGCAAGGGCTGAGGGCCGGGGCGCCGGCTCAGTTCTCTCGGGGGCCCGCCTCGCTGTGCCCGCCGGAGGGCGGCAGCGCCAGTCAGGCCCTCCGGACCGCGGCGCCAGTCACTGGCTGCTTCAGGAGTCGTCGCGCGAGCTGCGCCGACGCTTCGTGGCCTTCTTCTTTACCGCCGACGAGCGCGCGGGGGCCCGCTTCGCGGGCTTGACCTCCTCCGGCGCAGCCCCGGTTTCCACCGTCATGGCCTGCGCTTCCGCTGCGCCCGGGATGCCGATGTCGACGACGGGCTCGGCGCCCTCTTCGGCCTCCACCTCCACCGGGTCCTCGTTGCTGAAGCCGTTCACGACGGCGACGTCCTCGGCCGACTTCTCACCGGTGGGGCCGGCCTGCTTCGCGGCCTGGGCCTGTTCCTCCAGCCGCTTCTCCTCGGCCTTGGCGCGCGCATTGTCCTCGGGGGCCATCCGCGCCTCGTAGCGCGCGTAGTCCTTCGCCGATACGCCGTGCTTCTCCAGCACCGACGCGGAGGCGGCCTGCTGCTTCTCGATGGCCTCGTTGCGCTCGTCGTTGCTCATCTCCGAGGGCTTGCGGTTGCCGAACTCGGCGTCCACCTTCGAAATCGCCTGCGTCTCGTCGCGGCGGATCTCCGCCACCTTCTCTGGCGTCAGCTCGGCGCCGTCTTGCGCCAGCGCGAGCCCCGGAAGGACGAGCCACGAAGCGACCAGGAGCAGGGGAGTGCGGATGGGCATGGTGGGAAGCCTCGGTCGAGACCGTGGGTGCGGCCGGCATCTAAGCACGGCGGCTCCAGGGGCGCACCGGTCGCGGCTCCGCCCTGGACAGTGGGTGTTGCGCGTGCGGCTCAGCCTCCACAGCGCGAGCAGCCATCCCGGGTGCTGGAGCACTGCTCCCGGCCCTGGGCACACCGGGGGGGCAGGTCATCCCGGTCCGGATTCCGGTCCACCAGCGAGCACAGCTCCTCCGCCACCGCGCAGGTCCGTGTCGCCACGTCGCACTGGTCCGCGCAGGAAAGGTCGTCCTGCCCCACGCGCGCATTCAGCTCTTCCAGCCGCGCCGAGGCCGAGTCGATGGCAGCGTCGTCATCCCCGGCGACCCGGGTGTCCACGTTCTTCGCGCAGCCGGCCAGCACGAGGCCAGCCAGGAGCATCAGCAGGGCAGGGGAGGATGCACGCATGCCCACCCCATATGCGCCTCCGCGCCGTCTCGTCCAGTCAGCAGGGGCCGGCGCCCCGGTGTGCTCGTGGCGGGTGTGTGGCGCCGGGACGCGGTGCTCCCTCTCGCCCCGCGCTTCAGCGCTCCGGGGGGAAGGTGTGGCGCCGGGACGCGGTGCTCCCTCTCGCCCCGCGCTTCGGCGCTTCGGGGAGAATCCGGCACCCCCGCGGACAGCCCCTGCCTCGGGGGCTTATCGCTGGCCCGGCCTGGCGGGAATGGGCGGGCGCGGGCGGCGGGGGGGCTCGTCCGGCCTCGACAGGTACAGGTACGCCGTCAGCGCGAGCAGCGCGGCCACCGCGAGCCGTCGCAGCCAGTCCTCCCGGCGCCGATGCGGTGACGCCGCGTCCTCTCTCGCCGCCGCGTCCATTCCCGCCGCCACCTCGGGCCCCTCGGCCCGCAGCCGCCGGCAGGCCTCCGCCACGGGCACAAGCGCCATGGGAAGCCTCGCGTCCTCCCGGGACAGGGCCTCCGTCAGCATCCTCGCCCACGCGGCCTCCTCCTCCCCGCCGGCCGGCTCTCGCACGGATAGCCCTACGTGCCGGGCCAGGGCCACGCTCGCGCGCAGCAGCAGCAGCGAGAAGGCCTCCGTCGACACCCCGTAGAACGCCGCGCAGGCCTCCAGGGTGCGCCCCTCCACCAGCCGGCGGAGGAGCAGCGCCGAGGGGCGGGGCTCCATCCCTCGCAGGGCCGCGATGAGGACCGGGGAGGACAGGCGGGAGGCGTCGGGCTCGGGAGACGTCACGGGCGCGCCATCCTCTCCCATCCGCCAGCCGTTTTCTTGAGGCTCGTACCCACACCCCTACACTCCCCTCCATGTTGCGACCTGTTGCGCTCGTCCTCCTGCTGCTCGCTCCCCTGCGCGCGCTCGCCGTGGAGACCCTCCGCATCGCCATCGAGGATGCCGGAGGCGAGGTGCGGGTCAGCGGCCGCGGGCTCGCCCTGGGCACCGACACCGAGGACGCCACCTTCGTCCCCATCGCCTCGGACCAGGCCACCATCCGCCGCCGGGGCTCGAAGCTGGAGGTCAATGGCGCTCCCGTCGTCGGCGACTCCGTGCGCTTCCGCGCCGGTGCCAGTGCCGCCAGCGACTCGGGCGTCCCGGGCGACGAGCCGCTCAAGGCCGGCGGCGCCCAGGTGCGCGGTGACGTGGTGGTGCGGACGTACCGGGACGGGCTCCAGCTCATCAACGTCATCTCCCTGGAGGACTACCTCGCCGCGGTGCTCGGCAGCGAGATGCCCGTGTCCTTCCCGCCCGAGGCCCTCAAGGCCCAGGCCATCGCCGCGCGCACCTACGCCCTCCAGAAGAAGCTGGAGGCGTACAGCAACGCCTTCCACCTGGGCAGCAGCGTGCTCCACCAGGTGTATGGCGGCGTCAATCGCGAGGACCCGCGCACCCGAGCCGCCGTGGAGGCCACTCGAGGCCAGGTGCTCACCTACGAGCTGGCCCCCATCGAGGCCTACTTCCACTCCTCCTGTGGAGGCCGCACCGAGTCCGGCCAGGACGCCCTCCAGCGGGACTTGCCCTACCTCCAGCCCGTCGACTGCCCCTGCGGCAAGCTGCCCGCCAGCCGCTGGAAGGCCTCCATCTCCGACTCGGAGGTGAAGTCGGCGCTGCACCACCCCGCCCAGGGGCTGCGGGTCTCCGGCCGCACGCCCACCCGCCGGGTGACGCGCGTCATCCTGGGCGATGGTGCCTCGATGGGCGGGGTGGAGCTCCGCCGCCGGCTTGGCTACACGCGCCTCAAGAGTCTGGACTTCGAAGTGGAGCGTACCGGCCACGGTTATGTGTTCTCCGGACGCGGCTATGGCCACGGGGCCGGTCTCTGCCAGTGGGGCGCCAAGGCGCTCGCGGACAAGGACTGGGACTACCGGGAGATTCTCTCCCACTACTACCCCGGGGCGGAGCTGCAGCAGCTCTACTGACGTCCCCGTCGTCGACGCGCTTTCCGCGGCGTCACGGGGGCTGCTACAAGCGCCAACCCCGTGTCGTCCCGCCTCTCTGACTACGACTTCGAGCTTCCCGAGTCCCAGATCGCCCAGGCCCCCCTGGCCGAGCGGGACGCCTCGCGCCTGATGACCGTGAACCGGTCCACCGGCGCGTGTGCCCACCGCCGCTTCACGGACCTGCCGGAGCTGCTGAGGGAGGGTGACCTCCTCGTCCTCAACGACGCCCGCGTCATCCCCGCGCGCCTGCTGGGCCAGAAGGCCGGCACCGGAGGCCGCGTGGAGCTGCTGGTGGTGCGCCCCGCCGCCTCCACGCTCACCTCGGCCGCGCTCGGTGGCGCGCCCGAGTCCATCGAGTGGATCTGCCTGGGCCAGGCCTCCAAGGGGCTCAAGCCCGCGCAGCGCCTGACGTTCGCCGGAGGGCTCGAGGCCGAGGTGCTGGAAGCACTTGGCGGAGGGGAGTACCGCGTGCGCTTCCACGCGACGTCCGGCACCTCGCTGGCCTCGCTGCTGGATGAGGCCGGGCGCCTGCCGCTGCCGCCCTACATCACCCGCGAGCCCGATGCCGCCGACGCCGAGCGCTACCAGACGGTGTACGCGCGCGCCTCGGGAGCCGTGGCCGCCCCCACCGCGGGCCTGCACTTCACGCAAGGCCTCTTCGCTGCGCTGGAGGCGCGGGGCGTGCGCCGCGCCCTGGTGACGCTGGACGTGGGGCCCGGCACCTTCCTGCCGGTACGCGAGGAGGAGCTGGACCGGCACCACATGCACCCGGAGCGCTACACCGTGCCCGAGGCCACCGCGCGCGAGGTGAACGCCGCGCGTGCCGAGGGCCGGCGCGTGGTGGCGGTGGGCACCACGGTGGTGCGCACGCTGGAGTCCGCCACGGACCCCCAGACGGGCCGGCTGCGCGAGGGCCCCGGTGAGACGACGCTCTTCATCCGCCCCGGCTTCACCTTCCGCCAGGTGGACGTGCTGCTCACCAACTTCCACCTCCCGCGCTCGACGCTGGTGGTGCTGGTGAGCGCGCTGCTGGGCCGCGAGCGCACCCTGGCGGCCTACGCGGAGGCGGTGCGCGAGGGCTACCGGTTCTTCAGTTACGGCGACGCCATGCTGGTGTCGGAGTGAGCACCATGGACGAGCAGCAGGCAGGGCAGCGCGGTGAGAAGGGCGACACGCGGGTGGCACCGGGACTGGTGCGCTTCGAGCTGCTCCACGAGGACACGGGCACCAAGGCGCGGCGCGGCCGGCTGCACACGCCGCACGGGCCCGTGGAGACTCCCATCTTCATGCCCGTGGGCACCGTGGGCAGCGTCAAGGGCGTGGGGCCGGATGACCTCGTCACACTCGACGCGCAGATCATCCTCGGCAACACGTACCACCTGATGCTCCGCCCCGGCGAGGCGCTGGTGGGGGAGCTGGGCGGCCTGCACCGCTTCGTCTCCTGGAACCGGCCCATGCTCACCGACAGCGGCGGCTTCCAGGTCTTCAGCCTCTCCGAGAAGCGCAAAATCACGGAGGAGGGCGCCGCCTTCCAGTCGCACCTGGACGGCGCGCGGCACTTCCTGACGCCCGAGCGCTCCATCGACATCCAGGAGACGCTGGGCGCCGACGTCATCATGGCCTTCGACGAGTGCCCGCCCTCCACCGAGGACCGCAAGTACCTGGAGAACTCCCTGGCGCGCACCACGCGCTGGCTGCACCGGTGCGTGAAGGCCTGGAGCCGCGAGCGCTCGTCCCTCTTCGGCATCGTCCAGGGTGGCCTCCACGAGGACCTGCGCAAGCGCCACGCGGAAGAGGTGTGCGCGGTGGACCTGCCGGGCTACGCGCTGGGGGGCTACTCGGTGGGCGAGGCCCCCGAGGCCATGCATGCCGGTGTGGCGTACTCGGCGCCGCTGCTGCCCCGCGACAAGCCCCGCTACCTCATGGGGGTGGGTACCCCCGTGGACCTGGTCACCTGCGTGGAGCAGGGCGTGGACATGTTCGACTGTGTGCTCCCCACCCGTTGTGCGCGCAACGGCCTGCTCTTCACCTCGGAGGGTAAGCTCGTCATCCGCAATGCGGCCTACGCGAAGGACCCCCGGCCGGTGGACCCTGCGTGCACCTGCTACACCTGCCGCAACTTCAGCAGGGCCTACCTCCGCCACCTCTTCGCCGCCGGAGAGATTCTGGCCATGCGCCTCAACACGATTCACAACCTCCACTACTTCCTGGGGTTGATGGCAGAAGTCCGGCGCGCGGTGTCGGAAGACCGGTTCGCCACCTTTGCCCGGGAGTTCCGGGAGCGCTCCCGGGCCCAAGAGAACGAGCGGACCCGTGGCCGGTGAGCGGCCGGAGGGATTGCCGGGCTTCCCGCGTTCACTTGCTCACATGGGCCCCCCTTGCTAAGAGGGCCCCCTTTCGGATGGGTTCCTCGGCCAGTGTGGGGGGCCGCCCATTTCAAGCCTTCCTCAACCGACGAGGCAGTCTGTGGCTGAGAGCTTTCTGATTCTGGCGCAGGCCGGGGGCAGCGGTAACCCGCTGGGCACCCTTGGCTTCCTGGTCGTCCTCGTGGCGATCATGTACTTCATCATGATCCGCCCGCAGCAGAAGCAGATGAAGGAGCACCGGGCGCTGCTCGGGGCTCTGAAGAAGGGCGACGAGGTCGTCACCTCGGGCGGGCTGCTCGGGAAGATCCACCTGGTCGATGAGCGGACCGTGACGCTGGAAGTAGCCAGCGGCGTGCGCATCCGCGTGCTCAAGACCGCCGTCAGCGCCAAGGGCGCCGTGGCGGAAGGCGCGCCGGTGGTGGCGGCCGAAGAGAAGAAGAAGGAGGAGAAGTAATGAACCGCGGCTGGTGGTGGAAGTTCGGACTCATTGTCGCGGTGACGCTGGGGACCCTCTGGTTCCTCATCCCGACCTATTACTCGCTCGTTGTCGTGGAGCGCGATCAGCGCAACAACCTGGCCCTGCTCGAAGAGCGGATGCCGGTGTGGGCGCCCCCCGCGAAGTACCGCCTCAATCTGGGGCTGGACCTTCAGGGCGGCATCCACATGGTGATGCGCGTCGACACCAAGACGGCGCTCCAGAAGCGCACCGAGCGCCGCGGTCAGCAGATCGCCTCCTACGTCAATGACAAGAAGATTGGCGAGGTGACCGCGGATACGGATCCGGAGAAGCTCCAGCTCACCCTGACGGCCAAGGACCCGGCGACGATGGACGCCATCGAGAAGGAGGTCCTGGCCACCTTCACGGACTTCAAGCGCGTCAACCGCGAAGGCGGGACGCTGGTGCTGGAGCCGGACGAGGGCCAGACGAACTTCTTCCGCGAGGACGCGGTGAACCAGGCGATGCTCGTCATCCGCCGCCGCATCGACAAGTGGGGCGTGGCCGAGGTCGACGTGCGCAAGCTGGGCACCGACTCCATCCAGATCTCCCTGCCGGGCCGCAGCAACCCGGAGCAGGCCAAGGAGCTGGTGGGCACCACCGCGCAGCTCGAGTTCCGGATGGTGGACGACACCAACCCGCAGTTCTTCGCGCAGATGCTCCAGGCCAACCCGCCGCCCCAGGGCAGCAACATCACCCTGACGGAGGAGGGCGGCTTCCCGCAGCTCGAGTCCCCCTCGCGCGAGGCGTTGCTGACCTACACGAAGGACAGGACGCCGGACAACCGCCAGGTGCTCACCGAGTGCATTGCCAGCCCGGTGAGGAAGAACGAGTGCGCCACCTACCGCAGCTTCCTGGTGGAGCAGAACGTGCCGCTGACGGGCGAGAGCCTGGCCGGCGCGGACGCGTCGCTCAGCCAGCTCAACGAGCCCGAGGTGAACCTGTCGTTCGACCCCGCCGGTGCGCGGGAGTTCGAGAAGCTGACCGAGGCGGGCGTGGGCCGGCGCATGGCCATCGTCCTGGACGACAACGTCCACATGGCGCCCAACATCAACGAGAAGATTGGCGGCGGCCGGGCCCGCATCACCATGGGCCGCATGGGCGCGCGCACCTTCGAGGAGTGGCTGGGCGAGGCGCAGACGATGGCGCTGGTGCTGAAGGCGGGCGCGCTGCCGGCGCCGGTGACGGTCGGCGAAATCCGTCAGGTGGGCGCCAGCCTGGGTGACGAGCTCATCCGCAAGGGCGGCATGGCCGCGCTGCTGGGCATGAGCCTGGTGCTGCTGTTCATGGCCATCTACTACAAGCGCGCGGGCATCATCGCGAACATCGCGCTGGTCCTCAACGGCCTGCTCATCCTGGCGGGGCTGGCGTTCTTCAACGCCACGCTGACGCTGCCGGGCATCGCCGGCTTCGTGCTGACGCTGGGCGTGGCGGTGGATGCGAACGTGCTCATCAACGAGCGCATCCGCGAGGAGCTCGGCAACGGCAAGAGCGCCCGGGCCGCGGTGGACCAGGGCTATGACCGCGCGTTCTGGACCATCTTCGACGCGCACGTCACGGCGCTCATCGCCGCCTTCATCCTGTTCTTCACGGGCACCGGTCCGGTGCGGGGCTTCGCCACCACGCTCATCGTCGGCCTGCTGGCCTCGCTGTTCACGTCCATCGTCGTGACGCGAACCATCATGACCTACTTCGTCCACGGTCGTAACGCGCAGCGGGTGTCGGTCTAACCGGCCGGGCACGGGAACGAACTGCCATGCAGATTCTCAAGAACAAGACGAACATCGACTTCATCGGCAAGCGCAAGCCGGCCGTGTTCCTGTCCACCATCGTCAACCTGGCCATCATCATCGGCATCGCCGCGTTCGGGTTCAACCTGGGCGTGGACTTCGCCGGCGGCACGGTGGTGGAGCTGAAGTACGACCACCCCATCACCGCCGAGGAGGTCCGTCAGCGCGCCCAGAAGGGCGGCCTCGAGGACGTCAGCGTGCAGAACATCGGCAGCAAGGACGAGAACTCGTTCCTGCTGCGCATGGGCGGCGTCACGCAGCTCAACGAGAAGAACGCGGCCAACGCCAAGACGGCGATTGAAGCCCTGGGCACCGTGCGCAACGTCTATGCGGACCTGGCCAACGGCATCATCAACTTCCGCTCGGCCAACGCGCTGACCGCCGACGCCATCAAGAAGGCCGTCGAGGGCAGCGGCACCGGCGTGCAGGAGGTCCGCGAGCTGGGTGAGTCCCAGAGCGGCGGCTTCGACTACCAGGTGGTCGCCAGCGGCATGGCCGACAAGGTGACCCAGGCGCTGGGCCAGGGCCTGGAGAAGCCGGACTTCGAGCAGCGCCGCGTGGACTACGTGGGTCCGCAGGTGGGCAAGCAGCTGCGCAACCGCGGCATCATGGCGCTGCTGTACTCCATGGTGGCCATCCTCATCTACGTGGCGTTCCGCTTCGACTTCAAGTTCGGTCCGGGCGCGCTGCTGGCCATGGTGCACGACGTCGTCATGGTGGCGGGCTACTACCTGGTGACCCGGCGCGAGTTCAACCTCACGTCGATTGCCGCGCTGCTGACCGTCGTCGGCTACTCGGTGAACGACACCATCGTCATCTATGACCGCATCCGCGAGGACATGGCCAAGTTCAAGGGCAAGCCCTTCGCCGAGGTCATCAACATCGCCATCAACGACACGGTGGGCCGCACCATCCTCACGTCCCTCACCACGGCGCTGTCGCTCGTGGGCCTGCTCATCTTCGGCGTGGGCGAGATCTTCGACTTCGCCGCCGCGATGCTCGTCGGCATCTTCGTGGGCGTGTACTCGACCATCTACATCGCCAGCCCGCTGACCATCTGGCTGGACGAGCGCGCCGCGGCGAAGGAAGCCCGCCAGGGTGGCGGCATCGACCAGCACCCGAAGACGGCGTAGTCCGCACCCCACCAGCCCCGGCTGACACCGGCCGGGGCGGTGACACGACGAGGGCCCTCCTCCCACGCGGGAGGCAGGGCCCTCGGTGTTTTGCGGGCCTTCAGTGCCGGGGCGTCAGAAGCGGGCGCCCAGCGTGAAGGAGGCGTCCAGCAGGCCGCCGTCGTCATCGTCCGTGAAGGACTCGTTGACCCAGTCCTCGTTCAGGAGGACGCGGTACGTGGTGCGGAAGCCCGCGGTGAGCCCGCCGCTGTTGAACTCGACGCCGGCCGCCAGGGGGACTTCCTGCATCGTGTCCGAGTCGTAGAGGTCCGCCCCCGCGTTGCCCCGCACGTCCACGTAGGACATGCCCAGGCCCGCGCCCACGAAGGGGCGGACGGCCGTGAGGAAGGGCAGGGAGACCTTGAGGAGCCCGCTGCCGCCCTGCCGCACGAGCGACGGCCCCTCCAGCAGGCGGACGTCGTCCACGCTGTTCTGCGAGCCCTCGTACCCGAGTTCGAAGCCGATGAAGGTGGTGGGCTGTACGTTGAGCGTGAGGCCCCAGGCGGGCCCGGTGCTGGTCAAATCCCCCAGCCCGCCGGTGTAGTCGCCCACGCCGCCTCGCAGGAACACATTCACGTCTCCCCGCTTGCCCTCCTTGCGCTCCTGCGCCGCGGCGGTGCTCGCGCCCGCGAATGTCAGGGCGAGCGCAGCCGCCATGAGGCCTCTTGGAACCATGCCGTCCTCCTGTCAGGTGGTGTGCGGTTCAAGCTGTGCACCGGTCGCCCGCGAGTCTGCCGGGAGCAGTCGGGCCAGCAAGCGCACGCCTGAACGCTTGTGCAGGAGGGGAAAGGTCGTTCCCAAGGTTGACCTTCCCTCGTCAGACGTCTGAGGTACTGTCTGCTTGTCAAGAAATCGTCCCGGCTCACCTCCCTGTTAGGGAGGCCCGAGGAGGAGCGACAAGCGTGCGGTGGTTGCTGCCAGATGTGGTCGAGGAGGAGGTGGCGTCCCTGGCGGGGGAGCTGTCGCTGCACCCGCTCGCGGCGAGGGTGCTGCTGCACCGCGGCTACCGCACCCCGGAGTCCGCTTCCGCGTTCCTGTCCGACAAGCTGGCGGACCTGCCGGACCCGTTCCGGATGAAGGGGATGCCGGCCGCGGTGGAGCGCCTGACGCGGGCGCTGCGCTCGAAGGAGAAGGTCACCCTCTACGGGGACTACGACGTGGATGGGGTGTGCTCCACCTCGCTGCTCTACCTGTTCCTCAAGGAGCTGGGCGCCCCACCGGCCACGTACATTCCCCACCGCCTGGATGAGGGCTACGGACTCAACCTGGCCGCGGTGGAGCGCATCGCCGCGGACGGCACGCGGGTGCTGGTGACGCTCGACTGCGGCATCACCTCCGTGGCGGAAATCACGCGCGCGAAGGAGCTGGGGCTGGACGTGGTGGTGGTGGACCACCACACGGTGCCGCCCACGCTGCCCCCGGCGGTGGCGGTGCTCAACCCGCACCAGCCCGGCTGCGAGTACCCCACCAAGGCGCTGTGCGCCGCGGGTGTGGCCTTCAACTTCTGCATGGGCATTCGCAAGCGGCTGCGCGACGAAGGCTTCTTCGCCACCCGCAAGGAGCCCAACCTCCGCTCGATGATGGACCTGGTGGCCATGGCCACCGTGGCGGACGTGGTGCCCCTCACCGGCGCCAACCGCATCCTCGTGTCCCACGGCCTCCAGGAACTCAGCGCCGGCCGCCGTCCGGGCGTGCGCGCCCTGAAGGAAGCGGCGGGCATGGACCCCGACACCGTCGTCACCGCCGGCCAGGTGGGCTTCCGCCTGGGGCCCCGCATCAACGCCGCGGGCCGGCTGCATGACGCGTCGCTGGGCCTGCAGCTGCTCTGCACGGAGTCGCCGGAGACGGCGCGCTCGCTGGCGACGATGCTGGACCGCGCCAACGCGGAGCGCCAGGGCATCGAGAGCAGCATCCTCACGCAGGCGCTGGCGCAGGCCGAGTCCCGCAAGGACTCGCGCGGCTTCGTCCTCTACGACGAGGGCTGGCACCCGGGCGTCATCGGAATCGTCGCCTCGCGCGTGGTGGAGCGCTACCACCGGCCCACCGTCATGGTGGGGGTGAAGGACGGGGTGGGGAAGGGCTCGGCGCGCAGCATCGAGGCCTTCCACCTCTTCGACGCGCTCAGCGGCTGCTCGGAGCTGATGACGCGCTTTGGAGGCCACAAGCACGCCGCCGGCCTCACCATCGACGCGGAGCGGCTGCCGGCCTTCCGCGAGGCCTTCGAGAAGATTGCCTACCAGCGCCTCACGCCGGAGGACCTCATCCCGCGGTGCCGGGTGGACGCGGTGGTGAGCCCTCGCGAGCTGGACGCCCATGCGGTGGAGTCACTCCAGCGCCTGGGGCCCTTCGGCCAGGGCAACCCGGAGCCGGTGCTGGTGCTGCGCAGCCAGGTGGCCCGCCCGCGCGTGCTGCAGCCCAAGTCGGGCACCGGCCGCGGCCACCTCAAGCTGGCGCTGGCGGACGCTCCGGAGCTGGACGCCATCGGCTTCAACATGGCGGACCGCGTGACGCTGGTGGAGGGGCCGGTGGACCTGGCCTTCCAGGCCGGCTTCGACACCTTCCGGGGCCAGCGCAAGCTGTCGCTGCGCCTCAAGGACCTTCGCAGGGCGGCGTAGGCGTGGTTCCGGGGCCGCTGTCGGCCCCGGGCCCTACGAAATCCCCCAGCGCACCCGGCCTGGCGTCAGCAGCGCGCCGACGCGGGCCAGCTCGTTGAGCCGGAAGCGCTCCGCCTGCCGCTCGAAGGCGTGACGGCACCGCTCCGAGCAGAAGAAGTACCGGCGCTTCTTGTACTCCGCCGTGGGCCGGCCCTCCGGTGTGCCCAATTCTTTCCCACACACGGGATCCCAGTGCTGTCCCTGTCCCTGCTGCACGCTCTTCATTCACGCCTCCCCGACCCCAGGGAGCTCGCGCCCCCACCCGGAGAGATGAATAAGCACGGGACGTGCCAGTGCCCAACTCCTTGGACTGCCAAGGAGTCGGGGGCAGGCAGGGGTGGGAAGGGTGAAGAAACTTCCGCCGCCGCACCCTGGCTTCGAGCAGGGCGCGGCGGGCGGAGTGTTCTTCAGAAGGCGGTGCCGAGGCTGCCGCCGAGGAAGAAGTCGTTCATGTAGCCGCGGCGGAAGCCCAGCGCCTCCACGCGGAAGGCGAGGCGGAGGTTGCCGGAGCCGATGCGGGGGCGGCCGCGGAAGCCCACGCCGTACTGGAGCAGGGGCTTGAGGCCATTCACCTTCGTCACGTCCGCGTCCACGGTGATGGAGGTGGCCTGGTAGGCCACGCCGCCACCGGCCTGGGCGAAGAAGCCGAAGTCGGACTTGCCCAGCTTCAGCTCATAGGCCGGGGCGATGGTGAAGTAGTGGAGGCGGGTGTCGCCGCTGATGAAGTTGGTGCCGTCGCTGACGCTGCCGTACGTCCAGCGCAGGTCCGCCCAGAGCGCCTCGCGCAGGGGCTCGCTGTCGAGGATGCGGCCGTACTCCCAGGTGGCGCGCACGCCGAGCCCCAGGCGCGTGTCGAACGTCTCACCGCGCGAGCTGTCCAGCAGCAGGGCGCCGCTGATGAACTCGATGGCCACGCCCAGGTTCGGGTCGTCCAGACGGGAGAGCGTCTTGAAGTCGCCGTCCTCGCCCTCCTGCTCGGCGGCTTCGCGGAAGTCGTCCGTCTGGTCGACGTTCTTCCTGCGGCGCTCCTCATAGTCGTCTTGTTCGTTGGTGCGGGCGGGTTCTTCGTCCGGGTAGGCGTAGGGGTCGTCTTCGTCCTGCGCGAGCGCGGGCGTGGAGAGTGCGAGGCCACCCAGGAGGCAGCGTACGAGCCAGGTCTTCACGGGGTGGGTCCTCATCCTTCAGTGGTCAGCGTCGGGCAGGTGGTCCCCGGCAGCGAGCTGGGCGGGCACAGGTTGGGGTTCGGCGTTCCCACGAGCTCGTCTCGCGGAATCTGGAGGTGGTCCATCAGCTCGTTGCAGACGGCCTCCTTCAGCTTCGGGTCGGTGACGTGGGTGATGATGGCGCCCGCGGCCACGGCCAGGGTGAACTTGCCCTGCTCATTGAGGTACTGCTCGGACAGCTGCCGAAGGCCGGGCGTCTGGGGATTCGTGTCGCTGTAGGCGGCGACGACGGCGCGCATGAGCACCTCGCGCTGTCCCGCGTTCTGGCCGGCCTGGTACAGCGCCGTCGCCAGCAGGGTGCCCACCGTGTACTCCTTGCCACTGAACTCGCCCAGGCCCTGGTTGTTCAGCTGGGTGCGCAGGTTGTCCGTCATGCAGCGGCTGGTGTTGGACAAGTCCCGGGCGGTGGCGATGTCGTCGTACGGGTCGTCGTGGAAGGACGTGTTGAAGAAGCGCGGATCACACCCGGTGGTGGTCCGGCAGGTGGTGCCGTACGCGTGGTAGTCGGCCAGGCCCTCGTCGAAGGACTTGAGGATGTTGGCGCCCGGGCTGGGGGTGGAGGTCGACCAGAGGCTCAGCGTCTGGGGGAACGCCTGGCCGTTGTAGACCTTCAGGTTGTAGACGCGGTGCGAGTACTCGTGCGCGATGATGCCGGCGTTGATGGCCAGCGGGGCGCGCTGGAGCTGGTCGAACGGCAGCACCAGGAACGACTCCATCACCGAGAAGTAGAGCGCGTTGTCGCGCTGCGGGTCCTTGTCCACGTCGGCGAGGACGAACTCGGGGAAGTAGTACGTGGTGACGGGCTTCTTGAAGTCCGCCGAGGGGATGTTGCCCACCGTCTGGAAGTAGTCGAAGGCGCGCTCGAGGCCGTGGTACGCCGTCACCATGTTCCAGGTGTGGAAGTCCGCCGGCCAGAGCACGCCGTCCTGCTCGATGTAGCTGGCCTTGACGTCATGGCCCTTCTCCTTGAGCAGGGCGTTGGCGAAGGCCTCGGGCGTGGTGGCGGTGGCGAGGTCCTGGTCCTCGGAGTCGAGGACGATGCGGGCCCCGCCCCGGAAGTCGGCCACCGAGCCATTGAGGCTGATGATGTCGGAGACCGTCTTGAGTTCGACTTCCTGGGGGACGTATTCGCCGTTGCTGTTGAGCACCAGCGCGCTGACCTTGACGGGGGCACCCGTGTCGGGCGCACAGCCGACGGCCAGGCCCAGCGCGGCGGTGGCGGTGGCGGTAATGACTGTTCGGAGCATGACGCCGTTTTACTCCGGACCGGTCAGAACGTGTATTCCCCCCCGACCGTCATGAGCCCGGAACGGACCCGGGAGGGCTCCCCGGCGTCGGCCTCGCCCTCCAGGGGCTCGCGCCGGTCCTCCTGCAATGCCACCGCGGCCCACACCCGCGCCGACCCGCCCAGACGCACCGTCCAGCGGGTGGCCAGCACGTGGGACAGGCCCTCGCCGGCCACGTACCGCGTGAAGGCGTAGGAGAGCTGCCCCCGGACGACGCGGCCGGGGCGCCAGGTGAGGGAGGGCTTGAAGTCGAAGCGCGAGGGGGCGGTGGGGATGCCGGTGGTGGCGTTGAGGTCCGACACCCGCCGCGCCACCCCGGTGCCCAGGTCCCGGTTGACGCGCGTGCGCAGGCCCAGCATGGCTCGGCGGGCCTCCAGGGCCGTCTCGAAGCGGCGCGCCAGCTCCGCCGTCTCCTCGTCGGTGAACTGGCCGGCGGTGAGCGGGTCCTGGCTGTAGAGGGTGAGGCCGGCGCGCAGGCCCACCTCCCAGCGCGTCCCCAGCAGCAGCCGGCCGCCCAGGGAGGGCCGGGCCACCCAGAGCAGGTCCTCGCGGACGAATCGCAGGGTGGCCCCCGTCCGGGTGAGGACGCCGACTTCGCGACTCAGCGGGTAGCGGGTGAAGGAGAGGCTGGTGTCCAGGCCGTACTCGACGTCGGAGAAGCCCGCCGAGTCCCAGGCCGCCGACAGGAGGAGCGCCTGGCTGGCGTAGCCGGTACGGGCATCCACGGCGGGCAGGGAGAGCCTCGGCCGCTCGGGGGACAGCGGGGTGAGCGTGCTCTTGGGCAGCCCCAGGCTCGCCGTGGCGGACACCAGCCAGTGCGTCCCCAGCAGGTGGTCCACGCCGAGGGACAGCTGGTGCGTGGGCGCGGTGCCGGCCTCGGGCCGGGCGGCGGTGTAGCCCAGCGTGAGGAAGGTGGTGTCCTCGCGCAGCTCCACGTCGCCCAGGAAGCTCCAGGCGCGGTAGCCCCGGCCGGCGCTGGCCTCGACGGAGGCGGTGACGTCTCCGGGCTCGGCGAGCGCGGGGCGGGCGGCGAGCGCGGACGCCACGAGCGCCAGCAGGGCGAGGCTCCGCCCGGGCCGGAAGGAGGCCTGGGCGGCGACGCTGGATTCCCCCTGCATGGGCACTGCAACCCGCGGGCGCTCCCGAAGTTGCGGGCCGGTCGGCCGAGCCAGGGAAGCGTCAGGAATCGCCCGAAAATCCGACCGTTTGAGAGGAGTCAGGCCTGCGCGGATTCCTTGACGCATCGTTTCCACGATCCGTATGGTGCCGCGCTTTCCCATCCTTCGAACCCAGCAGGCGGTCTTGTCCATGGCGGTCCCGTTCATCACCGAGGTCAAGCGTACCCACAATTGCGGTCAGCTCACCGCGACCAACGTCGGCGAGGAGGTCGTCCTCTTCGGCTGGGTGCACAACCGTCGAGACCACGGCGGCGCGGTCTTCATCGACCTGCGAGACCGTGAGGGGCTCACCCAGGTGGTGTTCGAGCCCGACGCCGCCGAGGCCCACGGGCTGGCCGGCAGCCTGCGCCTGGAGTTCTGCATCGGCGTGCGCGGCAAGGTGGTGTCGCGCGGGAAGAACGTGAATCCGAAGATGAAGACGGGTGAAATCGAGGTCAAGGCGACCGACCTCACCATCTTCAACCGCTCGGAGCCGACGCCGTTCCCCATCGAGGACAACATCGACACCTCGGAGGAGAAGCGGCTGGCGCACCGCTACCTGGACCTGCGCCGCGCGCCGCTGCAGAAGTCGCTGATGACGCGCTCGAAGATGAACGCGCTGACGCGCTCGTACATGGTGTCCAACGGCTTCCTGGAGCTGGAGACGCCGTTCATGGGCAAGTACACGCCCGGCGGCGCGCGCAACTTCCTCGTCCCGAGCCGCATGAACGCGGGCAAGTTCTACGCGCTCGCGGAGAGCCCGCAGCTCTACAAGCAGCTGTTCATGGTGGCCGGCTTCGACCGGTACTTCCAGATCGTCAAGTGCTTCCGCGACGAGGACCTGCGCGTCGACCGGCAGCCGGAGTTCACCCAGATCGACGTGGAGATGAGCTTCGTCACGCAGGACGACATCTTCACCATCATCGAGGGACTGGTGAAGACGCTGTGGGGCGAGGTGCTCGGCATCGACGTCCCCACGCCCTTCATGCGCATGGACTTCTACGAGTCCATGGCGAAGTACGGCAACGACAAGCCGGACCTGCGCTTCGGGCTGGAGCACGTGGTGCTCACCGACCTCATCCGCGAGCACGGCGAGGCGGGCGGGGTGCCGATGATGTTCGAGGCGGTGCAGAACAAGGGCATCGTCAAGGCGATGGTCATCCCCGCGGACAAGGCGATGAGCCGCGCGGAGAGCGACAAGTTGGAGGAGTTCGCGAAGCAGGCGGGCGCGAAGGGCCTGGCCCGCGCGAAGGTGGCCGAGGGCGGTGAGTGGACGCAGTCGCCGCTGTCGAAGACGATTACCCCCGCGCTGCGGCAGGCCATCAACGCGGCCGTGGGCGCGAAGACGGGCGACCTCATCCTGTTCCAGTTCGGGAAGGAGGCCCTGGTGCACACGGTGATGGCGAACCTGCGCGTGCACGTGGCGAAGAAGCTGGGCCTGATTCCCGAGTACGGCAGCGGCGGCAACTGGAAGTTCCTGTGGGTGGTGAACCCGCCGCTGTTCGAGTTCGACGAGGAGACGAACACCTGGGCGGCGGCGCACCACGCCTTCACGCGGCCGCACGACGGCGACGTGGATTTCCTGCTCACGGATCCGGGCCGGGTGAAGTGCCACCGCTACGACGTGGTGCTCAACGGCTTCGAGATTGGCGGCGGCTCCATCCGCCTGCATGACCCGAAGGTGCAGGCGCAGGTGTTCAAGGCGCTGGGCATCTCCGACGAGGAAGCGCAGACGAAGTTCGGCTTCCTGCTGGACGCGCTGAAGTTCGGCGCGCCGCCGCACGGTGGCATCGCCCTGGGCATGGACCGGCTCGCCTTCCTGCTGACCAACGCCGAGTCCCTGCGCGACGTGATTCCGTTCCCGAAGACGAAGACGGGCACGGACCAGATGACGGGCGCCCCCGGCGAGGTGGACGACCGGCAGCTCCGCGAGCTGCACGTGCGGCCCGTTCCTCCGCCGCAGAAGTAGCGGACTCACGGAAGCCGGGCGCGCGCTCGGCTTCCACGGAGGCAGGCGCGGTATGCGCCACCCTTCCGTGGGTACGGGCGCGGGGATGGCCCCGTGCCCTGGCTTCAGACGATGGAGGCGAGTGGCTCCGGCCCGCCTTCCAGCGTCTCCCGCAGTCGCCTGAGGCCCTTCTCCAGCGAGGCGCGGGTGCGCGGTGCTCCCAGGCACACGCGCACCGCGGCCGGCGCGGTGGCAGGGCCCACGGTGAACAGCTCGGCGGGCGTGACGGAGACGCCGCGCCGCCGGGCCTGCGCGGTGAAGGACTCCGCTCGCCAGCCGGCGGGCAGCTTCAGCCACAGGTGGTACGTGGCGCGCGGCGCTTTCGGCAGGACGTCCCCGAGCACCTCGCGCGCCAGCTCCAGCCGCTCCTGGGCTTCACGGCGACGGCGGACCACCAGCTCGTCCGCGGTGCCGTCATGGACCCAGCGTGCCGCAACTTCTGCCAGCAGGGGCGGCGTCATCCGCACGGCCAGGCCCGCTTCCTCCGCGAGTCGCTCCGTGCCCATGCCCAGCGGCGCCGCGAGGTAGCCGATGCGCAGCCCCGGCGCGAGCAGCTTGGACACTCCTCCGATGAACCAGCCGGACTCCGGCACCAGCGTGCACAGCGGGGGAGGGCGCTTGTCGAGCAGCAGCCCGTAGGCGTCGTCCTCCACCACGGTGAGCCCATGCTTGCGCACCACGGCGGCGATGCGGCGGCGGCGCTCCTCGGGCATCACCGCGCCGGTGGGGTTCTGGAGGTTGGGCAGACAGAAGAGGACCTTCGCGCCGCCACGGCACGCGGCCTCCAGCGCGTCCGGCTTGAGGCCCTGCTCGTCCATGGCCACGCCGTGGAGGCTCAGGTGGAGCCGGTTCGCGAGCACCTTCAGGCCCGGGTAGGTGAGGGCCTCGCACAGCACCGTGTCACCCGGGCGTGTGAGCGCGGTGAGGGCCACCTCCATGGCGTGCTGCCCGCCCGAGCACACCACCACCTGCCGAGGCTCCACCTCCAGGCCGAAGCGGGACAGCCACGCCGCGCCGGCCTCGCGGTGCGCGAGCAGCCCCGCGTGGGGCTGGTAGTCGAGCAGCTCGGACAGGCGAGGGGAGCGCTGCAGGGCCTCCAGCGTCTTCCGCAGCGCGGTGCCCGCCGGGTCTCCCGGAGGCGTGGCCGGCCAGTTGAGGCCCAGCTCCACGAGGGTGTCGTCTCCCGTGTCCGGCGCGGGGGCCGGGAGGTGACGAGGCGTGTCCCGGTGCCGCACGAAGGTGCCCCGGCCCACCTCGCCGCCGATGAGGCCCCGGCGCTCGGCCTCCGCGTAGGCGCGTGTCACCGTGCCCACCGTGACGCCGACCTTCTCCGCCAGCTCGCGGTGGGTGGGCAGGCGCGTGCCCGGCGCGAGGCGCCCTTCGTCGATGTCAGCGGCCAGTGCCTCCGCGATGACCCGGTACAGCGGGCCGTCCCGGCCCCGGAGCTGCGGCGTCCAGCTTGTCATGGTGACAATTCATACGGTTGACGCCGGCCCGCGCGCAATGCATCCATTGTGTTGATTCTTGCCGGGGATTGTATCGGTACAATTCGAGCGAGGTGGGGCCTGGCTCCGCCTCGCCAGGGAGAGGTGCACGCCATGCAGCTGACCATCGTCGATGCCTTCACGCAGACCCCGGGGGCCGGCAATCGCGCTGGCGTGGTGCTGGACGCAGCCGGGCTGGACGGCGAGGCCATGCAGCGCATCGCGGCCGTGGTGGGGGCGTCCGAGACGGCGTTCCTGCTGTCACCTCCGGGCGAGGGCCCGGTGCGCCTGCGCTACTTCGCGCCCTCGGAGGAGATTCCCTTCTGCGGCCATGCCACCGTGGCCACGTTCCACCTGCTGGTGGAGCGCGGCGTGCTGAAGGCTCCGGGCTCGTATCGGCTGGAGTGTGCGGCGGGCGTCCTGGACGTGGAACTGGAATCCCTGGGCGCGGGTGGGACTCGGGCGTGGATTGTCACGCCGAAGCAGCCGTGGGTGGAGAGCCCGGTGCCCCTGGAGACGCTGATGGGGCTGGTGGGTGGAAGGGTGGAGATGGTGGACCGCTCGCTGCCGGTGCTCCGCAACGGGCACCGGGTGGTGATTCCACTGCGGCGCCGTGAGGACGTGTGGGACCTGGCGCCGCGTCCCGGAGCGCTGGCGGAGGTGCTGCGGCCGCATGGGCTGAGCGGCGTGTACGTGTTCACTCGAGAGACGAAGGACGCCAGTAGCGTGGCGCACTCGCGCTACTTCGTGCCGGGGATTGGCGTGGCCGAGGACCCCGTCACGGGCTCCGCGGCCGGGCCGCTCGGGATGTACCTGGCGACGCGGGGACTGCTGGCGCTGCCCGCGGAAGGCGGCACGGTGCGGGCGCGAATCGAGCAGGGCGATGCCATTGGCAAGCCGGGGCGCATCGAGGTGGAGGTGACGGGCCGGGCGGGAGAGCCCGAGCGGGCGCGCATCGGCGGGGTGGCGGTGACGGTGCTGGAAGGCACGCTGCGCGCCTGAGCGACAGCGTGGAGCGCCCGGGACGTGCGGCTATTGGGAATCCGAAGCTGGCCACGATGTTCCGGGCCGCATGAGCGTGACTCGTTGGCTGTTGGCCGTGGGGTTCCTGGGGCTCGTGGCTTGCCGTACCGCGCAGCCGGAGGTGGCCTCGGAGTCGTCTCGAGCCGCCGCCGTTCCGTGCGAGCTCCCGGCCTCGCCCGCCGAGTTCGTTCCCCTGTCGGACAAGCCGTACCCGGGCGAATACAACGAGGTCTTCGACGTGCCTGACGCTCCGGCGTGGTGGGTGCCGGCGCCGCCAGATGCCGAGCGTGAGCGCTATCGCACGGCCCTGGCGGCACGACTCGGAGAGCCGGGGCTCGGTCATCGTGTGCTGCTGGAGCGTGTCCATGCCATCCACGAGGCCCTCACGGGCAGCCCGATGGGGCGGGAGGCGGAGAACACCTCGCGTGTGCTCGCGGGCACCGCTGGCTCGGTGGGGCCCAGCTCATGCCTGGAGTGGAGGCTCTTCCAGCATCAGGCCCGGCGCTTTCCGATGATTGAACGCCCCACCGAGTTCGGGGCGTACGTGCTGCGCGGCCATGAGCGGATTCGTGTCTACCTCTCGGGGGCGGATCGCGTTGGCGGTCGGCTGAGCCACGAAGTGCGAGACCGGGTGATGGCGGATGTCGCGAAGGGCTTCGCGCCCGTGGCTCATCTGCACAACCATCCGTTCATGTTCGACCGGACGCCGGGCGACCGCATGTGGACCACGCCGGAGACGGTGAACGACGTCGGCGGCGGGGTGGCTCCAAGCCTCACCGACGTGCAGGCGTTCCGCCAGATGCGAGAGAGCTTCGGGCTTCGGGGCGCGTGGGTAACGAACGGGCTCGAGACCGGTCGGTACACCTCGGAGGACTTCGACCGGCTCTCCGCCTGGGATTAGGAAGCATGTCAGGCCCCCGGGGTCCGGTGCCGTCCCCTGGGTGTGCTTCCGCGGGCACATCCACTGCTCCAGTCTCCCCCTACTCTGGAGGGGCGAGGACGGCGGTACTTCACCTGGCAGGGTGGGGCTGTAGCTGCATTGCTCGCGTGTATCTCTCAGGTGCGGAATGGATCTCTACGCGTACACCTACGTCGGCCCGGAGGAAATCCGTCGCGCTTCGGCCTCGCATCCCGCCGGCACGCCCATCGCTTCGAGGGACGATGCAGCGGCCTGGCTTCAGGCCTACCCCGACGCCCGTACCGAGGGCGCGACGTACGTCGTAGACCTCCAAGGACGGTTGAGGCTCGCGCCGCGACGGTCCGAGCACGTCGCCTGTTCCGGAGGTGTGGAGGTCCTGGCCGCCGGCGAGGTTCGCTTCCAGGGAGCAGGCGCTCGACTTGCGGTGGCGGAGGTGTCGAACCAGTCCACGGGTTACTGCCCGGACACCTCGTGCTGGGACGCAGTGGTCCTGGCCATTCGCGGCGCGGGCCTGGAGCCGCCCCGCGCCTTCACACCGGAGGTTGTCTTCCGGCGCTGTACCCGGTGCGGTGAAATCAACCTGGTGAAGGAGGGTTGGTTCGTCTGTGTGTTCTGTGATGCCGACCTGCCCGCTGCCTGGAACATCGCCCCCCGGCGCATGGTCCATGTCTCCGGGAACGGATAGTCGCCGGGCTCCGCTCTTCCGGAGGTGCTCGCATGCTCCAGTCGACCTATCCGGCAACAAGCCTTCGCGCAGCGCAGGTCCGTTACTTCCGCTTCGGATAGCGCGCGTTGAAGCCCGTCCGCACCGCCGCGAGTGCCACCGCGTCTCCGGCGGCCCGGGTCTGGTCCTCCGAGGGCCCCACCCAGGACTCGAACGCGCCCAGCGTGTGTCTCATCGCCTTCCGCACCTCGTGGTTGGCGGGCACGCCCCTCGCCTGGAGCAGCCAGTCCACCGCGTCGTAGGCATAGGTGTACCAGGCGTCTTCCGTCGAGGTGGCCTCCACGGTGATTTCGATGGCGCGCACCACCGCGTCCGACAGGCCCAGCTGGCGGATGCCCTCATCCTCGTCATCGAGCAGCTCCGCCCCTCGATACGCGGCGTCGAGCGCGCTCAGCCAGCCATGGCCCTGTCCCAGCGCCTTCACGATGAGCTGGACGTTGTGCTCCACCCCCAGCTCCGGGACGGGCTTGTGGTTGAAGAAGGTGTGGCACCAGCAGTAGCCCGCGACCCTCTCGTTCCCGAGATACACCCCCGTCTCGTGGTACCAGGGGCCCAGGTTGGCATCGAGGATGGCCTCGACGCCTCCCCTCAATTCCTCACGGAGCGATTCCTCCAGCTTGCGCACTCGCTGCGGGATGCGCGGGTTCAGGTACTCCCGCAGCAGGGTGGCGATGCGCTCCGGTTGGTAGCTGTCGAGGCTGCGCTGGATGACCTCCCAGCCGGACTCCTCCCTCCGCTCCCTCTGCTTGCGTCTCATGAGTCCTCCTCGCACGGCGAAGGTCCGGAGATGCTCCGCGCCACGAGCCTGACGAACCGTCCATAGCGCTCCGCATCCCCGGGCGGTTTGGGCAGCAGCACCCACGGTGCCAGCGGTGGCGTGGGCAGCCTCGCGCGGCGCAGGCAGTACTCGAACCACAGCCGCGCCGCCCGGGCATTGCCGTCCGGGAACGGGTGGAAGAAGGCGAGGTCCAGGTACAGCCTCACCGCACATGCAACGGGATGACAGCCATCCGCCGCATCCGCCTCCACCTTCCGGGTGAACATCTCCTCCAGCTCAGGTGCGTACAGGTACCGGTGCGCCCCACCATGCGCGAAGGCCTCACCCGCGCGGAAGGCCACCTGCTTTCCAAGCACCTCCGCCTGCACCTCCGCGAGCCGCGCCCAGGTGAGGGGCGCTTGCGCGTCGGCCAGGACGCGGACCCGGGCCAGGGCGGACAGGAAGCGGGCCTCCCGGACGGCGTCCCCTCCGTGGGCCGGCGTGTCGTGCCCGGTGAGGTACGCCTCCATGGCCCGTGTCTCCTCGAAGGGGCGGGCGCTGGCGGCCTCCAGGTCGGCGCGCAGGTGCGGAAGGGCCCAGTCCACGGCGAGGGTGGCCTTCAGGTGCGGCACGAGTTTCTCGGTGGCTTCCAGGGTGGGGCTCCCTCTGGGAGTGCGTCCGTCCTCAGCATGGCACGGCCAAGGGTGGGCATGGACCCGGCGCGTCATGGACTGGCCACGGAGTGGAGTGCTGACGCGCAACCGCGTAAACAGGGGGGCTCAAGGGAGGGGCAGGTTCCGATGAAGACGTTCCTCGTGGTCAATCCGCGCAGCGCCAATGGGCAGACGGGAAAGCGCTGGGCGGAGATTGGCGCGCAGGTGGGCAAGGCTCTCGGTGACTTCGGACACGGGTTCACCCAGGGCGGCATGGACGCGGCGCGCATCGCCCGCCAGGCACTCGAGGAGGGCTACGAGTGCATCGTCGCGGTCGGCGGCGACGGCACCCTCAACGAGGTCACCAACGGCTTCTTCCGTGACGGCAAGCCCATCAACCCCAAGGCGGCGCTGGGCCTCATCCCTCGCGGCACCGGCGGCGACTTCCGGCGCACCTTCGGGTGGGAGCTGGACCTGGACTCGTCCCTCGCGCGCCTGCGCTCGGAGAAGACAGAGCCCTTCGACGTGGGCCGGCTCGACTTCGTCAACAACGAGGGCCAGCCGGAGACTCGCTACTTCGCCAACATCGCCTCGTTCGGCGTGAGCGGTCTGGTGGCTCGCGAGGTCAACAGCGGCAGCAAGGCGCTGGGCGGCAACTTCAGCTTCGTGTGGGGCACGCTGAAGGGGCTGGTGAAGTACTCCGAGAAGAAGGTGCGAATGTCCTTCGACGGTGGCCCGGAGGAGACGCTCGACATCACCACGGTGGCCGTGGCCAATGGCCGCTACTTCGGCAGCGGCATGTTCGTGGCGCCCGAGGCCGTCACCCATGACGGCTTCTTCGACGTCACCATCTGGTCCGGCTACGGGCTCAGCGACTTCGTCCTCAAGTCGAAGGGCGTCTACAACGGCGACCACGTCACCTGGAAGGGCACGCGCCGGCTGCGCTGCCGCACCCTGCGCGTCGAGCCCGTCGTGGAGGGCGAGGACGTGTTCCTCGACGTGGACGGTGAGACGCCCGGACGCCTCCCGTGCACCATGACCCTCGTCCCCGCCGCCATCCGCCTCAAGGTGTAGCGACGGGTCCGCAAGGGGGACCATTGACCTGCTGCGCGGGACCGGTTAGCGCCGTCCGGTCCCTCTTCCGCTCGAAAGGAGCGCAACATGAGCCGTCGATTTCTTCCCTCCCTGCTGCCGCTGCTGCTGGTGGCCTCCACCGCCGCGGCGCAGACTGCTCCCACCTCCATCACCTTCGATGGCTACTGGAACGAGACGCCGTCGGTGGAGCTGATCCCCGCGGGCGGCCAGGTGGTCGTCAACTACGACACCAGCCGCCTGCCGCAGTGCCGGGGCACCACCTCCACGGGCAACCCGACCTGGACCATCACCGGCCACGTCCAGGTGAACCGCGGTCCGGTGGTGAGCTTCTGGGTGGCCGGCCACGCGCCGGATGGCAATCCCTCCCAGCGCACCCTGCATCTCCCCGCGGGCTTGAGCGGCGCCCTGGTGATGTGGTTCGACATCTCGAGCCAGGGTTGCCAGGGTTGGGACTCCAACCTGGGGAGCAACTACCACTTCCCCATCGGCGCGCCGACCCTCTCCTTCAACTCGAACTGGGACGAGATGGTGGCAGGCACGCTGCGCGCCGGCCAGCAGTTCATCGTCAACTACGACGTGGCCCGCCTGCCCGAGTGCCGCGCGACGTACAACGGCCCGGCCTGGGTGATTGTCGCGCAGTACCGCTTCGACAACGGCCCCATCCAGGAGACGGTCGTTACCGGCAGCGGCACGTCCGTGGCGACGCCCATCACCGCTCCGGTCGGCGCCCGCCACCTGGAGATGTGGTTCCGCAACACGGACCGCAGTTCCTGCATGCGCTACGACAACAACTACGGCGCCAATTACCACTTCGACGTGCAGTGAGCCGCACCCGCTGATTCAGGACGCGGGACTCTCCCTCGGGAGTCCCACTGCGCGCAGGACGGCGTGCGGCTTGCGCTTCTACTCGCGCAGCCGGCAAGGCAGTGCGCCGGACAGCTTCGGCATGGCGTCGTCAGGACGCTCTGACTGACGTCGTGCCGGAGCTGTTGCCACAGTCGCTCCATGGACTGTGGTTGGGGCTATGGAGTGGCAGACGACTTCCCCCACGCGGACCTGCCCGAGAGCCTCACCCGCCGCGAGGTGGAGGTGCTCCGCCTCATCGCTCGGGGACTGAGCAACCGCGAGATTGCCCAGGCGCTCGGTACGGAGGGGGACTGTGAAGAATCAGACCTCCAGCATCCTCTCCAAGCTGGGCGTGAGGGACCGCACCCGCGCCGTCCTCCGGGCCATGGCGCCTAGCTGCCTGTAGACCGGACATACCACTTGGAGAGTGGGCCGGAAGTGAGGCAACCTCCTGCATCAGGTAGCGCCCGGCGTTATTCCAACCGGACGCAGGGCACCAGGTCCCGGTGCCCGCCGACCGCAGGAGTGATTGTCGATGCCCCAGCAACGAGAACCCTCCCAGCTCGACCTCTTCACGGGCGCTCCCGTGGAGGCACCGGCCCGTGGCCGCAAGGGAACCCAGCCGGTAGGGCCCGCCCCGATCTCCGAGCAGCTCGCCGCCCTGGGCCAGCACCTGCCCACGGGCACCTTCCTCGGGACGTCCTCGTGGACGTTCCCCGGGTGGTCCGGAATCCTCTGGGACCACGAGGCCCCTGCCTCGCAGCTCGCGCGCGAGGGCCTGGCCGCGTACGCGCACCACCCGGTGCTGCGCACGGTGGGCATCGACCGCACCTTCTACGCCCCCATCCCCGCCAGCGCCTTCGCCGAGTACGCGGAGCAGGTGCCGGACGGCTTCCGCTTCCTCGTGAAGGCGCACGAGGTCTGCACCATGGCCCGCTTCCCCCTGCACGAGCGCTACGGCGCTCACCGGGGACAGGCCAATGACCGGTTCCTCAACGCCGCGTATGCCGCCGAGTACGTGGTGGCCCCCTTCGTGGAGGGGCTCGGGGACAAGGCCGGGCCGCTCGTCTTCCAGTTCCCGCCCCAGGACCCGCAGGCGCTCGGCGGCCCCGCGCGCTTCGTGGAGCGGCTGCACGCCTTCTTCGCCGCGCTCCCCAAGGGCCCGCTGTACGCCGTGGAGGTCCGCAACGAGGGGTTGCTCACGGAGGGCTTCGCACAGGCCCTGGAGGACGTGGGGGCCAGCCCCGTGCTGGCAGTGTGGCGCGACATGCCTCCGGTGGCGCAGCAGGCGAAGCGCACCCGCGCCTTCGAGGCGGCGCGCGCGCTGGTGGTGCGGTGGATGCTGCCGCCGAACCTGGGCTACGAGGAGGCCCGCGCGCGCTACGCCCCCTTCGACAAGCTGGTGGATGAGGACGTGGGCACCCGCGACGTGCTGGCCCGGGTGTGCCTGGCGGCCGAGCGGCGCGGCAAGCCCGCCTTCGTTACCATCAACAACAAAGCCGAGGGCAGCGCCCCCCTGTCCGCCATCCGACTCGCGGAACGTATCGTCGCGCGCAAGACGGAGGAGGGCAGGCAGCAGGGCGTTTCCTCGTGAACGACGCTTGCCCCCAGGCACGGGGCTTGCTTACTTGAGGCAACATGAAGTCCATGGCCGTAGCCGCGATGATGGTTCAGCTGATGGCATCCGGAGGAGCCGGTGCGCACGGAGAGCGTACGGCGGAGCGCCGGGATGCCGCCGCGGATGACCTGGGCAAGAACCTCTCCGCCCTGAAGAGCGAGCTGTCCTCCGTGTCCGAGCAGTTCAAGGCCGCTCGGGAGCGCCGCCGGATGGAGGCGGAGCAGAAGAAGCGCCAGGAGGAGGAGTGGAAACTTGGGCCCACGACGCCTGCCGCCTCTACCGCCGGGCGAGCCGCCGCTCCCTCCCGAGGGGCCGGAGCCTCCTCCCACTGAGGACGAGGCTGTAGAAATTCCAATCGATGGGACGCTGGACCTGCATCTCTTCCATCCGAAAGAGGTGAAGGACCTGGTCATCGAGTACCTCTGGGCATGCCGTCAGAAGGGGCTGCTCGACGTGCGCATCATCCACGGCAAGGGCACCGGGGCGCTGCGCCGCACCGTGCACTCGCTGCTCCCGAAGCTGCCGGAGGTGGAGTCGTTCCGCTCCGCTACCGAGGGCGACGGGGGCTGGGGCGCGACGTGGGTACGGCTGAAGCCGGCGGAACCGGGTGGGGCCTAGCTCCCCGGGAAGACTCGCCAGGTGTGGAATCCCGTTCGCAGGGAGTGCCACCGGCGCTTCGCAGGGGCTGATGTAGGTGTGCGTTCCGGACGCCCCTTCGTCGGGCTCCGCTCAGGACAGCCAGAAGTACGCGGAGGCGATGAGGGAGCGCTTCTCCGTCACCTTCGCCTTCTGGGCCAGGTCCGCGAGCTGCCGGTCCTTGGCGGCGTAGCGCTTCTCCTCCTCGTTGCGGAGGGAGGACAGCTTTCGCCGGTACTCGCGCTCCATCCGGTCCGAATGCGCGCGCGCCTTCGCCTTGTCCGCCACTTCCCCGGCCGCCGTCACTTCCTTGCGCGCGTCGAACCAGACCTGCCGCGCGGCGTCCACGGCCTCGCGGGACTCCATCAGGCAGTCCTCGACGTACCGGTCCGCGCGCTCCTTGGCCTTGTCCAGCTCCAGCGCGTTGCGGCGCTCGGCGGCCCGGATGATTTCCTCCTTGGCCAGCACCAGCGCCTGCTCCTGCATGAGCTGCACGGACACCGGGGCGGGCTGGCGGCGCTTCTCCTCCTTCGCCGTCAGCTTCACGAAGTGCGCCCCATCCTGCAGGGGCAGGGCCCGGAAGCCGCCGTCCCGCTCGCGCACCAGCACCAGGTGCACCAGCTTCTCCTCCGGCTTCAGGCCCGTCGTCTCGAACTTGTACGCGAACCACCAGCCCTCGCAGCCGGCCAGCCGGGCCAGCCGTGAGGGCAGCTCGGACGCGTCCAGCTGCAGGTAGGCCACCGCGTCCTGCGTCCGCCCCTTCACCGCGTACGCGGCCTTCGCGATTTCGAGCCGCCCCGACGTGCGGCTGCCCAGCACGGAGCTGGTGAGCGCGCGCGCCTCCTGCTGCCGCTTCGCGAGCGCTTCCTTCGTCTGGTCCTGCTGCCCGCGCAGCCGCCGCCGCACGTCGCCGTCGAAGCGCTCCAGCACCACCGAGCGCATCTCCGTCATGCGCTTGCTGATGCGGCCTTCCAGCTCCTCGCGCAGCTTGTCGAAAGCCGTGTTGATGTCCTCCGGCTTCCGGCAGGACTGGTAGATGTCGAGGATGCGGCGCTCGAAGTCGACGCCGCTCTCCAGCGCGCCGAGGATTTCATCCGACGCGCCGAAGACGCCGTCGAAGAGGTTGAGCTTCTTCTCCAGCAGCTCGAACAGGCGCGCGTCCGCCGCGTTCATCCGGTTGAGGAAGTTGATGACCAGCACGTCCCGCTGCTGCCCGTACCGGTGGCAGCGGCCGATGCGCTGCTCCACCCGCTGTGGATTCCACGGCAGGTCGTAGTTCACTACCAGGTTGCAGAACTGGAGGTTGAGGCCCTCGGCGCCGGCCTCGGTGCAGATGAGGATCTGCGACTTGCTGCGGAAGTCCTCCACCAGCGCCCGGCGGTCCTCCGGCGTGCCCGCGTCACCGGACAGCAGGGAGATCTTCCCCCGGTAGCCGTTCTCCGAGAGGAGGTTGAAGAGGTACTGCTGCGTGCGCTTGGACTCGGTGAAGATGAGCGCCTTCTCCGGCCAACCGTGCGCGCGCATCACCCCGAAGGTGCGGTCCAGGCCGCGCTTGAGCGCCTCGCCCTTGGCGTTGACCTTGATGGAGTCGGCCAGGTCCGCGTACTGCCGCAGCTCCCAGACCTCCTGCTCCAGCGCGCGGACGTTGGGCGCCTTGGCCGGGTCGTCCGACCACTCCTCGCCCTCCTCGACGAACTGCTTGGCCTCCTCGGGCTCGAACATCGCCAGCGCCTGCTGGCCCAGCTTCGCCGCCTGGAGGCGCTTCTCCAGGTTGTCCGACAGCCGGCGCAGGGTGGGAGCAATCGCGTACGTCGAGGACGCCAGCAGCTTGCGGTAGCAGAGCGTCAGCAGCGTCTTCTTGCCGGGCTCGATGGCCGCGGCCTCCGAGCGCTGGAGGTACTCGCTGACCTTCTCGTAGAGGTCGTGCTCCTCGGGGGAGGGGGTGAAGTCCTCCACGATGGAGCGGCGGTTGGTGTAACGGACGTACTCGCGCACCTGCCGGCGCAGGGTGCGTTGCACCACCGGGGCCAGCCGCTCCTTCAGCTCGCAGACAGCGGCCTCGGACATGCCGCCGCCCTCGTCCACGCGGTAGCGGCTGCGGAAGGCGTGCTCGGGGCCGAGAATCTGCTCGTCCAGCAGGGACATCAGCCCGAACAGCTCCATGATGTCGTTCTGGAGCGGGGTGGCGGTGAGCAGCAGCTTGGGCTTGCCGGCCAGCGACGCCTTCAGCGCCTGGCCCATCTTGTTGTTGGCCCGGTACGCGTTGCGCAGGCGGTGCGCCTCGTCGATGACGACGAGGTCCCAGGCAATCTCCGACGTCAGGTGCGCCTTGTTGGCCGCGAACGGGTGCGAGCAGATGACGGGGAAGGGCTGGTCGAAGCAGTTGCCGGTGGCCCGCACGGTGCGGCCGTCCACCAGGACGCTGTCCAGGTCGAACTTCTCCCGCAGCTCGCTGTTCCACTGCGCGCGCAGCGTGGCCGGCGCGAGGATGAGGATGCGGTTCTTCCCCTCGGCCATCAGCTGGGCGATGACGAGGCCCGCCTCAATCGTCTTCCCCAGCCCCACCTCGTCGCCCAGCATGCAGCCGCCGCGCGACAGCGAGTCGAGCGCGAACATGGCGCCCTCGACCTGGTGCGGGTTGAGGTCCACCTTCGCGTCCGACAGCGCGCCGGCCAGCCGCTGCTGCGTGTCTCCACTGCGGGCCAGCAGCTCTTCCGCCAGCAGCCGCTCGTGGAAGGGGGTCAGCGTCCTCGTGGGCTCGGACTCCATCCGGGACGCCATCGCCGCCGCCGCCGCGTCGACCTCCACCTCAACCCTCAAGCCCCTCGCGCCCTCCGCCAAGACCGTCTCCATCCGTGATGTTCGAGGTCGCCCACCTGTGCGGTGGGCGAGAGAGACGCGCCATTTTGTTGACGGAGACGTGTCTGTAAAGGGGGTCGTCTCCGGAGCCTAGAATTCGGCCTCGGCGCGATTGGCACGCTTCCGCGCGAGCGACGTGCACACGAAGCACATGCGCGCTTCCTACAAACTTTCCGCTGGACTTGACGGAGGGAGTCAGAGCAGCCCGCGCGACTTCACGTCCAGGTACGCGTTGAGCGCCGCCGCGCCGAAGCCCCTCGCGGGGGCCCGGACCACCAGCGCCCCGGAGTCCCGCAGGGTGGTGGCGGTGCGGCGGTACTCGGCCTCCAGGCGCGCCGCGGCCTGCCGCGAGTAGGCGTCCTGCGCCTCCCGGGGCACCGCGGTCGCCGCGGCCTCCACATCCTCGTCCAGCAGCGAGGCGACGACGGGCAGGTGGCGGGGGCGCAGCGCCAGCGTGCGGGTGAGGAGGCTGGCGGAGGCGTCCGGGTCCACCAGGTCCGTGAAGAGCACCACCAGCGCGCGGCGCGTCTGCCGGGCGAAGGCGAAGTCGAAGGCGCGGCCGTAGTCGCTCTCCTCCAGCGCGGCCTCGGTGCGGTAGAGGGACTCGGTGATGAGGCGCAGGTGCTCGCGCCCCTTGCGCGGCGGGAGGAAGGTGCGCACGTCGCTGGCGAAGGCGAGCACGCCCACCACGTCCCCCGCGTCCAGCCCCACGCGCGCCAGCCGCAGCGCCGCGTCCACCGCGTGGTCCAGCTTGCGGCGGCCCTGCACCTGGCCCGCCATGTGGCGCCCGCAGTCCAGCAGCAGCAGCACCGGCTGGTGCTTCTCCGGCTGCCACGTGCGCACCAGCGTGTCCCCGTGGCGCGCGGACGCCTTCCAGTCGATGTGGCGGTAGTCGTCGCCCGGGCGGTACTCGCGCAGGGACTCGAACTCGCGCCCTTCCGCCGCGCGGCGCCGCTGGGTGCGCGCGGAGGGGGACTCCGAGGCCCGCGCCAGCGCCAGCGCCTCGCGGGAGAGCGCCGTCAGGTCCGGGTACACCTTCACCGCCTGCGCGGCCGGCACGCGGACCTGCCGCGCGCACAGCCCCAGCGGGCCCGCCAGCCGCAGGTGGACGTCTCCGAAGCGTGCGTCGCCTCGCGACGGCGGGGTGACGAAGTAGGTGAGCCGGGGCGGCGCGTCCGCGTGCTGCGCCCGAGGGGGGAGCGTGAGGGCCTGCCGGTGGCCGGTGCTGGCCACGTCCCCGGGGGGCTCGTCACGCGCCTCCAGGCGCAGGGGGCTGGCGCTGTCGTCCGTGCGCTCGAAGTCCAGGTGCACGGCGTTGCGCGTGCCGGAGGAGAGGATGGGCTCCACGCGGCGGTGCACCGCCACGGCGTCCGCGCGCGGGGCGCGGAGGAAGTCCACGGCGCAGAGGGCCAGCACCGCCACGTCCACCGTCAGCGCCAGCCAGCCGAAGGCGGGACTGGCCACCGCGAGCGCGGCCGGGACGAGCCCCGCCGCCAGCAGCGCAACGGCGAGGCCGGTGGGGACGGGACGGCCCACGCTCACCGGGGCACTCGTACCCGCTCGAGCGTCTGCCGGAGGACGTCGTCCGCGGTGACTCCCTCCACCTCGGCCTCGGCCTTGAGGAGGAGGCGGTGGTTGAGGACGCTGAAGACCACGTCCTTCACGTTGTCCGGGGTGACGAAGTCCGTGCCGTTCAGCGCCGCGCGAGCCTTGGCGGCCGCCAGCAGGGCCTGGGCCGAGCGGGGACTGGCCCCCAGGCGCACCCGGGGGTTGGCGCGGGTGTCACGCACCACATTCACGACGTACTGGAGGATGGAGTCGTCACACGACACGCGGGCGGCCCGCGCCTGCAACTCCAGGAGCGTGGGGGCGTCCAGCACCCGCTCCGTGGTGGGCGGCCGGCCCTCGCGCTGGTGGAAGGCGCGCAGCATGGTCGTCTCCGCGTCGCCTTCCGGGTAGCCCACGCGCACGCGCATGAGGAAGCGGTCCAGCTGCGCCTCGGGCAGCGGGTAGGTGCCCTCCAGCTCCAGCGGGTTCTGCGTGGCCACCACGAAGAAGTGCGGCGGCAGCGGGTGTGAGACGCCGTCGATGGTGACCTGCCGCTCCTCCATGGCCTCCAGCAGCGCGGCCTGCGTCTTGGGCGGGGTGCGGTTGATTTCGTCCGCCACCACCACCTCCGTGAAGATGGGGCCCTTCACCAGCCGGAAGGCGTTGTCCTGCGGCTGGAAGACGTTGGTGCCGAGGATGTCCGCCGGCATCAGGTCCGGGGTGAATTGGACGCGGGTGAAGAGCAGCCCCAGCGCCCCGGCCATGCTGCGCGCGGTGAGCGTCTTGGCCACGCCGGGCACGCCCTCCAGCAGCACGTGGCCGCGCGCGAGGAAGGCCGTCACCAGGTCGGCCAGCACGCGCTGCTGCCCGAAGACGGCCGCGCCGAGCGCGGAGGTGAGGCGGGAGAGGGGAGAGGCGTCGGACATGGTGGCGGCGGACGGTAGCCCGCCGCCGCGGGGCGCGGCAGCGGTTTCGTGACGGCGTGGGGCGGCTCAGGCGCCGGGCTTGCTCTTCAGGCCCAGCAGCGTCCCGCCCAGCATCGCGATGGAGCCCAGCACGGCCACGAAGACGCCGAAGCTGGGGGAAGAGTTCATCATCTCCGCGTTGCCGACGGGCGTGGGCACGCGCGTGGTGTCGGCCGACACCTTGATGAAGATGATGCACCAGACGAGGCACGTGAAGGCGGCCACCAGTTGGCCCATCCACGGCACCACCGGGTTCCACTTCTGGAGGGTGCCCGTCACGCGCATGCCGACGGCAATCATCACCAGGATGGACAGCACGAAGGCGCCAGCGCCCATGCTCATCAACCCCAGCACGTCGCCGTCCGCGGCCGTCTCCTTCCACGGCAGGAAGCACGAGAGCAGCACCACGGCCGCGCTCCAGAAGGCGACCTTGTCCCCGCCGGCCAGCATGCGGAAGAGCTCCTTCGCGTCGCGGATGAGCTCCTCGGGGTCGGCGATGGGGCCGCCTCCGGAGGAGGAGCCCTTGGACGAGCGGTCCCACGGGTCCGTCCCGCTGTCCACGGGCGCTGCCGCGGGCTCCGGCGCGCGACGGGGTGCGGGGGCCGGGCGCGGCGCGGGACGGGCCGGCTTCGCGGTGCGCGCGGGTGCGGGCGCGGAACGGAGAATCTCATCCCTGCTGCGGATGTTGGTGGCCTCCTCTTCGTCCGGCGCCTGGACCGGCGCCGCGGCGCGGCTCCCGGATTTCCCCTTGGGGCGCGCGTCGGCGGCGGGCTTCGCCGGGCGAGGGTCCTCCTGCGCGCCGGTGGGCTCGTCGTCGGCGTCGGCGGGGGGCTCGGCGGACAGGAAGGAGCCGTCGATGATGAAGTCGCAGACGGAACAGATGGAGGTGTTGGCGGCCACCTTCGAGCCGCAGCCAGGGCAGTTCAGGACCAGCGCTCCCGAGGAGAGAAACGAAGGCCGCATCTTCGGAGCCCCGCCCCGCGCCTGTCAAACCCGATGCGCTCTAACCCCTGGATTTTCGCGGAGAATTGGCCTACGCCCCAGCGCATGAGCCGCCCGCGTACCGTCCGTGCACTGTCCGCCTGCCTCGTCGTCCTCGCGCTGTCCTCCGGCTGTACCCGCTCCGTCCCGACGCCGGGGCCGGAGCCGGTGGACGCCGCGACGCTCGCCCGCATCCAGGACTGGGAGGACCGGCGCTCGCTGGGAGACGGCGCCCTCGTGTCGCTGGCCACCGACGCGCCGGATGCCCGCGTGCGAGCCCGGGCCCAGCGCGCGCTGGCCCGCATCCAGGACGTGGCCACGCTGGACACGGTGCGCGCGGGGCTGAGGGACGGAGACCCCCTCGTGCGCGACGAGGCCGCCTTCGCCGCGGGCGAGCTGGCCCTGTCCTGGGAGCCGTTGACGGAGGCGGAGCGCGGGGCCCTGGCGGAGGCGCTGCTGGCGGCGGAAGGGGAGGAGCGCGACGGGTGGGTCCGCCTCACGCAGCTGGATTCGCTCGGCCGCACGGGGACTCCGGAGGCGGTCGCGCGACTGACGGAGCGGCTCCAGGGGAGTGATGTGGACGTGGCGGGCCGGGCCTCGCTGGCGCTGGGCGTGGCCGCGCGGCGGGCCGGGGCGGCGGTGGTGGCGGGCGTGCCGCTGGAGCCCGCGGCGGCGCTGCTGGCGGCGGAGCGGCCGGTGGAAGCGCGGTACGGCGGCGCCTACCTCCTGACGACGGCGAAGCGGCCAGAGGCGCTGCCCGCGCTGCGCCGCTGCCTGGGGGACGCGGACGCCGACGTGCGCGGCCTGTGCGCGAAGGCCTTTGGAGACATGGGCGGGCCGGAGGACGCGGTGGTGCTGGGGAAGCTGCTGGACGACTCGGTGCCGCGCGTGGCGGCGGAGGCGGCGCGCTCGCTGGCGAAGCTGACCGCGATGTGCAGCGGGCCGTGCACGGCGCTGGATGCACTGGAGGCGCTGGTGCCCCGGGCGAAGCGCGTGGCGCGGGGCATGGACGCGCCCGAGGTGACGGGTGCGGAGGCGAAGGTGGAGACGCTGGCCCGGTCCTCGGAGGGCCATGCGCTGCTGGCGCTCACGCAGCAGGGGCTGCCCGACTTCGGCGCGCCCCTGCTGGTGTCGCTGCGACTGGCGCTGGCGGACGCGGAGCGGAGCGCGGCCTCGGACCTGGCGCGCACGGACCTCGGGTGGCTGGACTGCCGGCTGGCGGCGGCGTTGGACAGGCAGCGCGGCGTGCCGGGGGACTCGCGCAGCTGCGGCTTCGGGCGCGTGCAGGACGAGCGGCGGCTGGCGCTGGGCCTGCGCGAGGTGGCGCTGTCGAAGGGGAAGGGCTCGGCGGACTTCGCGGTGGGCTACCTGAGCCACCGCGACGCGCGCGTGCGCATGGCGGCGCTGGAGGTCCTGGCCGCGAGGCCCGTGCTCCGGACGGCCACCGCGGTGCGCCCCCTGGCGGAGGGCGAGGACCTGGTGGTGGCCGGCGCCGCGGTGACGACGCTGGGCAAGCTCAAGGCCCCGGGAGCCCTCCCCCTGGTGGAGGCCCTCGCCGAGCGCGTGCCGAGGGAGCCGGGAGACCTAGCGGAGCCCGTGGCCGGCGCGCTCGTCGCGCTCCAGGGGCCGGCGGCGGAGCCCCGCTTCCGCGAGTGGCTGAAGCACCCGCACGCCAACGTGCGCCGCGTGGCGGCCGAGTCCCTCACGCAGCTGACCGGCCAGCCCGTGCGCTCCGAGCGCGTGGAGCTGCCGGCGGACACCTTCCGCCCGGAGCCCGCCCCGGCCCGGGCCGGCCTCGTGTTCCGCACCGCCAAGGGCGACATCACCGTGCGGCTGGACGTCGACGAGGCGCCCCTCACCTCCGGCAACCTGTACGCGCTGGCGCGCAAGGGCTACTTCAACGGCGTCACCTTCCACCGCGTGGTGCCGAACTTCGTCGCCCAGGGCGGAGACCCGCGCGGGGACGGAGAGGGCGGGCCGGGCTACTCCATCCGCTGCGAGATGACGCGCCGGCCGTACCGACGGGGCACCGTGGGCATGGCGCTCTCGGGCAAGGACACCGGCGGCAGCCAGTTCTTCTTCACCCACGCACCGCAGCCGCACCTCGACGGCCGCTACACGGCCTTCGGTGAGGTGGTGAGCGGCCTGGACGTGGTGGACGCGCTGCTGGAAGGGGACATCATCCGCGAGGTGCGCGCGGTGCAGCTGTCCGAGTGAGGCGCCGGCCCGGGCCGGCTCAGGCGCCGCTGGCCTTCGCCATGGATGGAAGGCCGAGCGGGTGGGAGTGCCACCGCTTCACCTCCACCTCCTCCATCGCCTCCACCTCCTGGCGGATGCGCTGCCACTCCGTCTCCGGAATGCGCAGGAAGGCCTCGGCCAGCGCCGGGTCGAACTGGGTGCCCGCGCAGCGGCGGATTTCGTCCCGGGCCACGCTCATGGGCCGGCCCTTGCGGTAGGGGCGGTCGGACGTAATCGCGTCCACCGTGTCCGCGATGCAGAAGACGCGCGCCCCGAGGACGATGTCCTCGCCGCCCAGGTTCTGCGGGTAGCCCTTGCCGTCCCAGCGCTCCTGGTGCTGCAGGACGATGAGCGCCGCCTCGTGCAGGTAGGGCATCTTCGCCAGCATCCGGTAGCCGAACTCGGGGTGCTTGCGCATCTCCACCCACTCGTCCGGCGTCAGCGGTCCGGGCTTGAGGAGGATGGAGTCACGCACGCCAATCTTGCCGATGTCGTGCAGCAGCGCGCCCTGCTCCACCACGTCCAGCGCGGCCCCGGCCAGGCCCACTTCCTGGGCCAGCCGCCGCGAGTAGAGCGAGACGCGGCGCGAGTGCCACTGCGTCTCCGTGTCGCGGTAGTCCAGCGCGCTGATGAGCCCGTCCAGCAGGCCCGCGGTGCGCTCCACCACCCGGCGCTCCAAGTCGCGGTTGATGGCCACCAGCTCCGCGTTCTTCTCCGCCACCTCGCGCGTCAGCCGCTCGTTGGCGTCCACCAGCCGGTAGTGCTCGAAGGCCTGCCGCACGCTGCTGGTCAGCTCGCTCAGCGACCACGGCTTGCCCAGCAGGCGGAACACCTCGCCGCGGTTGACGGCCTCGGACGCGGTGCGGAAGTCCGCCGCCGCCGTCAGCATCAACCGCACCGCCTTCGGGTTCCGCTCGCGCAGTGCCCCCAGCAATTCGATGCCGTTGAGGTACGGCATCATGAAGTCCGTCAGCACGACGTGGAAGCCCACCTCGCGCGCGGCCAGCGCCGGGTCGCTGTGCGTGACGACCGCGTACCCCTCCGCCTGCAGGATGCGCGAGAGCGCGGCGAGGATGAGAACGTCGTCATCCACCACGAGGATGCGGTCCATATTGGCGAGGTCTCCGGGGGTGGCGTGCCTGCTTCCCCTTTATACACGCGTCACTCACCCCCAAAATAGGGGGCCCCGGGGGTTGTGTGCTCGCAAGTCCCGGAAATCCTTGGAGGTTCTCTCAGTCCGGAAGAGTCGTACATCCAAGTGATGCTTGCCTGCCCGCCAACGTGTGTTTTATGGTGGCCGCGCTGTGTACGCTGTGTCTCTAACCCCTTGGAATCCTGGAGCAATCTCCGATGGCTAGAGCCCCCGAAGGGCCAGTGCCGGTGGTGGTGATGGGGCTGGGGTTCATCGGTCAGGAGATTGCCAGGGCCGCGATGACGTCTCCCGAGGTGGAGCTCATCGGCGCCGTGGACACGCAGCCCTCGCTGGTGGGGCGCGCGTTGGGAGACGTGCTGGGAGGTCCCGCCCCTCGCGTGAAGGTGGTGGACTCGCTGGAGAAGGCGGTGGCGAAGCGCAAGGGCGCGGTGCTGCTGCACGCCACCGGCTCGCGGCTGCCGCAGGTGATGGAGCAGTTGCTGGCGGCGCTGAAGCTGGGGCTGCCGGTGGCCAGCACGTGCGAGGAGCTGGCCTTCCCGTACCTCAAGTACCCGGAGCTGGCGGACCAGCTGGACAAGGCCGCGCAGAAGGCCGGGGTGGCGGTGGTGGGGACGGGCGTGAATCCCGGCTTCGTGCTCGACAGGCTGATGGCCGTCGCCGGCCAGGTGTGTGGCCCGGTCCGCCGCGCCACCGCCACGCGGGTGGTGGACGCGCGGCTGCGGCGCGAGGCGCTGCAGCGCAAGGTGGGCGCGGGGCTGACGGAAGAGGAGTTCTTCGAGCTGGTGGACAGCGAGCAGCTGGGTCACGTCGGACTGGTGGAGTCCGCGGCGCTGGCGGCCCTGGGACTCGGGCTCGATTGCGACGACTATGAAGAAGAAGTAGCCCCCGTGTTCGCGGAGGAGGACATCTCCGGCGGCGCATTTCCCGTGAAGAAGGGGCGGGTGGCGGGCATGTTCCAGTCGGTGGTGGGTCTGGAGGAGGGGCAGGAGCGGGTCCGGCTGGAGCTGACCATCGCCATGGGGGCGGATGACCCGAAGGACCGCATCGAAATCGACGCGGACCCGAAGCTTGTGTTGGAAATCCCGGGGGGAGTGGCGGGTGACCGGGCCACCGCGAATGCGCTGGTGAATGCCGCGCCACGCTTGACGGCTGCCGAAGCAGGGCTCCTCACGGTTCTTGAGCTTCCGGCCGGACGTTAGAGTCAGGAGAGGGAAATGCTGGACAAGAACGCGATCGGTCGCGCCTCGCCGCCGACGCTCAACGAGGTCGAGAAGGGCGCCATCCGCCGGTTCGCGGAAGCAATCGGCGACTACAACCCCATCTACTACGACGAGGAGTACGCGCGGGCGTCCGGCTATCCCACCATCATCGCGCCTCCCACGTTCCCCGCGTCCTTCCATTCCGCGGCGGACCTGAGGGAACTGTTGGGCGTGGGCATCAAGAGCCTGCTGCACGCCGAGCAGGGCTTCGACTACGAGCGGCCCATCTTCGCGGGCGACCGCATCTACGTGTCCACGCGCGTGTCGGACGTGTTCGAGCGGCCCGGCATCTCCGGGCGCATGGACATCGCCGTCATCGAGGACGAGGGCCGTGACGAGGAGGGCAATCTCGTGTTCCGCGCCCGCCGGACGCTGGTGGTCCGTGCCACCAAGGAGACCCCGTGATGCCCGCGCGCAAGCTCTACTTCGAGTCCATCCGCGTTGGCGACGAGCTGCCGGCGCTGGCCAAGGCCCCCGTCGACCGCGTGCAGCTGTCGCGCTACGCCGGCGCCTCCGGTGACTACAACCCCGTCCACGTGGACGAGGTCTACGCCAAGAGCGTGGGCATGCCGAGCGTCTACGCCCCGGGCATGCTCGTCATGGGCATGCTGGGCCAGCTCATCAGCGACTGGGCCCGCGGCGGCCAGATGCGGCGCTACAACGTGCGCTTCATCAAGATGGTGTGGCCGGGCGACACCGTGGTCTGCAAGGGCCGCGTCAGCGACAGGCACGGCACCGGCGGCCGCTACTTCGTCGAAATCGACCTCTGGGCGGAGAACCAGCGCGGCGAGCTGGTGATGAAGGGCAGCTCGCAAATCCAGCTGTTCTTCTCGCTCGAGGACGAGAACCGGCAGCGCTCCGGCCAGTCCCCCATCGTCGTGGAGGTGCCGCGCGAGAGCCTGGCCACCGCCGCGCCCGCCGCCACCGCCACCGCCGGGGGCGAGGCTGCTCCCGAGGAGGGCGAGGAAGGGGACGAGCGCCGCACCGGCTCCAAGAAGGCCGCCCCCCGCGAGAAGCCCGCCGCCAAGACGGCCACGCTCCCCGCCGCCAAGAAGGCGAAGAAGTAGGCACTTTCCCACCCGCTTGACGGGCGGTTCTGACCGCCCCTCAACGCGGAGTGTCATTCAGGGTTGACTCAAAAATCAGTCGCCGCCACACTTCCTGTGTCTCATCTGGGCCGCTGACCCCGACGCCTCCTCGTGGGGCTGGCAGCGAGCCGTCACGCAGGAGTGGCCATGTCCGCCGGGATCAACACCTACAAGACCGACCTTCGAGAGATCTTCTTCACGCTGTTCGAGCAGTTCGGCTTCGGCCAGGTGTCCGGGCAGGCGCCGTACGAGGCCTGGGGCCCGGACGAGGCCCGCGCGGTGCTCACCGAGACGTACCGCTTCGCGCGCGAGGTGCTCGGGCCCCTCAACTCGGTCGGCGACCGGGAGGGCTGCCGGGTGGAGAACGGGGCCGTCTTTACCCCCACCGGCTTCAAGGACGCGTGGAAGAAGCTCTATGAGCAGGGCTTCAAGACGGTGTCCGTGGACCCCGAGCACGGCGGCCAGGGCGCGCCGATGATGCTCCAGGTGACGGTGGAGGAGCTGCTGTCGGGCGCCAACACGGCCTTCAACATGTACCCCGGCCTGGCCTTCGGTGCCGCCGAAGTCATCGCCGAGTGCGGCACGCCCGCCCAACAGAAGCAGTTCGTGGAGCGCATGCTCAACGGCACGTGGGGCGGCACGATGTGCCTCACCGAGCCGCACGCCGGCTCCGACGTGGGCGCGGCCAAGTCCACGGCCCGCCGCAACGGCGACGGCACCTACAACATCCGCGGGACGAAGATCTTCATCTCCGGCGGCGACCACGACATGGCGGACAACATCATCCACCTCGTGCTCGCGCGCATCGACGGCGCCTCGCCGGGCACCAAGGGCCTGTCGCTGTTCATCGTCCCCAAGCTGCGCATCAACGCGGACGGCAGCGCCGGCAAGCCCAACGACGTGGGCGTGGGCTCCATCGAGCACAAGATGGGCATCAACGGCTCCGCCACCTGTGTCCTCAACTTCGGTGAGAGCGACGCGTGTGTGGGCGAGCTCGTGGGCACCGTCGAGCACGTCGGCATGAGCCAGATGTTCAAGATGATGAACGGCGCGCGCATCGCCGTGGGCATCCAGGGCCTCGGGCTGGCGTCGGCCGCGTACTACAACGCGCTCGACTACGCGAAGGACCGCAAGCAGGGCTCGCACTTCACCAAGTGGAAGGACCCCACCGCGCCCCGCGCCGCCATCATCGAGCACCCGGACGTACGCCGGATGCTGCTGGACATGAAGGCGCACGTGGAGGGCATCCGCTCGCTCATCATCAAGCTGGCCATGCACCTGGACAAGGCGCGCCAGCTGTCCGGCAAGGACGATGACGCGGCCACCTACCACAAGGGCCAGGTGGAGCTGCTCACCCCGCTGGTGAAGGCCTACGGCTCCGACCAGTCCTTCCGGCTGTGCGCCCAGGCCATCCAGGTCTACGGCGGCGCCGGCTACATCCAGGACTACCCGGTGGAGCAGTACACCCGCGACGCGAAGATCTTCGCCATCTACGAGGGCACCAACCACATCCAGGCCATGGACCTGGTGGGCCGCAAGCTGGGCCAGGCCGGTGGCACGCACTTCCAGCAGTTCATGGGTGACGTGGGCGCCTTCATCGAGGCCAACCGCGAGCACACCGTGTACGGCGAGGCCGTGAAGACGCTGGCCGCGGCGCAGGAGGCCCTCATGGCCAGCGCCATGACGGTGTTCGGCTGGTCCCAGGACGGCGGCAAGTTCCCGCTGATTCCGCTGTCCGCCAACCGCTTCCTGCAGATGATGTCCGAGGTCGCTGTGGGCTGGCTGCTGCTGGACGCCGCCCTCATCGCCGACAAGGCCCAGGCCTCGGTGTCCGCGGACCACCCGGACCGCGCCTTCTACGAGGGCAAGAAGTTCAGCGCCCTCTACTACGCCCGGAACGTGCTGCCCGGCGTGGAGCAGGCCGCGCGGATGATTGCCTCCGAGGACACCTCGCCGATGGACATCACGGACGCCGCCTTCGGCTCCATCTGAGGCTCCGGCTGAACCAGGGCGCCTGAGCGGGGGCCCTGAGAAACGCAAAGGCCACCTGGGCGAGCTGCCCGGGTGGCCTTCGTGCTTTCAGTGGGGCTACTCGCCCTCGCGCACGCCGATGGCGAGCTGCCCGAGACCGGCCTTCTTCGCCAGCTCCATCACCTGCACCACGGTGCCGTGGGGGACGCCCTCGTCGGCTTGGACGATGACCACGGTGTCGGGGTCCTTCATCTTCGCGTCGTCGAACGTCTTGCGCAGCTCCTCCTCGGAGACGACGTTGCCGGCGAGGACGAAGCGCCCGTCGGCGAGCACCGCCACGGACAGGTCCGTGCTGCGCGCGGTGATGTCCGCGGCGCCGCCCTTGGGCAGGTTCACCTTGAGGCCGGCCTTCGCGCCGCCTCCGGGCCCCTGCTGGACGATGACGGAGCTGGTCACCATGAAGATGATGAGCAGCACGAGGAAGATGTCGGTGAGCGGGGTGATGTTGATTTCAGCGAAGACGCCCTCGTCGCCCTCGTTGTCCCCTGGAGTCCTTCCCATGGCCATGGTGCGTGTCCTCGGGCCTACGCGAGCTTCGGGTCGGGGTGCGTCACCGCGGGCGGCGGGGACTCGCGGGTGGGGGCGGGCTCCGGGGGCAGGGGGGCGCCCGAGGCGCGCTCCTTGAGCAGCTCCACGAACTCGTCGCCCAGCAGGCGCAGCTCCACCAGCACTCGCGACAGGCGGGCCTGGAAGTAGTTGTAGAAGACCATGGCCTGCACCGCGACGAGGATGCCCACCGCGGTGGCGACGAGCGCCTCGGAGATGCCCGTCATCACCGCCGCGCTGCCGCCGGTGCCGCCGGCCTCCACGTCCAGGCCCAGGTCCTTGAAGGAGCGCATGATGCCCGCCACGGTGCCGAACAGGCCCACGAAGGGGGTAATCGAGCCGATGGTGGCCAGCACCCACAGGTTGCGGCGCAGCTTCAGGCCCACCTGGGCGCGCTCGCGCTCCACGGCGGCCTCCACGCCCGCGCCTCCGGTGGTGCGGGCGCGCTCCAGCCGGTCGAAGCCGGCGAGGAAGATGTCGGCGGCCACCGAGTCCGAGCGCTCGGCGGCGGTGCGGGCCGCGGCCACGTCCCCGCGCAGCAGGTGCTTGTTGACCGTCTCGCCCAGGAGGCGGGAGCGCTCGCTCACCCCCCACAGCGCGATGAGCCGCTCGACGGCGACAATCAGCGCGACGACGGAGGCCAGCAGCAGCAGGGCGAGGGTGACGCCGCCCAGCCGAAGGTAATGGAGGATGTCGTTCAGGCTCATTGGTGGGTGACCAGGCAGGGCGGCATGGCCCAGACTAGGAGATATGAACCGCGCAGCCGCCGCAATCTTCCTGGCAGTCCTCAGTTCCGCATGCCCCAAGCGAATCGAGTTCGGGCCCGAGGGCGAGCTCACCGACGCGAATGTCGTCTACCAACGCGTCAAGGAGAACCAGGACAACATCGTGCAACTGGAGGGCGACTCCAAGCTGCGCGTCGAGTCCCCACAGGGCAGCGGCACCCTCAGCATGTTCGTTTCCGTCACCCGGCCGGCCATGCTGCACCTGGAGACGTTCGACTTCTTCAACCGGCCGCTCGCCTCCCTGGTGTCGGATGGGCAGGGCTTCGGGCTGTACCAGACGGAAACGAACACTTTCTATCAAGGGCCGGCCAGCCCGGAGAACGTGTCGCGCTTCCTCCCGGTGGTGCTGCCGAGCCAGGAACTGGTGGCCATCATGCTCGGCCAGGTGCCGCTCATCCCCCCGGAGCGGATGGAGCTGGAGCTGGACCGTAAGAAAGGCTTCTACGTGCTGACACTCCACCAGGGGCAGGCCACCCAGGTGCTCCAGGTGCACACGAAGTACCTGCGCGTGGTGAAGAGCCAGGTGCGGGGCGTCCCCGGGTACGACCTGGCCTTCGACGACTTCCTGGAGAAGGGCACCCTCATCTTCCCCGGGAAGGTGGAGCTGGTGGCCGCGCAGGCCGACACGCGGCTCCAGCTGAGCTACCAGCAGATCACCCTCAACGGCCGGCCGGACCTCACGCTCTACGAGCTGCTCCCTCCCGAGGGGGCCAAGGTGGTGGAGGTGGACGAGCGGGGCCGGGAGCTGCCGGCCGGGTCCTCCGTGCCCTCGGGGCCCCCCGCCTCCCCCGGGCCCGCCGTGCCGGGTTCCTGACCGGGCAGGCGCGGAAGAAGGGGCGCTGCCCGCCGAGTCGATCTAGAGTGCCCCCCACGACATGGCACAGATCAAGCTCGGAGAACTGCTGATCAAGGCAAACGTGCTGCAGGAGAGCCAGCTCAAGGCCGCGCTCGCCGAACAGGCGAAGTGGGGCGGAAAGCTGGGCGAAATCCTGGTCAGGATGAGCCTCGTCTCCGAGGACATCCTGGTACGCGCGTTGTCCAAGCAGCTCGGCATGCCGGCGGTGAACCTGGACGCGGTGCAGATGGTGCCGCCGCACGTGAAGGCGAAGATCTCCTCGCAGATGGCGCGGGACTTCTCCGTGCTGCCGCTGCAGCTTCGCGACGACGGCAAGACGCTGGTGGTGGCGATGTCCGATCCGCTCAACGTGCGGATGCTGGACGAGCTGCGCGCCGTCACCAAGTGCCGCATCGTCCCCAACGTGGCGGGCCGCAGCTCCATTGCCCGTGCCTTCTCGCGCATCTACGAGGAGAACGCGGAGCTGGAGGACGCGGACACCAACTTCAAGGTGGTGGACGCCCAGGGCCGCACGGTGGTGAAGAACCTGAAGGACCTGGACCCGGCCGCCGCCGCCGTGGCCGCCGCCCCCGCGTCCCGGCCCACGCCTCCGCCCGTCGCCCGCCCGCCCACGCCGCCTCCGGAGGCCGCGCGCCCCGCCGCCACCGGCAGTCCCGCGGAGCTGCTGCGCAGCGTGGAGGACGTGCAGCGCAAGGAGGTCGCCGCCCTCAAGGCGATGGTGGAGCTGCTCATCGAGAAGGGCGTGTTCTCCCGCGAGGAGTACCTCGCCAAGGTCAAGCGGTAGCCCGACCCATGCGCAAGAAGATTGGCGAGCTGCTCATCGAGGCGGGAGTGGTGACGGAGGAGCAGGTGCGGGCAGCGCTCGGGCGCCGTGGCGCTCCCGGTGCCCAGCGGCTGGGCGAGGTGCTGCTGTCCCAGGGGCTGTGCACGCCCCCGGACATCGCCCGCGCCCTGTCCGCCCAGCACGGCCTGCCCTTCGTGGAGTTGCCGGAGGACATCCCCCCGGCCGTCACCGCGCTGGTGTCCGTGGACTTCCAGACCGAGCACCGGGTCATGCCCTTCCGGGTGGAGGTGGAGGGGCGCAGCGAGCGCATCCACATCGCCGTGGAGGACCCGGGGGATTTGACGCTGGTGGACGAGCTGCGCTTCCAGCTGCGCAAGCAGGTGCGCGTCTTCGTCGTCGCCTCGGATGACCTGGACACCGCCCTGGCGCGTGCCCGGGGCGAGCCGCTGGACATCGTGGAGGCCGAGCCGCTGGACGAGGAGGGCCCTCCGCCTCCGCCGGTGGGTGCGGGCCAGTCCCTGGAGTGGGACTTCCCCGAGCCCCCCAAGCCGCCGCCTCCGCCCGCCGCGAAGCCCGCGCCCAGGCCCGTGGCCGCCGCTCCGGCCGCGCCCGCGCGTCCCACGCTCCGGGGCTCGGCGTCTCCGCCGCCTCCGCCCATGGAGTCCCCGCCGCCCGCGCCGGGCGTGGACGTGCTGGATGACCTGCTGGGCATGGAGGCCACGCCACCGTCACGGCCGCCGCCTCCTCCTCCCGACGCGGACGGGGCCGGGGGCAAGCCGCGCGTGCCGGTGGTGCTGTTCGGCGGCGCGGCGCAGGGTGCCCGTCCCTCCGTGCCGCTCACGCCCACGCCTCAGTTCTCCGACGAGGACCTGGCCGTCCTCGACGACCTCGAGCGCATCTCCCGGGGCGAGGAGGCCATGCTGGACACGGAGAAGGTGAAGCCCGCCCGCATGGTGGCGAGCCTCATCCGCCTGCTCATCCGCAAGGGCCTCATCCAGGAAGGGGAGTTCCTGGACGAGCTGGCGCGGAAGTGACAGTCGCCGCTCAGCGTCCCTCCGCCGGGGAGCCCCTGCTGGACATCCGCGGGCTCACCGTCGAGCTGTCGCTGGAGGCAGGCCCGGCGCGCGCGGTGGACGGGGTGTCCTTCGCCGTGCCCCCGGGCGGCACGCTGGGCGTGGTGGGGGAGAGCGGCTGTGGCAAGAGCCTCACCGCCCTGTCCATCCTGGGGCTGGCCCCCCAGCCGCCCGTGCGCGTGGTGGGCGGCGAGGTCCGCTTCCAGGGACGTGACTTGCTCAAGCTGCCGGAGGCGGAGCTGCGCCGCGTGCGCGGCCGTCACGCGGCCATGGTCTTCCAGGAGCCGATGACGTCGCTCAACCCCGTCTTCACGGTGGGGGAGCAGATTGCCGAGGGTGTGCGGCTGCACCTGGGCGCCTCGCGGGCGCAGGCTCGTGAGCGGGCGGTGGAGATGCTGCGGCAGGTGGGCATCCCCGCCCCGGGCGAGCGCGTGGACGCGTATCCGCACCAGCTCTCCGGCGGCATGCGGCAGCGGGTGATGCTGGCCATGGCGCTGGCGTGCGACCCGGCGCTGCTCATCGCCGACGAGCCCACCACCGCGCTGGATGTCACCATCCAGGCCCAGATTCTGGACCTGCTCAAGCGGCTCCAGGCCGAGCGCGGCATGGCGGTGATGCTGATTACGCACGATCTGGGCGTGGTGGCGGAGAGCTGCGACACCGTGGTCGTCATGTACGCGGGCCGCGTGGTGGAGCGCGCCCCGGTGCGCGAGCTGTTCGCCCGGCCGGCGCACCCGTACACCGCGGGCCTGCTGCGCTCGATTCCGTCCCTGCAGGTGGCGACGGACGCGGGCGGGGCAGGGGGCCGCAGGCGGCTCCAGGCCATTCCCGGCATGGTGCCCTCGCTGGGCAGGCTGCCCTCGGGCTGCGCCTTCCGCGACAGGTGCGAGCGCGCGCTGGAGGTGTGCGCGCGCGTGGTGCCGCCGCTGGAGCCGAAGCGGGACGGGCAGCTCGCCGCCTGCCACAACCCGGTGCCCGCGCCATGAGCTCCGGGCCGCTGCTCCAGGTGAAGGACTTGAAGGTGCACTTCCCCGTGCGCGGCGGGCTGCTGGGCCGGGTGCGCGGCGCGGTGAAGGCCGTGGACGGCGTGGGCTTCGACGTGGTGCGCGGGGAGACGCTCGGGCTGGTGGGGGAGAGCGGCTGCGGCAAGAGCACCCTCGGGCGCGCGCTGCTGCGGCTGGTGGAGCCCACCGCCGGCTCCATCCGCTTCGACGGACAGGAGCTGACGGGCCAGTCCCAGCGGAGGCTGCGCCCGCTGCGCCGGCGCATGCAGCTCGTCTTCCAGGACCCGTATGCCTCGCTCAACCCGAGGATGACGGTGCGGGAGATTCTGGGCGAGCCCTTCACCATCCACGGCCTCGCGCGCGAGCGCGGCGAGCGGGAGCGCGAGGTGGCCGCCCTGGTGGACGCCATGGGCCTGCCGCGCGAGGCGCTGGAGCGCTACCCCCACGAGTTCTCCGGCGGGCAGCGCCAGCGCATCGGCATTGCACGCGCCATCGCATTGCGCCCGGACCTGGTGGTGGCGGACGAGCCCATCAGCGCGCTGGACGTGTCCATCCAGGCGCAGATCGTCAATCTGCTGGTGGACCTGCAGCGCGAGCGCGGCCTCACCTACGTCTTCATCGCGCACGACCTGAAAATCGTCGAGTACGTCTCCACCCGGGTGGCCGTCATGTACCTGGGCCGCATCGTCGAACTGGCGCCCGCCGCGGAGCTGTACCGCCGACCGCGCCACCCGTACACGCAGGCGCTGCTGTCCGCCGTGCCGGTGCCGGACCCGGGCCGCGCGCGCACCCGCCTGCTGGTGCCGGGCGAGCCGCCGTCGCCGCTCAACCCGCCGTCCGGGTGCGCCTTCCACCCGCGCTGCCCCCACGCCATGGAGCGCTGCCGGCGCGAGTCCCCGCCGCTGTACCCGCTCGGGGATGGGCACACGGCCGCTTGTTTTCTCGTGGAAGGAGACGCGCGGGAAGTCAGCTCCGCCCCCACCTCCGGAGGTGATGCCGGTGTTCTGGCTCAGCCACCACCACCCGGATGAGTACAACCGCACCTACGTGCTGGGCGGAGTGCGCGTGTGCGCGCGCTGCCTGGGCACGTACCCGGTGATGCTCGCCACGCTGGTGGGCCTCTTCATTCTGCGTGCGCCGCGCGAGTGGCGTTGGGACGTGCCGGTGGTGCTGGGCCTCACGCTGCCCGCCCTGGTGGACTGGGCGGTGGGGCGCTTCCGCCCGGCGGCCGGCTCCAACGCGGTGCGTACGCTCACCGGGGTGCTGCTGGGGCTGGCGCTCGGACGCTCGCTCCAGGTGCATGTCCAGCGGCCCCTTCCGGACGTGCTGCTGGCCCAGGCCGCCCTGGTGACAGCCGTGGCGGTCCCTGTCATTCTCGCCACTTACCGGAGACCGCGCTCGGGATAGACCCTCTTGGCCCCTCGTCCGTTATGACGGCACGGGTTGAGGAGGGGTCGGGGTAGCGGGTGCTCCAGGAGAGACGGGGGAGTGTTGGGACCGGAGACCTCAGACGAGCGGCTGATGCTCGCCTTCCAGGCGGGGGACGCGCGCGCGTTCGAGGCGTTGGTGCGCAAGCACCGGACGCCGGTGTTCAACTTCGTCCTCCGATTCGTCGGGCAGCGGGCACGGGCGGAGGACGTGCTGCAGGAGACGTGGCTGAAGGTGGTACGGAGCGCCGGCGAGTACACGCCCAAGGCGAAGTTCACGACCTGGCTCTACACGATTGCGAGGAACCTCTGCGTGGACAGTGCGCGCAAAGAGAGCTACCGCCAGGCGTCGTCCCTGGAAGCCCCCGCCGCGGGAGTGGACGGGGACGAGGGACGTCCGCTGGGCGAGGGGCTGCCGGACACCGGAGCCAGCCCCGAGCGGGGGGCCTACAACGCACGTCTGCGGCCGATGCTGGAACGGGCCCTGGCGTCCCTCCCGGAGGAGCAGCGAGAAGTGTTCATCCTGCGTGAGTACAGCGGCATCCCCTTCAAGGACATCGCCGAGGTGACGGGCGTGTCCGAGAACACCGTGAAGAGCCGGATGCGCTACGCGCTCGACGGGTTGCGCCGACGCCTGGCGGAGATGGGCGTGGACGGCGACCTCGCCGAGGACGGAAGGACGGTGACGGGATGAATCCGCAGAACCTCCACGCGCACGAGGACAGACTCCTCGACTTCGTCTACGGCGAGCTGCCCGTCCCCGAGGCCCGGGCAGTGGAAGCGCACCTGCAGGGCTGCGCCCGCTGCACCCAGGCCCTGGACGACATTCGCGGCGTGCGCGCCACCATGTCCCAGCTCTCCTCGGAGTCCGCGCCGGACGCCGGCCTGGAGTCGCTCCTGGCCTACGCGCAGCAGTCCGCGCGTCGCGCCGCCGCCGGCCCCGCGCCCCGGCCCTCGCGCTGGCGTCGCTGGCTGCTGCCGGTGGTGGGGCTGGCCTCGGTGAGCACCTTCGGCATCCTCGCCATCCAGCAGCGCAACCCCGACCTCACGCGGCCCAACCTGAGCATGGCCGCGGCGGAGCCGGAGCTGGCGCGGAAGGCGGAGTCCGCTCCCGCGCGCCAGGAGCCGAGACCCATGGCTCCCGCTCCCGCTCTTCAAGGCGCGCCGATGCAGGAGGCGCCCGCCGAGGTCGCTTCGGCCCTGGTCGCCGGGGACGAGGCGCCGCGACGTGCCGAGGGTTGGGAGAAGGAGGGCAGCGGGGGCGGACTCGACGCCCGCCTCGTCCGTGAGAATGAGTCGAAGGCGAAGCGTGACTTCGGAAGCAGCAAGGAGCGCGCGCGCAGTGTGAGCGACAAGGCGGCGACGATGAAGCCGGCGCCTGGCAAGAAGATGGCCCTGTTCCAGAAGGACCTGGACGAGGAAGACGCCCTGTCCGCGCCCGAAGGCCGCGTGGCCGACTCGCAGGCTCCGAAGCTGGTGCCTCCGCGCGACTCGCTGCGGCTGGGGGGAACGTCTCCGGCCTACGGGGGCGTCGCGGACGACGGCGAGCCCGCCCAGGCGGAGGAGGCCGAGCCCGAGTCCCTCGCGGCGCAGTCGCAGGCTGGGGCCCTCGGGTATGCGGCGGCGGGGCCCGCCACGGCCGCGCCGCCGCCTCCCGCGCCCGTCGTGGCGGCGGCCCCCATGCCCACGGCTCCGAGCGCCGGCCGTGGCGCGGCCAGTGTGCAGGAGGCGTTGGCCGAGCGCAGTGACTCCAACGCCGAGCAGGACTTCTCGACGGCGAAGCGGAAGAAGGGCGAGGCCGTGAGCGCGCCGACGAGGGCGCCGACGTCTCGCCCCCAGGTCGCCGCGGCGGAGCCGCGTCCGAGCGTGGCGGAGCTGTCACGCCGGGCCCGGGAAGCGTTCGACGACGGGGACCGCGCCATGGAGGCGGGCCTGCTGCGCTCGGCGCTGGCGGCCGGGGCCACCGGCACGGAGCGGCTGGGCCTTCTCAACCGCCTGTGTGACGCGGAGCTGTTCCTGGGGCGTCAGGCCGCGGGCGTCGCCGCCTGCAACCAGATCCTGACAGAGGCCCCGGGCTCCAGTGCCGCCCAGGCCGCCCGCCGTCGTCTCTCCCGCGAGCCCACGAGCCTCGAAGCACCCGCGAAATCCGCTGCTCCCGGAAAATGAAGGTCTGCGACTTACTGAGCACTGAGAAATCGCGAGCAGGCGGGCTCGCATCGCTGTCCATTTGACCGATGCATTCGAAGGCTGCCTGCCCGGATAATGTGGGCATGGGACAGGAAGCACAGGAAGGGCGGGCACAGGGGGCGCCGCGCCGCAGACAGTCGGGTCAGGCCGCTGTCGAGGCGGCGATGATCATGCCACTGACCGTCTTCATGACGTTGGGCATCATCCAGCTCACGATGATGCAGCACGCGAAGCTGATGACCGAGTACGCCGCGTACCAGGCGGCGCGGGCCGGCAGCGTGTGGAACGGCAACAACGAGCGCATGCACGACGCGGCCATCGTCGCGCTGCTGCCCACCATGGGCGCCACGAACGACCTGCCGAACCTCGCGAAGACGTTCGCGCTGCACGCGGCCTACGACACGGGCATGAGCGCGCTGAACTTCGGTGGCGGCGTGGTGCCCCGCACCGTCAACGGCTCCAACCTGCTGGGCATCATCCGGGTGGACACCATCAACCCGGCCTACTTCACGCCCATCAACACCATCTGGAAGCTGCGCAGCGGCGTCAACTGGCAGGAACTGGACTTCGACGGGGCGGACAGCTTCCCCGAGGTGCCCACGCTGGAGAACCACATCCGCAAGTTCTTCAACCTGCCGGAGCCGGACGAGTCGGAGCTCGTCTTCCGCAAGTCGACGCGGCTCACCATCCGCCTGCGCTACTGGTACCAGCTGCGGGTGCCCTTCGCGAACTGGATCATCTTCACCTCGTGGTTCGCCTCCAACGCGGGCCTCGCCCTCCACGGCGCCATCGACCGGGCGACGATGGACCCTCGCGGCAACATCATGAGCGACGGCAACCTCACCGGCCTGGCCGCCGCGTCCGTCCGGGGCATCCAGCACGAGAAGGGCTATGACTCCGTCTACCCGCTGGAGATGGCGGTGCTCTGGGGCCTGGCCACCGGCAGCATCCCCCTCGTCTCAGACCTTGCCGGCAAGCGCTACTTCATCCCGCTGACGGCCACGTACACCATGCGCATGCAGTCCAACTTCCACCGGAAGTGGATCATGCACCTCAACCCCGACTGGGGCCTGTAACCATGATTACCCGGACCCTCCGACAGAGCTTCCGCCGCCAGGAAGGCCAGGCGCTGGTGCTGGCCGCGCTGATGGTGCTCGTCATGTCCATCGCCGTGTTGACCACCGTCAACATCGGCCACACGGTGCACGAGCGCATCCGCCTGCAGAACACGGCGGACTCCGCCGCCTACTCCATGGCCGCCATGGAGGCGCGCGCGTTCAACTTCTACGCGTACGCCAACCGCACGCAGGTGTCCCACTACGTCTCGGCGATGCTGTGGCAGTCGTTGCTGTCACTCATCTACTTCGCCGAGGCGTTCCTGGCGGACACCTACGGGTTCATGAAGACCTTGAATCCCTGCGCGGGAGACGATGACGGCCTCTTCTGGAAGATAGCCTGTCCCGCCTTGAAGCTGATTCCCGTGGTGGGGCAGGTGCTCAAGGTCATCGACACGGCGATGGAGGCGTGGCGTGCCGTCGTGATGGCCTTCCATACGCTGATAACAACGACCAACCCGGACAAGCTCATCGGCAAGCTCGTCATCCCCACGCACTGGGTGCTCAACAGCGTGCTGTTCTTCGCCTCGCAGGCGGTGATGATGTCCGCCTCCACGCACGTGCTGCAGACGACGGACTCGGTCATCGCGGACAACGACAAGAACATCGACTCGCTCATCAGTCAGGGCGTCACCGGCGTCATCAGTCAGTGCCTGTTCGACCAGGCCCACTTCGCCGAGGCCGGAGGCCGCCCCCTGGGCATGCCCGTCAATCCGTTCAAGCCCATCGACCCGAAGGCGACCTCCTATGAGTCCAAGGAGGCGCGCGCCAAGCGCTCCATGGGCGGCATCTCCAATGCGACCCGCTATGCGTGTGACTCGAAGGGCGGGCTGGGAGTCGGCGGGGTGGACCTCATCTCCTGCCAGCAGAAGTTCATCACCTCGCGTCGGCTGGGCGACCTCATCCCCCTGCCGGACTTCCTGGGCATCATCGGGGAGTGGCTCAACAACGAGGTCGACATCCCCGGGGTCTTCAGCTTCGGCAAGCTGGGGCAGACGCGCCTGCTGACGCACAACAACCCGAACCGCGACAAGGCCGTCAACACGCGCAGGACGCGCAACACCATCCGCGACTGGAATGACGGCATCATTCCGTCACTCGGCATGATGGCCCAGGGAGACAACCTCGGCTCTGACGACCTGTATTGGATCAAGTTCGGTCCGGCGGGCTTCCCCGGCGTCACCAACCCGCTGTCCTGCAAGACCGACGAGAGGAACGTCGGGCGCTGCTGGGGTGACCCTCGCAAGGGCCTGGACGACACCTCTCGGAAGAAGCTGCCCTACCAGTTCATGGCCAAGACGAGCATCTGGGCCATGAACGACCAGGAGGGCTCGTACCGCGACGGCGGCGTGCACTGGCGTGTCCATCCCGACCGGCTGCCGACGGGTGACAGCCGCTGGCGGGACCGCCGGCGCCCCGAGGGCCCCGAGGGCGAGGTGGGCGTCACCAAGAACGAGGTCTGCGTCCTCCCCGTCTGTATCCTCGGCGCTGGGGAGATGGACGTCTACACCGCGAACGTGCACCCGGCGGAGGACGGCAACCACCCGTGGAAGGGCGTCATCCCGTTCATGCACTTCGAGCCGGGCCAGTTCCAGGGCGTGTGCGGCCGCACGGCCACCAACGGAGCGGCGCCGCGCTACAGGTTCGACTTCAACCAGCCGTCCACCTGGGTCGCGCTCAACAAGTCCCCGGACGAAATCACCAACCGGGACCTGAAGGACAAGGAAGCCGGCACCAACGCCCCCGCGCTGCTGAACGAGGAGGGCAAGGTGCGCTTCAACTTCACCGCCGACACGGACGGGCTGGAAATGGAGAACAACCGGAAGAAGTTCCTCAGCTTCTCCGAGGGTCTCAACGTCATCACCCGCGGGCAGACCTACTACCACCGGCCCGGCAACTGGACGGAGCACCCCAACTTCTTCAATCCGTACTGGCGCCCGCGCCTGGCCTCCGTCTACCAGGGCCGCCACAACCTGCCCCTGGTCGGCAGCCTGCACGACAGCCTGCCGGGCATGCTCCAGAGCATCGCCCCCAAGATCATCACCCACTGATGCGGAGCCCGCGGATGCACTCTCCAAGACAGCGCAGGGCCCCGCGCCGGGGCGCCGCCACCGTCGAGTTCGCGCTCGCCGTGCCGGTGCTGGTGATGATTTTGATGTTCAGCATGTATCTCACCGAGCTGGTGCGGGCGAAGGTGAAGCTCCTGGAGCTGGCGCGCTACTCCTCCTGGGAGATGACCAGCTACACCCTGTCCGACTTCGGCAACGCGGACCATGACGGCGCCTTCGAGGACGCGAAGCGCGAGGCCATGGAAGAGGTCCAGGAGCGCTTCAGGGACATGGACTCGGTGGAGACCAATGCCCAGCCCGGCTCCTTCATCGCGCGCTACGCCAACATCCAGGCGGATGTGACCAACAAGGACGTGCCCTTCATCGAGGCCGGCCTGGTGCTGGGCAACAGCAGCGACGGCATGGCCAACACCATCCTCGGCGCGGTGAACGGCGGCGCCAACGGCCTGCTGGGCTTCTGGCGGTTCAACACCAAGGGCTGGGTGGAGTCGCGGGTGTCGATGAGCTTCGACAACGTCATCCTCCCCCAGCGCTATCTCGAGCGGGGCCAGGGCGGCTTCGCCCAGGTGGACACCTTCGGAGGCCAGTCGCTCGCCAGCCTGCAGCTGAGCACCCGCCACTCCATGTACGCCACCGGGTGGCACCTGCCGGACGGCGGCGATGCTGTCATCAATGGCCGGCGGGCGGGCGGTCATACCGAGGGCAGCGACCCCCATGGCCTGTACGCGCAGGTCAACCGGATGACCTTCCTGGGCGTCAAGGAGCGCATCGAGAGCTCGCCGGTGGGGGCCGCGCTGGACTTCTTCAAGTCCTTCGCGCCGGCCTTCCTCGGCACCTTCGTCATCTCCAAGAACTACGGGTTGCCGGACGCGCCTCCGTCCGACTGCACCGGTGTCGACAGCTATCCACTGCCCGCGGCGCACGGCCTCCAGGACCAGATGTCGGACGACGTCGAGCTGCTCGACACGGAGCGGCCGCAGTGCTTCGACACCGCTCCGTTCCGGGACAACACGTATGCGAACGCGCAGTACGCGAAGATCTTCGCGGCCCGCGGTGAGCACTTCATGGGCTGCAAGAACCCCCAGGCGGAGGATGCGTCGGCGCCCACCAGCAACGACTCCACCCAGGGCGACAAGAACGAGGACATCATCAACTGTGAGTAGCCTTCTCGCCCGGCTCTGCGCGCTGCTGCTGACGGTGGGGGCCCTGGCCGCCCATGCCCAGCAGGAACTGCCCGTCTACCCGGGCACGGTGCACACGCGCATCGGCAATGACCTGGTCATCGCCGGTGAGTACTACCGCATGGCGTACTTCACCACGGACGACTCCCTGCAGAAGGTGGCGGACTACTTCACGCGCCACTGGCGCTCGCAGGGCTACCCGACGTCGGTGGACGGGGACCTGGAGAACGAGGCGGTGGTGTCCGCCCTCTACACGCGCGAGGGCCTGCAGCGGGGCGTCGTCCTCCGCCGGCACCTGGGCAAGACGGTGGGCTTCACCGTGCTGCGTGACTTGTGGGTGAGCGCGCCGAAGAATCCGTCTCCCGGGCTGGTCAAGGTGGAGGGGATGCTCTTCACCCAGGACATGTCCACGCGGGACGCGCCCGGGGGCTCGCAGAACCGCTCCTCGCTCGTCAAAGGCAGCATGGAGGAGGTGCGCCTGCGTGTCAGCCAGGAGCTCGGCAAGCAGGGCTACGAGCCGGTGCGCCAGGCCGCCCTGAAGCTGGGCGGGGAGACGCAGCTCACCCTGGAGCATGCCCGGAAGGGCGAGCAGGTGGTGACGACCCTGCGGCCCGTGGAGGCGGGGCTGACGGCCATGGTACAGATGTGGGTGGGCTCCGACCGGCCCGATGCCATGCCCAACAACGACGCCGTGCGGGAGAGCCGGCAGGCCCACGAGCGCTCGAAGCGCACGCCCCAGGAGGGCTCGAAGTGAACGCCCGGGTGACCTGCCTCGCACTGGCCCTGCTGCTGTCCGCCGCGCCCGCCCGCGCCGCGGCGCCGCCGCAGCCCGCGATGCAGGCCTTGATGGACCACATGTCCAAGGGCGCGCGGACCTCGCGGGTGGGCGACTGGGTCACCTACCGCATGGATGGGGGCGGCGCGCGCGTGCACTACTGGCGCATGGCCGTCGTGGGGCAGGAGAAGGACCGGTACGAGCGGGACGCGGTGTGGCTGGAGGTGGAGTTCGGAACCCACCCGGCGATGCGCTCGCCCCTCGGGCAGATGAAGATGCTGGTCGCCCTGGGTGAGGAGGAGAACCCGAAGCATCACCCCATCACCCGACTCATCGCCTCCGCGGGCTACGGCAAGCCGCAGGAGTACTCGCCCGAGGCGCTGGAGCACTCGCTGAAGAAGAAGCCACCCCCGGAGGAGGCCCCCCGGGCGAAGGCGTCCCCGCCGCCGAGCGCCATGCCCCGCCCGTCCGTCCGCGCCGGCAAGCAGTCGCGCCTGATGACGCACGCGGGCACCGTCACCGCCGTCCCGGTGGAGGTGGTGCTGCGCTCCACCGTCATCAAGCGCATGTGGATCAGCCGCGAGCTGCCCGTCATCAACCTGGCGAAAATCGAGATTCCAGGAATCGGCCAGAGCATGGAGGTGGCGGAGTATGGTGTGGACGCGAAGTCCCGCATCCGCATGCCGCTGCCGAACGAGCCGCAGATCCGCCTCGAGTACGCCGAACAGAAGTTCGCCAACCTTCCCTGGCTACAGTCGGAGGAAGGCGAAGAGGAAGAGGAGAGCCCATGAATCCCGCGACGAAGATGCCGCGCTCCAGCCGCCGTGCCTCGCGTGGACAGGCGATGTTGGAATACTCCCTGCTCAACTGGGTCCTCGTCGTGGCGCTCATCGTCGGAGCGTCGGTGAAGGTCCGGTGGACCGATGACCGGCAGTCCAACGTCATCGACCTGTTCATGGAGGCCTACCAGGTCTATTACGACTCGTTCTACTTCGTGCTCAACCTGCCGTTCCCATGACGGCGGTGGTCCGGAGCAGGGAAGGGGGCCCCTCGTCCTGGGGCCTGCGCCTGGTGCACGCGGGCGTCTTCCTCGCCCTGTCGGCGGTGCCGCTGGGCGCCGCGCTTCCCGAGTGGCGGCACCTGCTGGACGCCCTCTCCCGCTCCTTCCACGTGGGCGCTCCGCCACGGGGGGTGCTGCTGCTGGGCTCGGTGGCGGCGGCGGTGGGCGCGGCACGGCTGCTGGTGGGACTGGTGCTGCGCCGCTCCGCGCCGCTGTGGGCCTCGCTGGCGGTGCTCGCGGGCCTTGGAGGGACGCTCGCCCTGGGGCGTGAGCCGCCCGCGGCGCGCTCCGAGCAGCGGGCCAACCTGGCCATCCTCGCCTCCGCGCGCCGCGTCCACCTGGAGATGGTGCAGCGGCTGCAGACGCGGGCCGAGGTGCCGGTGGAGACCGCGCCCTGGCAGGCCCTGCTGGAGCAGGGACTCCGCGCGGACGCCCGCGTGCGGAACCGGACCTTCCAGGCCGTGCCGCCGCGGGTGGTGCGCGTCGAGGCGCCGGACTCGCGGGTGGAGCAGCCCACCCCGGGAGACGTGTGGCTCTTCGTCTCCCCGGATGGCGTCACCTTCACCCTGCGCGTGGTCGGCCTGGAGCAGGGGCAGCCCGCGCTCCTTCGCGACGACACCGGCGAGCCTGTCGTCCTCACCGGCCTCTTCAACCCCGACCTGCCTGCCGCTGAACCCCCCGCTTCATTGCTTCCTTGACGAGGGGATGCTTGCGGGGTTGCCTCGGAAAGCAGGCCCGGCGAGGCTCCGGGTTCATACTGACCCGGCGGCACCTCCCTTCGGAGGGCGCTGCTGGCAGCTCAGGGAGAGGCGCATATGGCAAAGGCGCGTTGGACGTGGCTGATGGTCGCGGCCCTGGTGGGGGCGGCGGGTTGTAAGGACGATGGGGACGGGACGGACCCGGATGACGACACGCCGGCGGGGGTGGAGCCCGGCTTCGGCAAGAACCGGAGCGCGCCGAAGGGCACGCCGTTCTCGTTCCCCGCGGGCGTGCAGGTGGTGTCCGGCACCATCAAGGGCGCGAACGATGACGGCGACTGCTCGGAGTCCCAGGTGGCCCCCGTGGGCAGTGGCCTCAATGTGCGGGGCTGCCTCGAGGTGAGGAACACCACGGGCGCTCCGGTGCAGGTGGTCTTCCCCCCGGGCCTCGTCATCGTCTCCGCTTCGGAGACGTACCAGAACGGCATCCTGGTGGAGCGAGAGGTCGTCACGATACCTCCCACCTCGAACGGGCCCGGTGGGGTCGACGGGGGCGCCGAGTCGGAGACGGTGAGCATCCCCCTGCACTTGTACTGCATCAACAAGTCGAGTGACCCGTCCGACTCGTCCGCGCGCTTCGAGCTGGGCCCCATCACCGACCACCCGAAGATGCGTGAAATCTTCACGCTGATGGAGGGCAAGGACATCTCCAACCAGCGAGATCCGGTGGAAGCCGTCCAGGAGGCCGTCTTCAGCGTCTCCGATGGCGACGGCCTCACGGCCGAGGACCGCGAGGCCCTCAAGGACCTGTAATCCGCGCGAGGCCCTCCGTCCCTTCGCGGGGCGGGCCTGGCGCGGCAGAGGACGGGGCGGCTCGCGGCCGGACGGGCCGCCCTCGCAGCACTGACGAAAACCAAGGAGCGCGCAATGGCGCATGCGGCCTGGAAGTGGCTGGTCGTCGCGGTGGGTGTGGGAGCGGGAGTGCTGGCGTGCAGTGGCGATGATGACGAGGGGACGGACGACCCGCCCGGCACCGGCGAGAATGAAGTCCGCCCCGGCCTGGGCGACGACCCGGGCGAGCCGCGGGGCACGCCCTTCACGTTGCCGGCGGGCGTGACGGTCAGCGGCACGGTGTTCGGCGCGGACGACCTGTCGTCGGACTGTGGCAACGGCGTTCCGGGCAACGGCTCCGGCGAGTACGTGCAGGTCTGCGTGCCGCTGCGCAACAGCACGGGCGCGCCGGTGCAGGTGGTGTTCCCCCCGGGGCTCGTCATCGTCTCCGCCTCCGAGGGCTTCCAGAACGGCCTGCTGGTGGAGCGCGTCGTCGTGACGGTGCCGCCCACGGACAATGGCTCCGGCGGGCCGCCGGATGGAGGCACGGACCCCGAGGCCGAGGTGGTGCCCCTCTTCACGTACTGCCTCAACGAGTCGCAGAACCCCAACGAGCGGGGCACCCCCTACCGCATCGGGCCCGTCACCAGCGACGCCGCCCTCCAGGAGTTGCTCGGCCTGCTGGCGGACAAGCGCATCGACAGCGAGGACGACGCCGACGTGGTGCAGGACGCCATCTACAGCATCACCGAGGGCAAGGGCCTCACGGCGTCGGACCGCGACGACATCGACGACCTGTAGCACTCCCTCTGAAAACCCCGGGACTTTCGTTCCGGATTGGCGCGGGATGCGGGGCTATCGCGGGAGGTGGTTTTGACACCTGCCGTATTGCACGGCTAACATCCCGCGCCATTCGCGCCTGTTGCGCCTGACTGTATTCGAACACCCCCTCTGGACCCCGCCTCACCGCCGAACGGCACCCCCCGTTTTGGAGGTTCCTGAATCATGCTGAAGGGCAAGACTCCGCTTGTCGTCGCGCTCGTGCTGGGCCTGCTGGCCGGCGTCATCGCGTATTCCGCCATCAAGAAGAAGGAGGCGGATGTCCGCCGCGGTTGGAACCTGGTGCCGGTTGTCGTCGCGGCCCAGGATGTCCCCGAAGGCACGGTCATCACTTTCGAGATGATCTCCCAGCGCTCGGTGCCGGAGCAGTTCGTCACCTCGTCGGTGGTGCGTCCGGACTCGGCCTCCTACGTGGTGAACCAGAAGGTGCTGGTGGCGCTGCAGTCGGGTGATCCGCTGCTGTGGAGCCAGTTCGAGACCACCAAGGCCGCCGAGCGGCTGTCCTCGAAGGTGCAGCGCAAGGCTCGCGCCATCACCATCGAGGCGAAGAACACCACGTCGGTGGGCGGGTGGATCCGCCCCAACGACAAGGTGGACGTCATCGGCACGTTCCGTGATCCGCAGACGGACGAGAGCGTGGCCGTGACGCTGCTCCAGAACGTCATCGTGGTGGCCACGGGCAAGATCACAGGCACCACGAACGTGAACCTGATTCCGGAGGGCCAGCGCGAGTACAACAACATCTCGCTGATGGTGCTGCCGGAAGAGGCGGAAATCCTCGTGCTGGCGACGGAGCTGGGCGCGCTGACGCTCACCCTGCGCAACGAGGACGACGTGGACCTCATCGAGGAGCGCGGCCGCGCCACCATCAGCACGCTGCTGTCCGGCGAGCGCACCCGGGTGCTGGAGCAGAAGCGCCGGGAGATCATCCAGATCATCAAGGGCGGAGCGGAGAAGGCCGCCGGCGCCGGAGCGCCGTAACGGCGCTCCTCGCGGGTCCTCCCCCCCTCCCAGGGAACCACGCCCATGCTCGCCGGAATCGTCCTCCTCCTCGTCACCGGGTCTGTCTTCTTCTTCAGCCTGGTGATCTTCAGCGTCCTGTCGAAGGCGTATGAGCAGTACCAGGAGCGCTACGTCGCCAAGTCGATGAACGACTTGAGCGACATGTTCCTCTTCATCGACCCCCGGCAGATGTTGATCCTCAACATCGCCTGCATGTGCTTGCTGGGGATCCTCTCCTACATCATCTTCAACCCCATCCTCGCGGTGGTGGCCACGGTGTTCGGCTTCTTCCTGCCGATGCTGATGGTCAAGCACTACCGCAAGCGGCGCATCAAGAAGTTCAACGTCCAGCTGGTGGACGCGCTGCAGGCCATGGCCAACGCCTTCAAGGCGGGCCTCACCTTCCCTCAGGCGATTGAGCACGTGGCGCGCGAGGCGATGGCGCCGCTGTCCCAGGAGTTCGGCCTGTTCGTGAAGGAAGTGAAGCTGGGCGTGCCCCTGGAAGAGGCGCTCATCAACATGGGGCGCCGGGTGGGCAGCGACGACCTGGAGCTGGTGGTGGTGTCCACGAACATCGCCCGGCAGCTCGGCGGCAACATGGCCGAGATGTTCGAGACCATCTCCACGGTGATTCGCGAGCGGTTCCGCCTGGAGGGGAAGATCGACGCGCTCACCTCGCAGGGCAAGCTGCAGGGGTGGATTGTCGCGGCCATGCCGGGCGTGCTGGGCATGGTGCTCAACTACATGCGGCCGGACCTGATGGAGCCCATGATGAACCACATCTTCGGATGGATCCTCGTGGTCATCATCGCCATCATGGAAGTGATGGGCATCCTCATCATCCGGCGCATCGTCAACATCGATATCTGAGGGGTGCACCGTGGATGTCCTGACGCAAGTGCTGGTCGGCAGCTCGGCGCTGCTCTTCGCGGGGGCCGTGGGCTTCCTGGGCCTGGGCCTGTACCAGACGCTGTTGGAGCGCTTCCTCTCGGAGGTTCGCGAGGAGTCGGCGGGTGGTGTGAAGGGCGCGGGTGGCGTGGTCATCCGCCGGCTGGGCGCGATGAACCGGCGCTTCATGTGGCCGGGCTACGAGGCCAAGGCGCGCCGCAACCTCATCAAGGCCGGTGAGCCGCAGGGCTACAAGCCCGAGGACATCATGGCGCTGCAGGAGGTGAGCGCCGTGGTGGGCCTGCTGATGGGCCTGTTCATCCTCAACGGCACGGGCCAGAACCTGGCGTGGTGCGTGCTGTTCCTGCTGCTCGGCACCTACTACCCCATCATGTGGCTGAACGACCAGGTGAAGAAGCGCCACCTGCAGATCAGCCGCGCGCTGCCCTACAGCCTCGACCTCCTGACGCTGTCCGTGGAAGCGGGCCTGGACTTCACCGCCGCGCTGGCGAAGGTGGTGGAGAAGGGCAAGGCGGGCCCGCTGCGCGAGGAGCTGCAGCTGGTGCTCAAGCAGCTGAAGATGGGCAAGACGCGTGAAGAGGGCATGAAGAGCATGATCGTCCGGGTGGACCTGCCGCCGCTGACGACGTTCATCACCGCGCTCATCCAGGCGGACAAGATGGGCACCAGCCTTGGCAAGGTGCTGCGCATCCAGTCCACGCAGATGCGCATCGACCGCACCCAGCGGGCGGAGAAGCTGGCCGGCGAGGCCCCGGTGAAGATGCTCTTCCCGCTCATCGCCTGCATCTTCCCGACGGTGTTCATGGTGCTGTTCGGGCCCATCGTGTTCCAGTTCTTCTTCGGCGAGATCTCCTGAGGTTGTTGCCCTGCCTATCCGTCTGACCATCACCAAGGGGCTCCAGGAAGGGAGGGAGCTCGTCTTCGAGCAGGCCGAAGTGAAGATCGGCCGCACCTCGGAGAACGACCTGGTGCTGCATGACCATGGCGTGTCCCGGCGGCATGCTCGCATCCTCGAGCGTGCGGGCCTGTACTTCGCCGCGGATGTGGGCAGCTCCAACGGCACCGCGCTCAACGGCACGCTGCTCCCGGGTGAGCAGCAGCTGAGGGACGGGGACCGCATCACCGTGGGGCCGGTGGAGTTCACCTTCGTCTGGGTTCCGCCCGACGGCGACGAGGACGCCACCCGCCCCATCCGCCGCCACCCGCCGCTGGGGGCGCCCATCGACGGCGTGGCGGAGAACGTCCCCACGGGGCGGCTCCCCGCCGTCAGCCCGGTAAGGCCCGCGGACTCGCCGTCGCCCGCTCCGGCGGCGCTGGCACCGGTGGCGTCGCTCCCGGTGCCCGCGAGGGCTGCTCCGGCGCCTGCGCCCGTGCCCGCCGGGGCCGACGGGCTGTCCGCCGCCGACCGCGCGCGCCGCCGCCGCGAGCTGGCCGGCAGCAGTGGCGGGCAGCTCGCGCTGTGGTGGGGCGCGCTGTCGCTGGGGGCCCGCATCGCGGTGGGCGTGCCGGTGCTGCTGGTGCTGCTCGGCGGCCTGGGCGCGGTGGGCTGGGTGTTCCTGCCGCACGGCGGAGTCCTGGGCTCGAGCGGACCCGAGCCGATGGAGCTCGGGCTGGAGCTGGTGCCGGACTCGTTCGGCCTGGGCGAGGGCGTCCAGTGGGAGCGCCCGGACCAGAAGGCCTTCGACTTCCAGTTCGTCACGCCCACCCGGGCGGTGGCGCTGATCCACTACCAGGCGAGCGGCATCTCCAAGGAGGAGGTGGCGCTGGTGCTCAACGGGGTCAACCTGGGCTGGGTGCCTCCGGATACGACGAGCACCGCGGAGCGGGAGCTGGAGTCCATCCTCCCGGTCATCACGCTCAAGCGCGGCGAGCAGAACTCGCTCGTCTTCGACAACGTCCGCAACCCGCCGGGCAACGAGACGTGGCGGGTGTGGAACCTCCGGCTGGAAATCATCCCCGTGCCGGAGCTGTCACGGGACGACGTGCTGTCCAAGGCGCGACAGTACGCCCAGACGGGTGCCCGCTTCTACGAGACGAAGGCCGTGGGCGCGGAGAACCTCTTCAAGGCATGGCAGCAGTACCGCTTCGCGTGGATCACCCTGGAGGCCCTGGACGAGAAGCCGGACCTGTACCAGGACGTGCGCTTCCAGCTTGGTCAGGTGACAACCGAGCTGGACCACAAGTGCAGCCAGCTGATGCTCGATTTCCAACGCAGCGTACAGTACCGCAACGCCAGGAAGGCCCGGGCGGCCCTGCAAGAGGTGAGCAGGCGCTTCCCTACGGCCGAGCATCGCTGCCACAATCGGGCGTTGGAATTGGCTTACGAGCACGAGCTGTAGTCGCGTGCCCCCCTCGCAGTGAGTCGGTGATTTCCCATGTCGAACGGTTCCCCTCCGGCGCGTCGCAGGCCCACTTCCGGAACGCCTTCCGGCGGCGGCCCGCCCTCGGGTGGAACGGGCTCCCGGCCCGTGCGCAGGACGTCCCCTGGCGCCTCCGCTTCCCGGTCCGCCCCCGTGTCCGCCGCGTCGCGGCTCGTGTGCATCGCCGGCCCCAAGGCCGGTGAGGAGTTCTCGCTGGAGGACGGCGAGTACACCATCGGCCGCGCCACCGATAACCCCATCTGCATCCCCGACACGTCCGTGTCGCGCAAGCACGTCATGGTCCGCAAGCTGGGTGCGGGCTGGGCGGTGAGCGACATGGGCTCCGGCAACGGCACGCTCGTCAACGGCGACGTCATCAACGACGAGACGCCGCTGGCCAACGGCGACGTCGTCACGCTGGGCGACACGGAGCTGCGCTTCGAGGACGTGGCGAACTCCACGATGTCGGTGTCCGCGCCCCCGAGTGGCTCGCGGCCCCGGCCCTCGACTTCCGCGTCCGGCGCTCGCGCCGGGGTGCCGGCCCGTCCGCCGCCGCGCACCGAGGGCGGGCGCGTGCGCACCTCGCGCACCTCGGCCGTCACGCCGCCGAGCCCGGAGGAGCTGAAGAAGAAGATGCGCATCAAGCTGGCCGCGGCCGGCGTGGTGGTGCTGCTGTTCGCCGGCCTGGGCGTGGTGCGGATGAACGTGAGCCGCCAGCAGGCCGCGGAGATGCAGGAGGCCATGGAGGGCAAGGCCCGGCGCGACGCGCTCAGCGCGCTGTTCCAGGAGTCGAAGAACCTGGTGCGCGAGGGCAAGTGGATTGAGGCGCAGGCGAAGCTGGAGGAGCTCCAGGCGCAGGCCCCGGAGTATCCGGGCGTGACGGACTACCTCGGGCACGCGGAGCGGGAGATTCCCATCCAGCGCAGCCTGGCGGACGCGCGGGCCGCGCTGGCGAAGAACGAGCTGGGCAAGGCCTCGGCGGCGCTGGCGAAGACGGGCAGGACGCAGTTCCTGGACGACCATGTCCGCACGGCGAAGCGCGACCTGGTGACCGCGGCCCAGAAGCGCACGCTGGAGGCGCGCAAGGCGCTGGACGGCAACCAGCTGAACGAGGCCAAGGCCATCACCGACGACGTGCTGTTGGCCTTCCCGGAGGACCGCGACGCGAAGCTCATCAACGAGCAGGCGGCGCAGGCCATCCTCGTGCGCGACGCGCCCAAGCCGGTCTACCAGGCGGCGGCGCCCAAGCCGTGGGAGCCGGCCGTGGACCGCTTCCGCGACGGCGACGTGTCCGGCGCGAGCGCCATCCTCAACGCGTGCTCGGGCAAGACGCCGCAGTGCAAGAAGCTGCTCGGGCAGATGACCGAGTTCAGCAACCTGTACAAGCGCCTGGAGGACCTGGACGGCAAGCTGCTGACGAAGCTGCTGGCGTTGGACAAGGACATCACCGACGGGCGGCCCAGCAAGATGGCTCGCAATGCGGGCACGCGCGCGGCCACCATCTATTACAAGAGCGCCACCGCGGCGAAGGCGGCGGGTCAGTGGGGCCGGGCCATGGAGTTCGCGCGGCGCGCCCTGCAGGCGGACTCCGGCCATGCCGGCGCCACCAACATCATCAGCGAGATGAAGACCAAGGCGAAGGACCTGTACCTCTCCGCCTACTCCATCAAGGACTCCGCTCCCGACGAGGCGCTGCCCAAGTTCAAGGACGTGGTGGCGATGACGCCGGCCGAGGACGAGTACCACCAGAAGGCGCAGACCTGGGTCGAGAAGCTCTCGCGATGAAGAAGTCCAAGGGCGCGGGCGGGGCTCCTCCGCCGGCCATCCCCGGCCAGGGCGACTTGTTCGGCCTGCCGGCCTCCGCTCCCGAGGCCTCCGTGGACTCGGGTGAGGTCCGGCCCGCGGGCCGCGTGGTGGCCATGCCCAGGAAGCCGCCCCCGCCTCCGCCGCCGGTGGATGCGGACGGCACCGCGCTGCTGGGGCCGCTGGAGGGCGCGCCTCCGCCGCCGCCCAAGCCCGAGCGCCTGGTGCTGTCGGTGGGCGAGCTGACGCGCCAGCTGAAGCAGACGCTGGAGTCGCGCTTCGCGCGCGTCATCGTGCGCGGCGAGGTGACGGGCTTTCGCGGGCCCAACGCGCGCGGGCACTGGTACTTCTCGCTGAAGGACGCGTCCGCGGCCATCGACGCGAAGGTGTGGGCGTCGCTGGCGGCCCGGCTGCGCTTCGCGCTGCGCGACGGCATGGAGGTGCTGGCCGAGGGCAGCGTGGACCTGTACGAGCCGCAGGGGCGCTACAGCCTCATCGTCCAGCGGCTGGAGCCGGTGGGGGAGGGCGCGCTGGCGCTCGCCTTCGAGCAGCTCAAGGAGCGGTTGGCGGCGGAGGGGCTCATCGGCGACCGGCGCAAGCGCGCGCCGCGCCCGCTGCCCTTCCTGCCCCGGCGCATCGGCATCGTCACCAGCCGCACCGGCGCGGCGCTCCAGGACTTCCTGCGCGTGCTGCACTCGCGCAACCCCCGGCAGAGCGTGCTGCTGGCGGACGCGCGCGTGCAGGGCGAGGGTGCCGCGGTGGACGTGGCGCGGGCGATTGAGCGGCTGTCGCGCACCGACGTGGACGTCATCGTGGTGACGCGCGGCGGAGGCTCCGTGGAGGACCTCTGGACGTTCAACGAGGAGCTGGTGGCGCGCGCCATCTTCGCCTCGCCGGTGCCGGTGGTGTCGGCCATCGGCCACGAAATCGACTTCACCATCTCCGACTTCGTCGCGGACCTGCGGGCGCCCACGCCCAGCGCGGCGGCGGAGCGGCTGGCGCCGGTGCTGGCGGACCTGGAGCTGACGCTGGCCACGCAGGCCGGGCGGCTGCGGCGGGCCACGGAGCGGCGGGTGCTGGAGCTGCGCGAGGAGCTGGGCCAGCTCTCGGCGGAGCTCGAGGACCCGCGGCGCGCCATCAACCACCAGCGACTGCACCTGTCCGAGCAGGTGGAGGCGATGATGCGCGTGCTGCGGCCCGCGGTGCGCGAGCACCGGGACGGGCTGCGCGTGCTGTCCGAGCGCCTGCAGCGGGTCCGGCCCCAGGCACGGCTGGGCGAGCAGCGGGCCCATCTGCTGAGGCTGGCCCGGCGGCTGTCGGAGGCGGCCCGCGCGGGCGTGGCGAGCCGGCAGGCGTCGCTGGCGACGGCGCACCTGGGCCTGGAGCGGGTTTCGCCGACGGCGCGGGTGGCGAAGGAGCGTGCCCGGCTGGCCGCGCACCGGGCACGGCTGCTGGCGCTCCAGCAGGGCACCCTGGCGGATGCGCAGCGGCGTTTCCAGCGTCTGGAGGGACGACTGGACGCGATGAGTCCGTTGAAGGTCATGTCGCGCGGGTATTCGGTGGTCTTCCGCCAGCGGGATGGGGCGGTGGTGCGCACCAGCACCGACGTACAGGTGGGAGAGCACCTGGGCATCAAACTCGCGGTGAACGGGGCGAAGACGCTGGGCGGGTGTGAGGAAGTCGAAGTCACCGTCACGGGCGTGAAAGGGCCGGTGGACTGCTAACGGGCCACCCTCTAGAGTCCCGCGCCCCACGGGGAGGTGGAAGGCTGTGGCGAAGTCGGACAAGGCGCCCAAGGCGGACAAGGTGGCGGAGCCCGAGGTTCCCGAGCAGTACGGGGACGTGGTGACGCGACTGGAGGAGACGGTGGGCCGGCTGGAGAGCGGCAACCTGTCCCTGGAGGACTCTCTCAAGGCCTTCGAGGAGGGCATCCGGCTCGTGCGCCGCGGCGAGAAGCTGCTCACCGAGGCGGAGCAGCGAATCGAGCAGCTGCTGCTGGACGAGGATGGCAAGGACGTGGTGGCGCCGCTGTCGGTTGCGGGACGTCCTGCCCCGGCCGCGGCCCCCCGAGCGCCCGCTGCGCCTGCCCCCAGGCCTCCCCCGGAGGATGACGTCCCGTTCTAGGCCGTTCGGGCGCCCACTTCCGGCATGTCGAAGCCGAAGATCACCATCGTCGATGATGACCGCGACACGCGGGAGCTGCTGGCGGCGGCCCTGGAGGACGAGGGCTTCGACGTCACCATGGCTGCCAACGGCCTGCGCCTCATCGCCTCCCTCCAGCTGCACCGGCCGCACGCCATCCTCCTGGACGTGAATATGTCCTGGATTGACGGCTTCGAGCTGTGTCGGGCAGTGAAGAAGAACGAGCACTTCCGGGACATCCCCGTCATCTTCATCAGCGGGCGAGGGGACCCGGAGGACAAGCGGCACGGCTTCGAGGTCGGCGCCGCGGATTACTTCGTCAAGCCGCTGGACATGGACAAGCTCGTGAAGCGCGTGCACGAGCTCGTGGCCACGCAGCCCCCCTAGAGGAGTACGGACTCTTGGCACCCTTCAATCTGGACTCCTTCCTGAGCGCCCAGCAGGCGCGGGTGGAGTCGCTGCTGCGCGAGCGCGCGGACCTCCTCCAACCGTCTGGCACCCCGCCGAAGCTGGCCGAGGCCATGCGCTACTCGCTGCTGGCCGGCGGCAAGCGCCTGCGCCCGGTGCTGTGCCTGGCCTTCGCGGACACCGTGGCGCGCGCCAGCAATGCTTCCGCGCTGGCGGGCGACGCGGCGTGCGCGGTGGAGTACGTGCACACGTACTCGCTGGTGCATGACGACCTGCCGGCCATGGACGACGACGACTACCGCCGGGGCCGGCTCACCAACCACAAGGTGCACGGCGAGGCCATGGCCATTCTCGCCGGAGACGCGCTGCTGACGGAGGCCTTCACCCTGGTGGCCTCGGGGCCGGAGCCGGTGCGCGCGGCGCTGTGCCGCGAGCTGGCCGTGGCGGCGGGCGCGGCGGGCATGGTGGGCGGGCAGGTGCTGGACATCGCCGAGGACCGGCCGGCCGCGCTGGACTACCTCATCCGGCTGCACCGCCTGAAGACGGGCGCCCTCATCCGCGCCGCGTGCCGCATGGGCGTGCTGGCCGGGGGCGGGGACGCGGACGCGCTGGCCCGCGCGGACAGCTATGGCGACGCGGTGGGGCTGGCCTTCCAGATTGCCGACGACGTGCTGGACGTGACGGCCACGCCGGAGCAGCTGGGCAAGCCGGCGGGTGCGGACGCGGCGGCGGGGCGCTTCACCTTCCCGGCGGTGGTGGGGCTGGAAGCGTCCAAGCGCATGGCGGAGGAGAAGGTGGCCCAGGCGATGGCGGCGGTGCGGCCGCTGGAAGGCGCCGACGGGCCGCTGGCCGCACTGGCGCGGTACTCGGTGGAGCGGAAGTCCTGATGACGGGGTTGCTGGAGCGCATCGCCTCGCCCTCCGACGTGCGGTCGCTTCCGGAGGCGGAGCTGCCGGCGCTGTGCGAGGCGCTGCGCGAGGACATCATCTCCCTGTGCGGCCGCGTGGGCGGGCACCTGGGCGCATCGCTGGGCGCGGTGGAGCTCATCGTCGCGCTGCACCGGGTGTTCCACTCGCCGACGGACGCGCTCCTCTTCGACGTGGGGCACCAGGCGTACGCGCACAAGCTGCTCACCGGGCGGCGAGAGCGCATGCATACGCTGCGGCAGGCCGGCGGGCTGGGGCCCTTCCTGGACCCGCGTGAGAGCCCGCATGACGCGCTGCTGGCGGGCCACTCGTGCACGGCGGTGTCCGCGGCCCTGGGCATGCTGGAGGGGCGCCGGGTGCTGGGCCGGCGCGGCCACGTGGTGGCGGTGCTGGGTGACGGCGGGCTCACCGGCGGGCTCACCTTCGAGGGGCTCAACAACGCGGGGGGCAGCGACCTGCCGCTGGTGGTGGTGCTCAACGACAACCAGATGTCCATCAGCGCCAACGTGGGCGCCATTCCGGCGCTGCTGCGCACACGGGGCGCGCGCGCCTTCTTCGAGGGGCTGGGCTTCACCTACCTGGGGCCGGTGGACGGGCATGACCTGGGCGCGCTGGTGCACGCGCTGCGCGAGGCGAAGGTGTCCTCGCGGCCGGTGGTGGTGCACGCGCTCACGCTCAAGGGGAAGGGCTTCCCCCCGGCGGAGGCGGACGCGCAGACGCGCGGGCACGCCATGGGCCCGTACGAGTGGCGGGACGGCAAGCTGGTGCGCTCGCGCAAGGGGCAGCGGACCTTCAGCGAGGCCTTCGCGGCGGTGCTGGAGGACGCCATGGCGAAGGACTCGCGCGTGGTGGCGGTGACGCCGGCCATGCTGGAGGGCTCGGCGCTCAACGAGCTGAAGGCGCGCTTTCCGGACCGGGTGCACGACGTGGGCATCGCCGAGCAGCACGCCGTCACCTTCAGCGCGGGGCTGGCCGCGGCGGGCGCGCGCCCCGTCTGCGCCATCTACTCCACCTTCCTCCAGCGCGCGTACGACCAGGTCATCCACGACGTGTGCCTGCCGGGCCTGCCCGTCGTCTTCGCGGTGGACCGCGCGGGGCTGGTGGGCGCTGACGGCGCCACGCACCAGGGCACCTTCGACGTCGCGTCGCTGCGGCCGCTGCCCGGGCTCCAGCTCTGGTCGCCCATGGTGGGCGAGGACCTGGCGCCCATGCTGGACACCGCGCTGGCGGCGCCGCACCCGTCCGTCCTCCGCTTCCCGCGCGGCACGCTGCCGCCGCTGCCTCCGGGGGTGCTCGCGGGCGAGGCGCCGCTGGTGGGCGCGCGCTGGCTGCTGCGCGCCGAGCGGCCCCGGCTGACGCTGGTGACGCTGGGCCCGCTGGGGCTGGCCGCGCTGGAGGCCGCGCGGGGCCAGCCAGGCTGGAGCGTGCTGGACGCGCGCTGTGCCTCGCCGCTGGACGAGGCCGCGCTGCTGGAGGCCGCCGCGTGCGGCCACGTGGTGGTGGTGGAGGAGGGCACGACGCGCGGCGGACTGGGTGGCGCGGTGCTGGAGCTGTACGCGGCCCGGGGCATCACCGCGCGGGTGCGCCTGGTGGGCATGCCGGACGTGTTCGTCGCGCATGGCGACGCGCGGGTGCAGCGCGCGGAGCTGGGCCTGGACGCGGCGGGCCTGCTGCGGACGGGCCGTGAGCTGCTGGAAGGAGGCGGGCGGTGAAGCCTCGCAAGGAGCGCGTGGACGTGCTGGTGGTGGAGCGCGGGCTGGCGGAGTCGCGCACCAAGGCGCAGGCGCTCATCCTCGCCGGACAGGTGGTGGTGGACGACCAGCGCGTGGACAAGCCCGGCTCGCTGGTGCCGGTGGAGGCGGAGCTGCGCCTCAAGGGCGAGGTGCTGCCCTACGTGTCGCGCGGTGGGCTGAAGCTGAAGGGGGCCATGGACCGCTTCGGGCTCGACGTGACGGGCCGGGTGTGCGCGGACATCGGCGCCAGCACCGGCGGCTTCACGGACTGCCTGCTCCAGCACGGGGCCACGCGCGTGCACGCCATCGACGTGGGCTACGGCCAGCTGCACGAGAAGCTGCGGAAGGACCCGCGGGTGCGCTCGCGCGAGCGCGTCAACGCGCGCTACCTCACGGACGAAGATTTGCCGGAGAAGGTGGGCGCCATCGTCATCGACGTGAGCTTCATCTCGCTCACCCAGGTGCTGCCCTCGGTGCTGACCTTCCTCGAGCCGGGCGGGCTGCTGGTGGCGCTGGTGAAGCCCCAGTTCGAGGTGGGCCCCGAGCGGGTGGGCAAGGGCGGCGTGGTGCGGGACGCCGCCGCGCGCCAGGACGCCATCGACACGGTGACGGCCTTCGTGCGCGAGCAGGGCCTCACCGTGCGTGGGCTGATGGACTCGCCCGTGCCCGGGCCCGCCGGCAACGTGGAGGCACTCCTCGTCGCCGACAGGCCCTGAGCGTTGCTGTTACGGCCGGGCGCTCCGGTACTGGCTGATGGGGAGCGCCTGGTGGAACTTGCCGCCGGTGCGCAGCCACAGGCGGCCATCGCCGTCCACCGCGGCGCCCATGCTGACGGCCACCTGGTAGCGGAAGACCTCGCGGCCCTCGCCGCTGGAGGACTGGTCCATGCCCACGATTTCCACCGGCAGCGAGGCGCTCTGGCCGACTCGCGCGGGGCCGTTGAGGAAGAAGACGTCGGTGGACGGGGGCCGGCTCGGGAGCATGTAGAGCACGTTCAGCGCGCCGTTGGCGTCCACCGAGGTGCTGTCCTTGCCGCGCACGACGCCATCGGCGGTGGCCAGCGGCCAGACGCGCTGCGTGCCCACGGCGGCGAGGCGCGAGTCGTTCGCATAGGGAATCAGCGCCCTCACCGGGCCCACGAGCTGGATGCTGGACCAGCGGGAGTTGGCCCCCTCGCACCCGTCGGCGTCGGAGGCGCAGGCCACGACCTGCGAGCGGTCCGTCGCGACCGGGTAGAAGCCGAGGTACAGCACGCTGCCGTCCGCGCTGAAGGCCGCCGCCGGAACGGGGGGCTCCACGCTGGTGCTGAGGACGTCGCGGATGACGTGCTGGGTCAGGAGCGTGCCACCCGTGGCGGGGTTGGAGTCGCCAGCGTCCAGTTCCTCCACGATGATCTGCGCGCGGCCGTCGCCTGAGGGGTACTGCGAGGCGACCAGCACGCGGCCGTTGCGCACCTTCAGCGGGGCCAGCGGATAGCCGACCTTCCCGGTCTGGTACTCGAAGACCCAGATCTCCGTGCCGACGCCACCGGGGCTGGGTGCCCGGCGGGACAGGCGGATGATGCGGCCGGCGCTCTGGTTGCGGATGAGCGCGTCGCCATTGTCCATCACCGTCAGCGTGCCAATCGCGAGGTCCGGGTGGGAGCGGGAGGTAATCTGGAAGCTGGGGTCCACCGCGAAGGCGCTGGAGCCGGGAGTCCAGACCCAGCGAGTGCCGTCAGACGCGGGCGCGCTGATGACGGTGTTCGGGGTGCAGAGCGTGGGCATCGCCACCGACTGCGCGGTGCCCGAGAGCGGCTGGCGGTAGAGCGTGTGCGCCCCCGCGGTGGGGCCTTTGCAGCCAAGGAATGCCACATTGGTGCCCGTGCCCTCGGCGACGAAGGGCATGGTGAAGACCTGCTCCCGGGCCTGCGGGTCGTCCACCACGCGCGTCACGGGGAAGAAGACGGCCGGCTGGGGCTGGGACTTGTTCTTCCGGCCGTCATCGCACACGGCCTCGGCGACCAGCGCGAGGCTGGCCGACAGACCCACCGTCTTGTAGGGGATGTCCGCGGACAGCAGCTCCAGCGTGGTGTCCTTCCCCGCGTAGGTGAACGTCTTGAGGAACGTCTCCCGGTCCAGGAGGTTGAGGGAGGAGACCGTGTCGCAGCCAGTCACGTTGACGATGACCTTGAGGCTGGTGCCCGCGACGTTGGACTCGGGCACCGTGAGGGCGACCTGGGGCGGGTCCGGCGTGGGGGGCGGCTTGGGGTCACCGCCGCAGGCGGCGGACAGGCTGGCGGCAAGGGCGAGGGCGGCGCGCCATGCGTGCCGCGTCAGGGGAGGATGGGGCATGGCGCGGCACTCTATCCCGTACCCGCGGTCCGGGCATCACCGTGCCCCGGGGGCGGCGAGCGCGGGGGCTCGGGGCTCGGGGCTCGGAGACGGGGAGCCCGGAGCTGGAGGCGAGCCTGGATGCCTGGGGCCCGGAGTCCGGAATCCCCGGACCTGGAGGCTCCGCGCGGGCGGCGGGGGCTTCTCGGTGGGAGTAGCGGCCGTGTAAGCGCCAGGGGATTACAATTGCAGCCGTGCTGGCGCCTGATCGACGGTGGAAGGGGCGACCGGCCGGGCATCTGCCGGGGGTGGGGACGTGAAGCATCCCCCCGGGGGCGCGGACGTGATAGCCACCAGGGTGCATGAGGGAGGGGCCAGGGGGGATGGCGGGTGGCGGGCGTACGGCCAGTGCGGCCAGGCCGCGCATTTCCTCTCACATGCCCGCCCTTCCTGGGATGTGCGCCGCTCTGGCCCACGGGCGTGTTCAGCGGCATGATCCGGATCCGAACCATGTACCCTTTCGCACGCAGTGGATTGACGCAGCCTCTCCATCCGTCCTTCCTGGGCCGGCGGGTCCGAGGTTCACCGTGAGAGTCGAGATGCAGGCGGATCAGCGGGGACGCGTGCTGGTGGTGGCCGCCAAGGAGGCGGGAGACGCCCTCATCGAGCGGCTCACGGCGAGCGGCTACCAGTGCGCCGCGGCGGAGCGGGAGAGCAGCCTGTCGCAGGCGGCGGACACGCTCCAGCCGGAGGTCGTGCTGCTCGCGGTGACGGCGAAGCGGGCGGCGGAGATGCTGGACTCGCTGCGCAAGGTGGAGCGCCTGCAGCGACTGCCGGTGCTGGTGGACCTGGGGCGCACCCGCTCCGCGGAGGCCTTCAAACGTCTGGCAGTGGACGATTGGATTCGCAGCGCGGACGAGGTGGTGCCGCGGCTGGAGGCGGCGCTGCGCGCGGGCCGGCTGCGCGACAGGGAAGAGCGCATCCGCATGCGCATGGGGATGCTGCTGGAGATCACCCAGGCGGCCACCAGCTCGCTGGAGCTGGAGGAAATCCTGCGCATCGCCGTGGACAAGGTGGGGCGCGTCACCGGGACGGACCGCTGCTCGGTGGTGCTGGTGGAGGGCAGCCATGCCCGCACCGCCCGCGTGGTGGCCACGCAGGAGGACCCGAGCCTCGTCGAGCTGGACATCGAGGTGGCCCGCTACCCGGAGCTGCGCCGTGCGCTGGAGACGCGGCACCCGGTGCTGATTGAAGAGGCGCAGCGAGATCCGCTGATGGCGGAGGTCCGCACCTCCATCCTCCCGCTGGGTGTGAAGTCCATCCTCGTCCAGCCGCTCATCTGCCAGGACGACCTGCTGGGCGCGCTCTTCCTGCGCGTGTCGCGGGTGGACGCGTCCTTCGGCCGGGACGAGCAGGAGTTCGCGCAGGCGGTGGCCGGCGTGCTGGCCAACTCCATCCGCAACGCGCGCCTGCACACGGCGGTGAAGAAGAAGCGCGAGGACCTGGAGCTGGCGTACGTGCAGCGCTACCAGGAGCTGAACGACGCCAACCGCCGCCTCAAGGAGCTCAACCGGCTCAAGGACGAGATCATCGCCGTCTGCAGCCATGACCTGCGCGCGCCGCTCCAGGTGCTGCTGGGCCATGGCCGCCTGCTGCAGGAGGGCCCGCTGGAGGCCCAGCAGAAGCAGTCCGCCGAGGCGATGATCCGCCAGGGCAAGAAGATCCTCGGGCTGGTCGAGTCGCTGCTGGAGAAGGGGAAGGGCGAGGCGGCGCGGCTGTCGATTGAGCCGCGCGTGCTGGACGTGGCGCAGCTGTGCCGGGACGCGGTCAATGAGCTGGAAATCCTGGCGGCCAACCGCGGCGTGTCGCTGCGCGCGGACTGCCCGGACAGCCTGATGCTCATCGGCGACGAGATGAAGCTGCACGAGGTGCTGCAGAACCTCATCACCAACGCCATCCACCACGCGCGCCAGGACGGCGAGGTGGTGGTGAGCACGCAGCGGCTGGGGCGCCCGGACGGCGACGCGGCCAAGGTGTGCGTGCAGGACGACGGCGTGGGCATTCCCCCGGACGAGCTGCACCTGGTCTTCGACCGCTACCGCCATGGCGGCAAGGGCACGGGGCTGGGGCTGGCCATCTGCAAGGAGTTCGTGGAGCTGCACGGCGGCGAAATCTGGGCGGAGAGCCCTCCGGCCAACGGCTGCATCTTCGTCTTCACGCTGCCGCTGGCGCAGGAGGCGCCGCGCAACCCGAGGCCGCAGCAGCCCGCCGCGACCAACCCCCATGAGCAGCCGCGCGTGCTGGTGGTGGAGGACGAGCCGGAAATCGCGGCCGTGCTGTCGGAGGTGCTGCGCTCCAAGTACCGGGTGGAGGTGGCCCGCGACGGTGCGGAAGGTCTCGCCAAGGCGCGCGCGCAGCGGCCGGACCTGGTGGTCATGGACGTGTTCCTGCCCAAGCTGGACGGGCTGGACGCGGCGATGGCGCTCAAGTCCTCGTCGGACACGGCGAACATCCCCGTCATCCTCCTGTCCGCCCACCAGGGCGTGGCGGAGAAGGTCCGCTCGCTCAACCTGGGCGCGGTGGACTACATGAGCAAGCCGTTCAACGCGGTGGAGCTCCTCAACCGCACCGACCGTGCGCTCAAGCTGCGCCAGGGCGAGCGAGAGCAGCAGGAGAAGGAGAAGGCCAGCGCCCTGCAGCGGCGCACCGGCAGCGACCCGGCCACGGGCCTGCATGACCGGCGCGGGCTGCTGCTGCGGCTGGAGCAGGAGCTGACGCGCAGCCGGCGCTTCCACCGTCCCCTCAGTCTGGCGGTGCTGCGGCCGGACCGGCCGGTGGACCCGATTCCGGCCAGCATCGCCGACATCATGCGCAAGCGGGTGCGCCACCCGGATGCCATCTCCCACCTGGGCGGAGGTGTGTTCGTCGTCATCCTCCCCGAGTGCCAGGCGGAGCCGGCGCGCAACGTCATCAGCCGCATGCTGCCGGACGTCGAGAAGGCAACGGACACCGAGTACCGCTCGGCGGTGGCGGACGTGAGCCAGGACAGCGACCCGGTGGAGAAGCTGCTGGAGAAGCTGGGCGCGCCGCCTCAGGAAGAGGTGTGACGGCCTCGGGAGCAGACCTGACGGGTTCCGGCGGAGGCGGTGTGTGCCGCCTGCACGCCGGGCGGGGCCGCGCTAGACTCCTCCTCGCGTGAGCCCTTCCCGCCTCCTCGTCTCCGTCCTGCTGGGCGTCTTCGTGGCGCGGGGGGCCCTCGCGGCCCCTCCGCCCAAGCGCCCGCGCGTGGACCGCGAGGCCATTCGCGAGGCCATGGACGCGGCGGCCACGGACGAGGGGAGCTTCTCCTCGTCCGCCAGCTATGCGAACTACCTCCAGTCGCGGTTGCTGCACCATTCCGGAGACCACCGGGGCGCGGTGGATGCGCTGCGCCTGGCCCTGGCCACGGACGACGGGCACCCGCTGCTGCTCACCCAACTGGGGGAGGAGTACGCGCGCCTGGGGGATTTGGAGAAGGCCGAGCGCGAGCTGCGCCGGGCGGTGGAGCGCTCCCCGGCGTACTACCCGGCCCACGTGCTGCTGGGTCGCGTGCTGCTGGAGTCCGGGCGCTACACCCGGGCGCGGCTGCACCTGCGGCGCGCAGTGGCCCTCAAGCCGCGCGAGCCCGAGGCGTACCTGGTGCTGGCCCAATTGCACCTCCAGGCCGGCGCGCCCGACGAGGCGGTGAAGGTGGTGGAGGCGCTGGCGCTGGCGCTGCCCGGCGAGGCCTCCGGCCACCGGCGCCTGGGGCTGGCCCTGGCGGAGCGGGGCGATGTCCTCCGCGCCGAGCGCCTGCTGACGGAGGCCAGCCGGAGGGACCCGGGCGACGTGGAGGTGCTGGCCGCCCTGGCGAAGCTGTACGAGGACTCCGGCCGCCCCGCCGAGGCGGAGGACGCCCTCGCCCGCGCGCTGCGCAAGGACCCGGACAGCCAGGAGGTGCTGCTGGGCGCGGGCCGCGCCGCGCTCAAGGCCGGCTCCCTGGTGCGGGCGCGAGCGTACTTCGACCGGCTGCTGTCGCTCTCCTCCGAGCCGGAGACGGCCGTGCGCGTGGCCTTCAGCTACCTGGCCGCGCGCGAGCCGGCCGCCGCCGCGGAGGTGCTGGAGTCGGCCCGGAAGGCCGGCGCGGACGAGCCCCGCCTGTCCTACTACGCGGGCCTGGTGCACGAGCGGATGCGCCGCTTCGCGGAGGCGGCGGCCGCCTTCGCCGGGGTGCCCGAGGGCTCGGAAGTCTTCGCCGACGCCCGCCTGCGCCGCGCCCGCTGCCTGTCGCTGGCGGGAGAGCACTCCCGGGCCCTGGCGCTGCTGCGGGCCGCGCTCCAGGACACACCGGAGGACCTGGAGGCGCGGCTGCAGTACGCCCGCGCCCTGGAGCGGAGCGGGGCGGGCGCGAGGGCGGAGGCGGTGCTGAGGGAAGGGCTGGCCGCCGGGCCCACGCCCGTGCTGTACGACGCGCTGGCCGCCACGCTGCACCGGCAGGGGCGGGGGACGGAGGCGCTGACGCTGCTGCGCGAGGTGGTGGCGCGCAAGCCCCGGGACGAGGAGCTGCTCTACGTGCTCGGCGCGGCCCACGAGCGGCAGGGCGACGTGGACGGCGCGCTGGCGCGGATGCGGGCGGTGCTGGAGGTGGACCCGGACCACGCCCCGGCGCTCAACTTCCTGGGCTACCTGCTGGCCCAGTCGGGCAGGGACCTGGACGAAGCCGAGCGGCGCGTGCTGCGCGCGCTCCAGTTGCGCCCGGACACCGGGGCCTTCCTGGATTCGCTGGGGTGGGTGTACTTCCGGCGCGGCGAGTACCTGCGCGCGGTGGAGGCGCTGGAGCGGGCCTCGTCGCTGACTCCGGACGAGCCCGTCATCCTGGAGCACCTGGGAGACGCCTACCAGCGGGCCTCCCGGAGCGAAGAGGCGGCCGGTGCCTGGCGCCGCGCCCTGGACGTGCTGGCGCTGGACCCCGAGTCGGCGGAGCCCCCCGGACAGCGCGCGGTGCTCGAGCGAAAGCTCAAGGCGCTACCCACGCGTTCGTCGGGCCGCTAAGTTGATGCGCCTATGGCGCGCCACGACGAGGGCTTCTTCAACGGCAGGGACGGCACCCGGCTCTTCTGGAGGTCCAGCCTGCCGGACGGCGAGCCCCGCGCCCACGTGGCGGTGGTGCACGGCTACGGGGACCACTTCGGCCGCTACACGTATGTCGTGGACGCGCTGCTCGCGGACGGCTTCGCGGTGCACGGCTTCGACTACCGGGGCCATGGCCGCGCGGACGGACGCCGGGGCTACGCCGAGGCGTGGCCGCACTTCGTGGACGACCTGGAGACCTTCTGGGCCCGGGTGCGCAAGGACGCGGGCGGCAAGAAGACCTTCATGCTGGCCCACAGCCACGGCGGGCTGATGGCGGTGAAGTGGCTGGGGGAGCGCCACGTGGAGGGGCTGTCCGGGGTGGTGCTGTCAGCCCCCTACTTCAAGCTGGCCATCACCCCTCCGGCCATGAAGCTCATGGCCGCGCGCGCGGTGGGAAGGCTCGTGCCATGGCTGCCCCTGAAGACGGAGCTGACGCCGGAGGACCTGAGCAAGGACCTCGAGGTGCAGCGCGCCACCCGCGCCGACCCGCTCTACCTCACCGTCGTCACGCCCCGCTGGTTCCTGGAGTCCACCAAGGCCCAGGGCGAGGCGATGCTGCTGGCACCGAAGATTCAAGCTCCGCTGTTCGTGCTGTGCGGCGCGGAGGACGGCGTGGCCGCTCCGGCGGCGGCTCGGGTCTTCTTCGAGACGGCCGGGGCGGCGGACAAGAAGTTCAAGGAGTACCCCGGCATGCGCCACGAGCCCCTGAACGAGGTGGGGCGCGCGGAAGTGTTCCGGGATATCTCCGGCTGGATCTCCGCGCATCTCTGACATAATCAGGTCGCCCGGCTCCTACGGAGGAGCTGGCGCTGGGTGAGGTCACCGCATGGCAACGGGTGAGACGGGCATCATCGGCAAGGGCATCGTCATTAAGGGCAACCTCACGGGAGGTGGGGACCTGGTCATCGAGGGCAGGGTGGAGGGGCAGATTGCCCTGAAGAACCACCTCACCATCGAGAGCACCGGCAAGGTGCAGGCGGACATCCGGGCTGAGGAGCTGACCATCAACGGTGAGGCGAGCGGGAACATCGACGCCTCGACACGGGTGGCCATCAGCGCCTCGGCGAAGGTGGCTGGCGACATCAAGGCGCCTCGCGTCGTCATCGAAGATGGGGCCGTGTTCAACGGCTCCATCGAGATGGACGTGAAGCTGCCGGACGACATCTGAGACTCACGCCGGGCTCTGCACGGCGCACACCTTTCGAGAGGGGCGGACAACACTCATGGCGAATACGGTCATTGGCTCGAGCATCGTCATCGACGGGGAAATCTCCGGAGACGAGGACCTGGTCATCCAGGGCACCGTGAAGGGGAAGATCTCCCTCAAGGAAAGCCTCTACGTGGAGGGCAGCGGCGTCGTCGAGGCGGACATCGAGACGCAGAACGTGGAGATCGCCGGTCGGGTGACGGGCAACATCGTCGCCAGCGACAAGGTGGAGCTGAAGACGGACTGCCGCGTGGTGGGCGACATCAAGGCGCCGCGCATCCTCATCGCCGATGGTGCCTCCTTCAAGGGCAACGTCGACATGGACATGAAGGAGCGCTGATTCGTGGCCACCGCGAAGGAGCTCTCAGGGAGCAACAACGTCAACAACACCGTGGTGGGGCCTTCCATCCTCATCAGCGGCCGGTTGACGGGCGACGAGGACCTCACCGTCCGTGGACGGGTCGAGGGTGAGCTGACGCTCAGCCGGACGCTCATCGTGGAGCCCTCCGGCGTGGTGAAGGCGAACGTGGCGGTGAAGAACGCCATCGTCAGCGGCGTGGTGGTGGGCAACATCAACGCGACGGAGAGCGTGGAGTTGACCCGCGAGGGCCGCATGGTGGGCGACATCCACGCCCCCCGCGTCATCATCGTGGACGGTGCCAGCTTCCGCGGCCGCGTGGACATGGGCGACGTGGAGCCGGGCCGGCTGCCGGCCGAGCGCCCCACGGTGGCCCGTCCGACGGCACGTCCGACGACGACGACGACGCTGGCGCGTCCGACCGCTCCGGTCTCGCGTCCGGCGCCGCCGCCTCCGCCCGCGCGTTCCACTGGCACGACGTCCGCGACCGCGCGTCCGGCGCCGGCTCCCGTGATGCCGGCCGCCCGCCCGCAGGCCAAGCCGATGCCGCCGCCTCCGCCGCCCACGCGCGTGGAGCCCCGCCCGGCGCCCGCGCCGGTCGAGCAGGCGACCTCTGCTGAGCCGTCAACGCCCTCCGTCATGGGTGCTGGCGCGAAGAAGAAGGTCGTGTTGAAGAAGAAGGCCCGCTAGAGCACATCGCCCGCGCCACCGGAGTCGGTGGCGCGGGGGTGGGCAGACCAGGGGTGCCGCCATGGACGCCGAGCACAGGGTTGACGGACAGGAAGGGACGCCGGGGACCGCGCCAGAGGGTGGCTCGCCGTCGTCCGAGCCAGCCGAGGGCGGCCAGGGCGGAGCTGCGCCCGGTGAGCACCGCGCCGAAGGCGAGCACCGTGCCGAGGGTGGCCACGAGGGTGCGCACCCCAACGGTGGCGAGCACCGTGAAGGTGAGCGCTCCGGCGAGGGTGGTCATTCCGGTGAGCACCCTGGCGGTGAGCATCGCGCCGAGGGTGGGCAACAGGGTGAGCACCCCGGCGGCGAGCACCGAGCCGAAGGTGGCCATCCGGGTGAGCACCACAACGGTGGTGAGCACCGTGAAGGTGAGCACCCCGGCGGCGAGCACCGCGCTGAAGGCTCACCTCAGGGTGAGCACCACAACGGTGGCGAGCACCGGGCCGAAGGCGAGCAGCAGGGCGACGAGCCCCGCGCCGAAGGTGCTCAGCAAGGTGAGCAGCACGCAGGTGAGCACCCTGGCGGCGAGCCCCGCGCCGAGGGTGCTCCGCAGGGCGAGCAGCACGGCGGTGAGCAGCGCGCCGAGGGTGGCGAGCCGGCCCGGGAGGCGGGTACTCCGTCCCCAGGTGGAGAGGCTCCGGCCGAAGGCGCTTCACAGGATGGTTCCGAGCAGGGTGAGGAGTCCCAGGTGGCCGGGTTGACGGACGACACGTCCGAGCAGGAGGGCGACGAGGAGGAGGGGCTGCCGGAAGAGCTGTCCGCGCCCGAGGAGCGTCTGGCCGGGCGGGTGACGCTGGTGCTGATGCCCCTGGACAAGCTTCAGGACGACACCTCTTTCCGCCTGCGCTCGGAGGGTGACGTGTCCGGGCTGGCCACGGACATCGCCCGACTGGGGCAGCTGTTCCCGGTGGACGTGCGCCCGGCCGGCGAGGACCGCTACCAGCTGGTCTGCGGCTTCCGTCGCGTGGCGGCGCTGCGCTTCCTCAAGCGGGACGCGGTGCAGGCGCGCGTGCACACGAGCCTGTCGGACGAGGACGCGCTCCTCATGTCCCTGGCGGAGGCCATCCACGCCACGCCGGTGGAGCCCGAGGTGCTGGAGGCCAAGCGCGAGCAGCTGGAGTCGGAGGGCCGGCTGAGCGCCGCGGTGCGCGACATGCTGGAGAAGGCGCTCGCCACCGAGGACACGCTGGCGCCCGAGGGCGTGGAAGAGGAAATCGATGCCGACGAGCTGGCGGCGGACGTGTCGGAGCGGCTCGGGGCCATCAACCAGGACCTCTCGCTGCTGGCGGACGTGTTCGCCGCGCTGGATGACTCGCGCAAGGCGGAGCTCCTGATGCAGCTGCGGTACTCGTCGCAGCTCGTGGCGTACCTGGAGGGTCTGTAGGCCATGGCGGAACCGCTCGCGAGAGACCGCGCCCGGCTGTTGGAGCTCCTCACGGAGCGCTCCTTCGAGCGGCGGCGCGTGGTGCTCTCGTCCGGCAAGGAGTCGGACTTCTACATCGACTGCAAGCGCACGGCGCTGCTGGCCGAGGGACACTTCCTCATCGGCCGGCTGTTCCTGGAGGCCATCCGTCGCCACGCCCCCGAGGCCGTGGGCGTGGGCGGCCTGACGCTGGGTGCGGACCCGCTGGCGTCGGCGGTGAGCCTTACCGGCTACCTGTCGGGCTCGCCGCTGGCCGCGTTCATCGTCCGCAAGGAGCCCAAGGGCCACGGCACCGGCCAGTGGATTGAAGGGCTCAGCGGTGTGGGGCCGGGCGCGGCGGTGGCCATCGTCGAGGACGTCGTCACGACGGGTGCCTCCACGCTCAAGGCCATCGAGCGCGCGCAGGAAGAAGGACTGAAGGTGCTGGGCGCCTTCGCTTTGGTGGACCGGCTGGAGGGCGGCCGCGAGGCAGTGGAAGCCTCGGGCCATCGCCTGTTCACGCTGTTCACCCGCAAGGACTTCATCCCGTGAGGACGCCGTTCGCGACCGTGGCGCTGCTGGCCCTGCTGGGCGGCTGCGTCACCACGCCCCCTTCCGTCGGAGAGCAGGCACCGACGCTGCCGGACGAGCAGGCCGAGGAGGCCTACCAGTCCATCCTCGCGAAGTACTCGGGCCGGCAGGAAATCTACGACGGCTTCGACACGCGCATCTTCGCGGGCGCCACCCTGCAGACGCCGACGTTCCGCGAGGCGCGGGTGCGCCGCCAGGCCGCCTTCCAGGTGCTGCCGGAGAACAAGGTGGAGCAGCTCCTGGCCGAGGAGCGCACCGAAGCCACCGTGGTCCACGAGTTCTTCCTGGGCGTGCACTTCAACGAATTCCGCTACGCGGACTTCGACCTGAAGCGCACCATCTGGCGCCTCGCGCTGGTGACGCCCACGGGCGAGGTGACGCCGACGCGCATCTCACGCCTGGGCCGGGTGGACCTCAACATGCGCGCGTACTACCCCTACACGGGCGTGTTCTGGGTGGGGTGGGAGCTGCACTTCCCCACCACGCTGTCCAACGGGCAGCCCGTCATTCCCCCGGGGACGGAGAAGGTGACGCTGCGCCTGTCCTCGTCGCTGGGCAAGGCCGAGCTGACGGTGTCCGCGCAGTAGCAGCGGCTCCGCGCGGCCTCACGTCTGGCCGCGCCTCAGCCACTTCTCCACGGGCGGCAGCGTGGGGCCGGCCTGCAGCCGGTCCACCAGCACCGAGGGCAGGGCGCTCACCGCGAAGGGCACGGCCTGCTCGGCCGGGACGAAGCCCTCCTGCGCCAGGTGCTTCGCCATGGCCACCAGCGGCTGGAAGAAGCCGCGCGTGTCCAGCAGCCCCATGGGCTTGCGGTGCAGGCCGAGCTGCGCCCAGGTGACGATTTCGAAGAGCTCGTCCAGCGTGCCGAAGCCACCGGGCAGGGCGATGAACGCGTCCGAGCGCTCGGCCATCAGCGCCTTGCGCTCGTGCATGGTGTCCACCCTGTGCAGCTCGGTGAGGCCCGGGTGCGCAATCTCCTTCGAGCCCAGGAAGCCGGGCAGCACGCCCACCACCTTCCCACCGGCCCCCAGCGCACCGTCCGCCACCGCGCCCATGACGCCCACGCTGGCGCCTCCATAGACGAGCGTGAGTCCGCGCCGGGCCAGCTCCGCGCCCAGCCGGGTGGCGGACTCGACGTACTCCGGCCGGTTGCCGGGGCGCGAGCCGCAGAAGACACAGATGCTTCTCACTTCCATGTCACAGGCCCCCGCGCCGCTCGGGGTGCGCCGCGTACAGCGCCACCACGAGGCTGAGGAAGAGGAGGATGGGCAGGGCGCGCGCGTACACCCCGCGCCCCATCCGCAGGGCGAGCCCGCAGGGCAGCCCGAAGAGGAAGCCGCCCAGGTGCCCCGCCCAGCTCACGAAGGGCAGCAGGCTGAGGACGGCCACCTGCGCCAGCCAGACGAACAGCTCCTGCCGGCCCTGCTGGGTGGAGATGGGGAGCATGGCGCCCGCCCATCCCAGAATCATCCCCGACGCGCCCACTGTGGGCACGTCGAAGTCGAAGAGGAGCGAGAAGGTGGACGCGCCCAGCGTGGTGACGAGCGACAGTCCCAGGAAGCGCAGGCTGCCGATGCCGCGCTCCAGCGTGAAGCCCAGCGTCACCACCACCGACATGTTGAAGACGAGGTGCAGCGCCCCGCCGTGCTCCAGCACCGCGCCCAGCAGCCGCCAGTACTGGCCGGCCTGGACGGCGGGCCCGTACAGCGCCAGCGGGGGCAGCCGGCTCACCCGCGAGCCGTCCGCGAGCACCAGCTGCGAGACGGGGAAGAACTGCTCCACCAGGAACAGGCCCACCGCGCCCGCGAGGATGGCGTAGCTCACCCACGGCCGCGGCAGCGGAACGGCCGGGGGCGGCGCGCCCGGGGGGGGCCCGCCACCCTCACCGCCGGGGCCGGAGGGGAGTGCGTCCAGGATGCGGCGGGGGCGGGACGCCATGCGCGCTCACAGCTCCCGTGAGAGCACGGTGTCGCGCAGCCAGTGGTGGTCGTCCGTGTGCGGGTAGTCGAGCGTGAAGTGCAGGCCGCGGCTCTCCTTGCGGCGGCTGGCGCAGTCGACGATGAGGTAGGCCACCTCGGCGATGTTGCGCAGCTCGATGACGTCGCGGGTCACCTTGAAGTGCCAGTAGTAGTCGCGAATCTCCTCGCGCAGCAGCTCCAGCCGGCGCCGCGCGCGCATCAGCCGCTTGTCCGTGCGGACGATGCCGACGTAGTTCCACATGAGCCGGCGAATCTCGTCCCAGTTGTGGGTGACGACGACGCTCTCGTCCGACTCCACGGCGCTGCCCGCGTCCCAGGCCGGCGGGTCCTCGGTGCGCGTGGGCAGGCCCGCCATCTCCTCCACGGCCACCCGCACCGCGCGGTGGCCGAACACCAGGCCCTCCAGCAGCGAGTTGGAGGCGAGCCGGTTGGCGCCGTGCAGGCCGGTGCAGGCCACCTCGCCGATGGCGTAGAGGCCGGGCACGGAGGTGCGCCCGTCCAGGTCCGTCACCACGCCGCCGCACTGGTAGTGGGCCGCGGGCACCACGGGGATGGGCTGCACGGCCATGTCGATGTTGAAGGCCTTGCAGGTGGCGTAGATGTTGGGGAAGCGCTCGGTGAGGAAGGCGCGGCCCAGGTGCGTCATGTCCAGGTAGACGCACTCGTCGCCCGTGCGCTTCATCTCCGCGTCGATGGCGCGCGCCACCACGTCGCGAGGGGCGAGCGCGCCCATGGAGTGGTAGCGCTCCATGAAGGTGGCGCCGCCCTTGAGGCGCAGCTTGCCGCCCTCGCCTCGCAGCGCCTCGCTGATGAGGAAGCTCTTGGCCTCCGGGTGGTACAGGCAGGTGGGGTGGAACTGGTAGAACTCCATGTTCGCCACCCGCGCGCCCGCGCGGTACGCCATGGCCACGCCGTCGCCCGTCGCCACGTCCGGGTTGGAGGTGTAGAGGTACACCTTGCCCGCGCCGCCGGTGGCCAGCACCGTCACCTTGGACAGGAAGCGCTCGATGCTGCCGTTCTCCAGCAGCGCGTACGCGCCGAGGACGCGGTGGGCCCCCGGGTTGGGCATGCGCCGGTCCAGGATGAGGTCGATGGCGGCCGTGTGCGCGAAGAAGGTGATGTTGGGCGACTCGTCACACGCGGCCAGCAGCGCGCGCTGCACCTCGCGGCCGGTGATGTCCCCCGCGTGGATGATGCGGCGGGCGGAGTGGCCGCCCTCGCGCGTCAGGTCGAACTCGCCGGACAGGTGCTTGTTGAAGTCCGCGCCCAGGTCCACCAGCTCGCGCACGCGCTGGGGGCCTTCCTTCACCGTGACTTCCACCGCGTCCCGGTGGCACAGGCCCGCGCCGGCCACGAGGGTGTCGTCGATGTGGGCGTCGAAGGAGTCCGTGGGGGCCAGCACGCTGGCGATGCCGCCCTGCGCGTAGGCGGTGTTGCTCTCACCTCGCTCCCGCTTGGTGATGACGGCCACCGTGCCGTGCCGGGCCGCCTGGAGGGCGAACGAGAGGCCCGCCACGCCGCTCCCGAGCACGAGAAAATCGAACCGATGAGGCATGGTGGACAGCCTTAATGGCGGTAAGTGCCGGAAACAAGGCGTTTTCTTGAGGACTTTCCGGCGCTTGTCTAAGGTTGAGGGCTGCCGATATGCGTGCCCTTCCCGCGCTCCTTGCCGCCACCCTGCTGGCCCTGCCGTTGACGGCGGGAGCCTCCGAGTCCGTCTACCGCTACGTGGAGAAGGACGGGACCATCGTCTACACGAATGTCCCTCCCTCCGGCGCCAAGCAGGCGAAGCGGATGAAGGGCTCCTTCACCCCGGCGCCGGCGAAGAGCGCGCCGGTGGTGGGGCGCAAGAAGACGCCGCCGGAGCTGGACCCGCACATCGCGGCGGCGGCGCTGCGCTACCGCATCCCCACGGCACTGGTGCGCGCCATCATGCACACCGAGAGCAACTTCAACCCGAACGCGCTGAGCCACAAGGGCGCCAGCGGGCTGATGCAGTTGATGCCGGCCACGGCGTCGGACATGTACGTGAAGGACATCTTCAACGAGCGCGACAACATCGAGGGCGGGGTGCGCTACCTGCGCGTGCTCGCCAACATGTTCGACGGCGACATGGTGAAGATGATTGCCGCGTACAACGCCGGCCCCGAGGCGGTGAAGCGCTACGGTGGCAAGGTGCCCCCCTACGACGAGACGCAGGGGTACGTGCGCAAGGTGCTCCAGCTCTACTTCCACTACAAGGAGCGCGAGCGGACCGCCGAGAGCGGCCCCCGCGAGCCCACATCCCAGAATGACGACGCGCGCGAAGGGGCGGGGGGAGAAGAGCCCCGCTGACGACGAGTTCCTCCAACAGCTCTACCGCGGTGGCGAGCTGCTGGCCGCCGGGAAGGTCATCGAGGCAAAGGAGTTCCTGGAGCGCGCCCACCAGCTCCAGCCCCGTCAGGAGAAGGCGCAGAACCTGCTGGGCCTTTGCTACTTCAAGCTCGGCATGTTCGACCGGGCGGCGGAGCTGTACGAGATGCTGGTGCGAGACAACCCGGTGGACCCGACACTGCGGGTCAACCTGGGGCTCGTGTATCTGAAGACGAGCGCGCTCCAGCGCGCCGCGCGCGAGTTCGAGACGGCCACCGACCTGGCTCCCGAGCACCAGAAGGCGCAGAACTACCTGGGCCTGACACTCGCGCAGATGGGCGAGTACGGCCGCGCGCGCGAGCACTTCCTGCTGGCGGGCAGCGACGCCATGGCGGAGAAGATGACGCGCGCCATCGCCGGGGAGGGTTACTCCCGGCCCGCGTCCGCGCAGCCCGCGCGCGCCCGGGGCCTCGCCGAACTGGAGGGCAGCGAGGGGGTGCGGGAGCAGGGCGGTGAGCCGGTGGCCACGCCCGGCGCTCCGGCCGCGACGCCGCCCGCCGCCGAGGCATCGCGCGCCCAGGGCCGCTCGGGTGGGCTGCCCGAGGGCGACTGGGGCGCGCAGTTCGGACTGGACGGTGGACCCGGGCCCTCGGGCCGGGCCACTGCACCGGCCGCGCAGGAGCCGGAGGAAGAGGAGATCCGCCTCGCCGAGGACGAGGGGCCCAGCTCCCTTGCCGGTGGGGAGGAGCTGCCGGTGCTCACCGCCACGCCCGAGGACGCGGAAGAGCTGGCCATGGAGGCCCAGCACGACTTCGAGGAGACCTCCGCCGCGCTCGCCGCCAGCGTGCCGCTGACCCCGGTGCCCCTGTCGAAGGCGATGCTGTCCCGCGCGACGACGCCCGCCGGCATGGTGGCCAGGACGACGGGCACGGGCCCGTCGTCAGCCCCGGTGACGGCCGGGGCCCCGCTCGAAGCCGGCGCCGCTGCTCCCGGCACGGTCGGCGGTGCGACGCCGGGCGCGCGTGCCACCGCCGCGCCTGTCGCGGGAGCCGGTGCCACGGCCACGTCGGCCGCGCCGCTCACGGGAGCCGGCGCCACCACCCCACCTTCCACACCGGAAGTCGCGGGCCATGAAGGTGCGGCGGGACTCCCGGGCGCCTTCGTGCCGCCGCTGGCGGAGCTGGCGCCCGCGGTGGCGCTGGCGGGGGCGGACCCCGCGCATCCCTTCGTCCTGGGCGAGGGCAGCTTCTCTGTCTCCGTGGACGGAGAGCTGCTCACGCGGCTGGACGGGCTGGTGGCCTTCAGCGGCCAGCTGGCCTTCCAGCCGGAGATGAAGCGCTTCCGGGGCCGCGCCACGGACAAGTCCTTTGGCGAGGGCGCGGCGCGGATGGTCCGGGCCCGGGGTCGTGGCGTCCTCTATATGGAGCCCTCCGAGAAGCGCACCTTCCTGGCGGTGGACCTGGGCGAGGACTCCGCCTACTTCCGCGACGAGTGCATCTTCGCCTTCGAAGAGCCGGTGATGTTCGAGAACGGACGTGTGCCGTCGGACATTGCTCCGGACCTGGACCTCGTGCACCTGCGCGGGCAGGGGCGGGTGCTGCTGAGCCTGCCCGGGGCGCTGCGCTCGGTGCCGGTGCGGATGGAGGGCACGGTGACGGTGCCCCTGACGCACCTGGTGGGCTGGCAGGGCAACCTCACGCCCCGCGTCGTGCCCCTGCTCAAGTCGCCCACCGGTGAGGTGCTCCGGACCGCGGTGGAGCTGAGCGGTGAAGGTTTTGCCCTCATCGCCCTTGGTGTCCGCTAGAAGGTGCCCTCCATGGCCTTGGACCGAGCGACCCGGAAGAAGCTGAAGCGGGAGGAGCGGGCGCGCCGCCGCGCGGAGCGTCAGCCCAGCGTGTTGGTGCAGGAGTTCTGGAACCTCCCCAACATGCTCACGTTGGGGCGCATCTTCCTCATCCCCCTCTTCGTCTGGCTGACCTACGACGCCGACCCCCTCAACTCCCTGTGGGCGGGGCTGGTGTTCGCCGTGGCCTCCATCACCGACGTGATTGACGGCTACCTGGCGCGCAAGTGGAACCTCATCACCGTGGTCGGCAAGTTCATGGACCCGCTCGCCGACAAGCTCATCGCCATGGCGGCGCTGGTGATGATGGTGCGGCTGGGGCGCATCGCCGCGTGGGTCGTCATCGTCCTGCTGGCGCGCGAGCTCATCGTCAGCGGCCTGCGCACCATCGCCGCCAGCGAGGGCATGGTCATCGCCGCCGGCCAGGAGGGGAAGTGGAAGACGTCCCTCCAGCTCGTGGGCATCATTTCACTCTGCGTCCACTACGTGCACCCACTGCAGGTTGGCGCCACCTCCGTGCCCGTGGACTACAACCTCGTGGGCAAGGTGCTCGTCTACCTCTCGGGTGCCTTCTCGGTGTGGAGCGCGGTCGTCTACTTCCGTGCGTTCCTCGCCATGCTCGCGAAGCGTGGAGGCGAGCCGACCGGTGCGAAAAGTGTTTGACGGGTCCGGAAGGGCTCTGTATATCCAGCCTCACTTTCGGCGCGGCGCTGAACCGGCCGCCGAAACGAAGTCGCGGTACCTGATGCGGGAATAGCTCAGCGGTAGAGCATCGCCTTGCCAAGGCGAGGGTCGAGGGTTCAAATCCCTTTTCCCGCTCCAGATTAAGAGGCCCCCTGGGAAACCAGGGGGCCTTTTTCTTTTCCGGTGTCTGGGTTCTCGCGCCGCCCCCGTTATCAACGCGAAGGCAGGCGAGCGGGCATGTCTCGCGGGCCCGGAGACACCGCTCACCTCAGGCCGCGTGGTCGCTCCGAGCTCCGGTTCCAGTGGCGGAGGCCGCTCCCGGCTTCAGGCTCGAAGGGGTTTCCGGCAGGCGTGAGGACGGGCTCCGGCGGGCTGGTGGGTGGTGGCGTCTCCACCGGAGTCCAGCGCCCGCTGCTGCGAGCCGCCATGAAACGCTTTGAAATCCGGGGCCGTATGCATGGCCGTACCCGGGGCAGACGGTCATCCGGGCGCACCGGCGGCGGGTGGCGGGTTCACCGGGCTGCCTCGCATCCGGGCTCTGCCCTGCTATATGAAGGGCCCCCTCATGATTCGCCTCGTCCGTGAGCTGTACCAGTATCGGGGCCTGCTGCTCAGCCTCGTCCAGCGCGAGCTGAAGGCGCGCTACCGTGGCTCGTTCCTCGGGTTCCTGTGGACGTTCCTGAACCCGACGCTGCACATGCTGGTGTACGCGCTGCTCTTCACCGTGGTGATGCGGCAGAACACGCCCAACTACGCCTTCTTCATGTTCGTGGGCTTGTTGCCGTGGATCTGGTTCTCCAGCTCCATCAGCGGTGGCGCGAGCGCCATCAGCGACCGGCGAGACCTGATGACCAAGGTCCGCTTCCCCGCCCAGGTGCTGCCCACCACGGTGGTGGTCACCAACCTCTGCAACTACACGCTGTCCCTGCCGCTGATGCTCGGGTTGGGCATCATCTACGGGCAGTGGCCCACCTGGCACGTCCTCTTCTTCCCGGTGGTGGTCCTCATCCAGCTCACCTTCACGCTGGCGATGACGTACATCCTCGCGGCCATCAACGTGACGTTCCGGGACCTGCAGCACATCGTCACCAACCTGCTGACGATGTGGTTCTTCGGGACGCCCGTGCTGTATCCGCTCTCCAACTTCCAGGACGAGACGCTGCGCACGGCGATGTTCGTGCTGAACCCCATGGCCCCCATCATCACCTCGTATCAGGCCCTCTTCTATGAGCACCGCCTCCCGGACGCGGCGCCGCTGTTGGCGCTGGGTGTCTTCTCCGTCGTGCTGTTGTGGGCCGCGTCGATGATCTTCGAAGCCCGCCGCGAGGAATTCGCGGAGTCCATTTGACCGCTGCCATGCAGGAATCCATGGACGCCATCGTCATGCAGGACGTCGTGAAGAGCTTCCGGAAGCGGACCATCCGGGGCGAGTACACGACGTTCAAGTCCGAGCTGCTGCGCTGGCTGCGCGGCAAGCGCCAGGCCCGCGAGGCCGGACTCATCACCGCGCTGCGCGGTATCAACCTCACCATCCCCAAGGGCAAGACGGTCGGCATCATCGGGCGTAACGGCTCGGGGAAGAGCACGCTGCTCAAGCTCATCACCGGCATCTACACGCCCACCTCCGGCCTCTTGCAGATCAACGGCCGCATCTCCGCGCTGCTGGACCTGGGCGCGGGCTTCCACCCGGACTTCTCCGGGCGGGAGAACATCCTCATCAACGGCATCATCCTCGGCATGTCGCGGGCCGAGGTGCGCGCGCGGATGGATGAAATCATCGCCTTCAGCGAACTGGGCGAGTTCATCGACGAGCCGGTGCGCACCTACTCCAGCGGCATGTACATGCGCCTGGCCTTCGCGGTGGCCACGCACGTGGACCCGGACATCCTCATCATCGATGAGATCCTGGCCGTGGGCGACGAGCACTTCAGCAAGAAGAGCCTCGCCAAGATGATGGACTTCAAGCGGCAGGGGAAGACCATCGTCCTCGTCACGCATGACCTGAACACGGTGGACAAGTGGTGCGACCTGGCGGCATGGATTGACGGCGGGTACGTGCGCCGGGTGGGCCGCTCCGCGGACGTGACGGCCGAGTACCGGCAGGCCATTGCCCTGGCGGAGTCCCAGTCCCAGTCCTTCACGCCACCGGCCCTCACCGAAGGGGGAGGGGCGCTGCCGCAGGTGCCCGGCGCGGCGCAGGTGCTGCCGTCGTCCACCATGGCCGTGCGCCTCACCCGGTTGCACCTGTCGTCGCCCGAGGGCGAGGACACGCCGCTGACACCGGAGACGCCGGTGGAGGTGTGCGTGGACTTCACCGCGGACGAGCGCGCCACGGACGTGGAGTTCGAGGTGTCCCTCCAGACCGCGGACGGCAAGCCGCTGTACGAGACGAGCACCCTCCTGGAGGAGGTGCAGCTGCCACGACAGCTTCCTCCGGAGGGCCGCGTGCGCTTCGTGCTGGAGCGGCTGGGCCTGCTGGCGGGGGAGTATGCCCTCCAGGTGACGGCCCGCTCCTCGGGAGGCGCGTCCACGGAGCGACGGACCTTCCAGGTGAGCTCCACGGTGGCGGAGCGGGGCGTGTTCCGCCCGGCGCACCGCTGGGTGGTGGAGTCGGCGCCGGTGGCGCAGGCGGTGGTGCCCGCGCTGGCCGGGGGCGCCGTGCCCCGGGCCGCCGGCGGCGGTCATCCCTGAGCTTCAGCCACCGGCTGGCGCGCCGGGAGAGGGGAGTCACACCCGCCCGGCCCGCGTGAAAACGAGAGAGGCGGTACGGCGGTGAAGACAGGACTGGAGAAGCTCTCCGGGGACGCGGTGGCTCCGGACACGGCGCCGAGCGCGGGGGACCTGGCGCGGATGGTGGCCGTGGTGCGCGCGCTGCTCGACGCGCGCCGCCCGTGCCTGCCCGAGCGGTGCGCCGAGGTGTCCGCGCTGGAGGGGACGCTGCGGCTGCTCACCGAGCAGCTCCACCGCGCGAGGCCCTCGGGCTCGCAGGCGCTGTCCCCGTTGCAGGAGGCCTCGCGGCTGGCGGTGCCCCACGAGTTCACCGTGCCCGAGTCGCACCGCGCCTCCGGCATGGGGCGCATGGTGACGGCCACCAAGCGCGCCTTCATCGAGGGGCTCCACCCCTTCCACGTGGAGTCGCTCCGCCCCCAGGCCGAGTTCAACAAGGCCGTGGTGCGCGTGCTGGAGTACCTGTCCGTCCACCGGAGCCTGGGCCTGCGCGACGACGTGTCCGGCTGGGTGCGCGCGCAGCTCGAGTCCAAGGCGGACCCCACGCGGTGGAAGTCGGTGCGCTCGCACCGGAGCGGGGCGCTCGGCTCCGTGGTGGATGCGGCGAAGCGCTCGTACCTCTCCGCGGCGGGTCCGGTGCTGGAGGCCCTGCTGCGCGGGCAGGCGGAGTGGAACTCGGCCATGGTGGAGGCGCTCGCCGCCGCCGCCGCGCCAAAGCCGCCGTCCGAGGCGGAGGGCGCGAAGTCCGTGGCCGGGCTCGTCGGGCGCAATGACCCGCTGCGCCCGGAGGTCCTGCCCAGGGCGCTGCGCGCGGGCGCTCCACTGTGGACCGAGCTGCTGCGCCGGCAGACGCGCTTCAACGAGCAGGCGGTGCTGGCGCTGGCCGGGGTGCTGGGCGCGCGCACGCCGCCGCCCCAGGTTCCCGAGCTGGGTGACTACGAGGGCTGGTGCGCCCGGCGGGAGCCTGCCGACCTCTCCGCCGCGCGCGACGCGGTGGCGCGGCTGGAGGTGAAGCCCCGGGTGTCGCTCGTCACGGCCGTGCGCGACACGCCCGAGGCCTTCCTCCGCGAGGGCCTCGCCTCCGTGGAGGCGCAGGTGTACCCCGAGTGGGAGTGGGTGCTGGTGGACGACGCCAGCACGGCCCCGCACGTGGCGGCGGTGCTGCGCGAGGCCGCCGCGCGCAACCCGCGCGTCCGCGTGGTGACTCGCGAGCGCCGGGACGGTGGCCTCGCCGGGGCGCTGAGCGCGGGCCTGGCCGCCGCGCGCGGTGAGTGGGTGGGCTTCCTGGAGGCCGGTGACACGCTGGCCCCGCATGCCCTGGCGGAGGTGGTGCTCGCGGCGGAGCCTTCGCTGGACGTCCTCTACAGCGACGAGGACCGGCTGGACGGGGAGGGGCGCCGCACCGGGCCCTCCTTCAAGCCGGACTGGTCTCCGGACCTGCTGCGCTCGCTGAACTACATCCGCCACTTCCTCGTCGCGCGGCGCTCCGTGCTGGAGGCCGTGGGCGGCGTGCGCGAGGGCTTCGACGGCGCCGAGGACTACGAGCTCGTCCTGCGGCTGAGCGAGGCCACGCGGGGAATCGGCCACGTGCCGAAGGTGCTGTACCACTCGCGCGCCCACGCGGAGCCAGGGCAGGCGGCCACGGAGGCGGGAGCGCGGGCCCTGCGCGAGCACCTGGCCCGCACCGGCGAGCCCGCCGAGGTGACGAGCTTCGCACCCGGCCGGTACCGCGTCCGCTACCCGGTGCGCGGCGCGCCGCCAAAGGTCTCCATCATCGTCCCGTTCAAGGACCGGCCGGACCTGCTGGAGCTGCTGCTGCCGGGCCTGCTGTCGCGCACCACCTATCCGAACTTCGAGGTGCTGCTGGTCTCCAACAACAGCACGAAGCCGGAGACCTTCGCGCTGCTGGAGCGGCTGACGGACCCCCGGCTGGTGAAGCTGACGTGGGACTTCCCCTTCAACTACCCGGCCATCAACAACTGGGCGGCGAAGCAGGCCACGGGCGAGCTGCTCCTCTTCCTCAACAACGACATGGAGGTGGTGGACCCCGGCTGGCTGGACGAGCTGGTGTCCCAGGCCCAGCGGCCCGAGGTGGGCGCGGTGGGCTGCAAGCTCCTCTTCCCCGAGGGCACCGTGCAGCACGCGGGCGTCGTCGTGGGCTTCACCGGCATGGCGGGACACCCCTTCTGGCGCCTGCCGGACGGGCCCCTCCGCACGCCCTTCGGCGACACCGAGTCGACGCGCAACTGGCTGTCCGTCACCAGCGCGTGCGTCATCCTCCGCCGCCCCGTCTTCGAGGAGCTGGGCGGCTTCGACGAGCGCTTCCAGGTGTGCGGCAGCGACGTGGACCTCGGCCTGCGGCTGAACCAGCGCGGCCTGCGCGTGGTGTACACGCCGCACGCGCGCGTCATCCACCACGAGTCCGCCAGCCGCCGCGCGGACGCGATTCCCGAGGCCGACTACTGGTGGTCCTACGTGGCCTATCGCCCGTGGCTGGGCGCTCGCGGGGACCCCTTCTACAACCCGAACCTCACGCTGCTGGGCACCGACTGCGTCCTGCGTCAGCACCCCGAGGACGGTGAGACGCTGGCCGTGCGCACGCTGTCGCGCGACGTACCTAGCGCGGTGGACCCGGCGCTGGAGGAGCGCGCCCGGGCGCAGCGCCACACCGTGGAGCACCTGGACGCGCTGGACTGCACGCCGGAGCAGGCGAAGGCGTCGCGCGAGTCCGCCCCGGCGGCGCTGGCGGCCCTGCGCTCGCGCGGGAAGGTGGAGACGGCCACGTGGTTCGTGCCGGCCTTCGGCCATGTCTTCGCGGGCGTGCACACGATTTTCCGCTTCGCGGACCTGATGCACCGGCGCCACGGCGTGCGCAGCGACTTCGTCGTCTACGACAAGCCGGGCGCCAGTCCTGGCGACTTCGAGTCTCGCGCGGCCACGGTGTTCCCCGGCGCCTCGGGCGCCTTCCGCGTGCTGTCCGGGCCGGCGGCGCTGGCGGAGCTGCCCGCGTGCGACCTGGCCATCGCCACCTACTGGACTTCCGTGTACCAGGTGCTGCGGCACCCGCGCGCGGCGGTGCGTGGCTACTTCGTGCAGGACTACGAGCCCATGTTCTTCGCCGCCGGCACCCAGTGGGCGCTGGCGGAGCAGACGTACTCGCTGGGCTTCCAGGGCATCTTCAACACGCCGGGCCTGCGCGACTACGTGAAGGCCCAACACGGCATGGACGGCTTCGCCTTCGAGCCCGCCGTGGACGGGGCGCTGTTCCACGCGCGGCGGCCGGAGCGCCAGGGGCCCGTGCGCGTCTTCTTCTACGGGCGCCCGGGCAACGAGCGGAACGGCTTCGAGCTGGGACTGGCGGCGCTGGCCCGACTGAAGCGCGAGCTGGGCCCCGCGGTGGAAGTGGTGACGGCCGGCGCCGAGTGGCACCCCGAGTCCTACGGCGTGCGCGGGCTGGTGACGAACCTGGGCGTGCTCCCCGCCGAGCGCACCGCCGCGCTGTACCGCGAGTGCGACGTGGGGCTGTGCTTCATGTTCACCAAGCACCCCTCGTACCTGCCGCTGGAGATGATGGCGAGCGGGATGACGGTGGTGACCAACGACAACCCGGCCAACCACTGGCTGCTCCACGATGGAGAGAACTGCCTGCTCACGGCGCCGACCCCCGGCTCCGTGCTGGCGCAGCTCCGCCGCGCGGTGGGTGACGCGGCGCTGCGCCAGCGCCTGGGCACCGCCGCCGCCGAGCGCGTGCGGCGCACCACCTGGGAGGCCCAGGTGGACCGGATGATGGAGCACCTGCTCGGACGGACCGCCCCCATCGCCGGAGCCGCCTGACGCGCCGCGCCGTGCCCTCCGTCCGGGGGAGGGCTCCGTATACTGGCGAACATTCTCCAACCGGGGACATCAAATGAACGTGGGACAAGGACTGCGCGCGCTGCTGGGGGCTTCCCTGGCGGCGTGCCTGGGTATGGGCTGCGCCGAGGAGAAGGCGACGAAGGCCGCGCCCGAGAGCGCGCCGCGTGAGCACTCCGCCGCGCTCGTGGGCACGCCCTTCCAGGTGCGGGACCTCCTCGCTGGCACGGGGCCGGACGTCTTCGTGTTCGAAGAGCCGACGATGTTCGCCGCGCTCGGCAACACGGTCCTCTTCGGCGCCAGCGACAAGGTCCATGGCCAGGAGCTGTGGCGGACGGACGGCACTGCCGGGGGCACCTCCATGGTGGTGGACCTGCTGCCGGGCTACGCCGGGTCGGCTCCGTCCCATTCCCTGGTGATGAACGGGCGGCTGTACTTCCTCGCCGCGTCGACAGGGGCATATCTGAACGGCCTGTGGAGCAGCGACGGCACCGCGCAGGGCACCGTGCTGGTGAAGTCCCTTCGCGCGCAGGGCAGCTTCCTCACGCAACGCAATGGCGTGCTGTACATCGGGACCACCGACTCGGAGAGCCCCAGCTCGGGCTTCTCGCTGTGGAAGAGCGACGGCACGCCCGAGGGCACGGTGCTGCTGCGCCGGGAGCATGCGTCGTCGGGGACAGTGGGCTGGCACCCCCACGCGTGGCTGGGGGACACGCTCCTCTTCGCGGCGACGGATGACACCCGCGGCATGGCGCTCTGGAAGAGCGACGGCACGCCCGCGGGCACCACGAGGGTGATGCAGAACCCGCCGCCCTTCCACAGCCTGCACACCGGCGGGCTCACCGAGTGCGGCGGCAAGGTCCTCTTCTGGGCGGCGCGCGAGTTCGGGCGCAACTCCCTCTGGCGGACGGATGGCACCGACTCGGGGACGGTCCTCCTGAAGGACATCGACACCGCCGACCCGTCCTCCCCGGGGGCCCAGTTCCCGCCCCAGCTCTTCTGCTTCGGAGGCACGTTCTACTTCTCCGCCTGGGACGCGGAGGCCGGCCGGGAGCTCTGGAAGAGCGACGGCACGACGGACGGCACCGTCCGCATGGCCGACCTGGCACCCGGTACCGAGGGCTCGTTCCCGGGGACCTACACCCCTCACGGCGGGGCGTTCTACTTCTGGGCCTGGGATGCCTCGGCCGGCCATGAGCTCTGGAAGAGCGATGGCACGCCGCAGGGCACGAGCCGGGTCGCGGATCTGGCGCCGGGGATTGAATGGGCGAGTGACGACGTCGAAACCCTGACGATGATTTCCTCCCCCGTGGGCCTGTTCTTCATGGCCAACGACGGCGTCACCGGCGTCGAGCTCTGGAAGACGGACGGCACCTCCCAGGGGACGGTGCGGCTGTCCAACCACACGCCCACCGACTTCGACTTCACCGGGTTGCGCGGCGTCTGGTCTCAGGGAGCGCTGCACTTCTGGGGGGATGACGACGAGCTGTGGCGGAGCGATGGCACGACGCAAGGGACGCAGCGCGTGTCGAAGCTCGCCAACTACACGCTGGGCGGCCTCGGCTTCGATACGCGCGGCGGGGGCCTGGACCTGGAGGGGACGCTCTTCTTCAGTGCGAATGACGGCGAGGGCGAACGCCTGTGGCGGACCGACGGCACGTCGGGGGGCACGGTGGCGGTGGGCGGCTCCACTTCGTTCTGGAGTCCCAGGTACCTCACCCGGTTCGGGCGAAAGCTCCTCATGGGGGCAGCCACCGACGCCGCCACGGGTGAGCGCTTCCTCTGGAGCCTGGACGCGAGCGCGCAGGCCCCCCAGCAGCTGGGGCCCATGGATTTCGGGATCAATGACGACCGCCCCGTCGTCACCGCGGGCGCACTGGCCTTCTTCACGAACTATTCCTTCGAGGGGGACTCCCTCTGGCGCACGGATGGGACGCCGGGGGGGACGCTGCGCCTGCGGCAGGTCTCCCTCCCTTCGCCGGGGTGGCGGCCCCGGCTGCTCACCGCGCTGGGCTCGCGGGTCTTCTTCACGGGCTCCACCGACTGGCGCCACGAGGAGCTGTGGACGAGTGATGGCACCGTGAATGGCACCGTGCGGGTGACGGGCCTGGATGCGCCCGACAAGAGCGTCACCTTCGACCACCTCATCGCCATGAATGGCCGGCTCTACTTCTGGGCCACCACCGAGACGCAGGGTCGGGCGCTGTGGACGAGTGATGGAACGGCGGCAGGGACGCGCCTGCTGGGCTCCGTGCCCTCCAAGTCCTGGAAGAAGACCGGGCCGACGAACACGGCCATCCTGGGAAGCACGCTCTTCTTCACCGCCGAGCCCCAGAATGGCCCGCCCGAGCTGTGGAAGAGCGATGGCGGCGCCCCGATGAAGGTCCGCGCGTTCGGGACGAACGAGAAGGTGCTCCCGCCCGTGCAGCTCACCTCCTTCGGAAACACACTGGTGTTCTGGGCCGATGACGGTGCCAGTGGCTACCAGCCGTGGCGCAGTGACGGCACGGCGGCCGGTACGGTGCGGGTGAAGGAGCTCCGCAAGGGTGGTGGCACGAGCGCCAGCATCCCAGGGCCCTTCACGCGTCTGGGGGCGACGGGGCCGCTCGTCTTCTCCGCGTCGGATGGGCTGTCCGGGCAGGAGCTGTGGCGGACGAATGGCACGCCTGAGGGCACGGTGCGCGTGGCGGATATCGCCCCGGGCGTCGCGTCGTCCGCGCCGCGCTGGTTTGTGACGTCGGGACAGCGCCTGTACTTCCCGGCCTGGACCGCGACCTCGGGAGTGGAGCTGTGGGCGGCGACCTGGACGGCGGAGGATGCGGAGCCTCCCCAGGTGACCTGTCCCGCAGCGCAGGTGGTGGAGGCGGTGAACGGGCAGGGCGCGCCAGTGAGCTACCCTCCGGCCACCGCGACGGACCCGGGGGAGACTCCGATGGTGGCCTACAGCCATGCCAGTGGCGGCACCTTCGCGCTGGGAGCCACCGAGGTGCGTGTCACCGCCACCGACAGCGGGGGCAATGTGGCGACGTGCGCCTTCACCGTCACCGTGCGGGACACGACGCCTCCGGCCCTGGAGTGCCCGCCCGCGCAGTCCGCGACGGCGACGTCCGCGGCGGGAGTGGCCGTGGAGTGGCCGGAGGCGATGGCGTCGGACACGGTCTCCGCCGCCGTGACGGTGGCCTACGCTCCTGCGCGGGGCAGCGTGTTCTCCGTGGGCACCACCGAGGTGCAAGCCACGGCCACGGACACGAGCGGCAACAGCCGGAGCTGCACCTTCGAGGTGCGGGTGCAGGCGGCATCCCGCGTTGACGGGGGGACTCCGGATGGCGGTAGCACGGTGCCGGATGGCGGTAGCACGGTGCCGGATGCTGGGAGCCAGGGGGCGGATGCCGGGAGCCAGGGGCCGGACGCGGGCTCCCCGGGTACGAGCCCACCGCCACCGCCTCTCGACTCGAGCGGCTGCGGCTGCCAGCAGTCCGGTGGCGCGGGGACGGGACTGCTCGGGTTGGCGCTGCTGGCGCTGCTGGCCAATCGGCGTGTCGGTGGGGCCGGACGGCCTGCAGACCGTCTACACGAGCCTGGGGGCGGCGAAGGGCTGAGCCCTCCGCCCACCTCCCGAGGGGCTGACTAGCCGCGCTGCTGCTTCTCGACGGTCGCGCGGAGCCGGTCCTCCTGCTCACGGAGCTCGGGCGTGAGCACCTCGCCGAAGTCCGCGGTCTCGAAGACCTGGCGGATTTCGATTTCGGACTCCTCGCCGGTCGGGTTGGGGCAGCGCTTCACCCACTCGATGGCCTCTTCCTTCGACTTCACCTGCCACAGCCAGAAGCCGGCGATCAGCTCCTTCGTCTCGGAGAAGGGGCCGTCGATGACGGTCCGCTTGTTGCCGGAGAAATGGATCCGCGCGCCCTTCGAGCTGGGGTGGAGCCCCTCGCCGGCGAGCATGATTCCGGCCTTCACCAGCTCCTCGTTGTACTTGCCCATCTCGGTCAGCATCTTCTCGTCGGGCATCACGGCGGCCTCGGAGTCCTTGTTGGCCTTGATCAAGATCATGAAGCGCATCGTCGTATCTCCCTGGGTTCGTGTGGGCCGGCCTCAGTGCCGGTTCTACTGACACGTCGAACGAGCTCCTGGCGAATCGACACGCCCATTTAATGCTCATTTAACGACCCATTTTCGCCAGGCGACCAGGCGGGCGGGCGCGCAGGTGGCGCCACGGCCCCGTACTCAGGAGTCGGTGGGCGGCTTCTTCCGGAGGCGCTCCATGAGCTGATGTCGGATGGGGCGGGACGCGTCCGGCGCCACCAGCCGGGCGGCTCGCCGCAGCGTGTCGTGGAGGAAGTCGAACTGCTTGAGGGTGCCATTCACCCGGTCCGCCACCCGGTTGAGCAGGGGCGGTGGGATGGCCGCCGCGGCCTCCTCACGCAGCCGCACTTCGAGCCTGTGGGCCTCGCCTTCGCGGATGCGGAGGGCGCGTCCCGGGTCCAGCGCGAGGATGGGGTGCTTGTGGCTCAGGTACGCGAGGCTCTGCTGACGCTCGTTCAGCCGCAGGCTGCGGGTCATCGAGTCCGGGCGCAGCCGGTACAGGAAGAGGGGCTCCGGGAGGACCGTCCCCGTGAGACCGCGCTCCGCCATCCGGGAGAAGACGTCCCAGTCCTCGTACGAGGCGAGCCACTCGTCATAGCCACCGAGCTCCTCCACGAGCCGGCGCTCCATCAACGCCGTGCAGGTGGACGCCACGTTGACCACCCAGAGCGCGTCGCGGTCCAGGCCCGAGGGCACCCAGCCTCCCACCACGTTGTCTGGCGTCTCGCGGAAGTAGGCGACCAGGGACGTGACATAGGCCAGCCCGGGTGTGCCCTCCATCACCGCCAGCGCCTTCTCCAGGAAGGTGGGCTCGATGAGGTCGTCCGGGTCCAGCGGCAGGATGTAGTGCCCCCGAGCGGCGCGCAGGCCCGTGTTGCGTGCCGCGCTGAGCCCACCGTTCCGCTGGCGGAGGATGCGCAGGTCCGGCGCCTGGAGCGTGTCCAGCAGCGCGATGCTCTCCGCGTCTGTCGAGCCGTCGTCCACGAGGACGATTTCGTAGTCGGTGAAGGTCTGCGCGCGGATGGAGCGCAGCGTCTCCGGCAGGTAGCGCCCCATGTTGTAGTAGGGCACCAGGAAGGAGACGCGCGGCGTGCCGGGCTCCGGAAGCCGTGACGCGGGCTTCGGCGGTCCCTGGTGCCTCGTGGGGGCTGCGCGGGCCACTGCTTCCTCGACCTGCTTCACGAGGCTCGCCGGGTCGCAGTGGCGGGCGATGCGCGCTGGTGCCGCCTGACGCGCGGTGTCTCGTGGGGCGGGTGTTCCGAGCGCCTTCTCCAGGACGGCTGCGAGGTGCGGCACGTCGCCCGTGCGGAAGAGGAGCCCGCTGTGGCCATCCTCGATGAGCTCGGCGAGGCCGCCCGCGTCGCTGGCCACCACGAGGTGGCCGGAGGCCATGGCCTCCAGACCTTCGTAGGGGAGGTTGTCCCAGAGGGAGGGGACGCAGCACACCGCCGCTCCGGTGAGGATGTGCTCAGTGCGCGTGTCGCGCGCCGCGAAGTGGAACCGGTCCTTCCACGCGGGGGCGATGCGCCGCTGCAGCCACTGAAGATAGGAGCGGCCCGCAGGGCCCGTCGGCGTGTCATCGCCGATGAGCCGCACCTCCGCGTGGAGCCCGCGCTCGAAGAGGACCTGCATGGCGTCGATGAGCAGGTGGACGCCCTTCCGGTACTCCAACGGGCCGGCGTAGCGCACGCACGGGAGGGTTTCGGGGGGCGGCCGCGGCTCGGTGGGCACGGTGAGCGGAGCGAAGGGGTAGGGCACCACCACGCCGATGTCGCCGAGGCCGAGCTGCTGCGTCACCCGGTCCAGCAGGGCACGGGTGGGGGAGAGGAGCAGGTCCGCCTCGCGGAGGGAGCTGGCCTCGAAGAACTCCTGCTGCGCGGTGTCCAGCGTCAGCGCGGCGACGCGGTTCAGCTTCTGGAGTTCGGCCGTGGGCGTGTGCAGGCGCACCGCGAGCACGGCGGAGGCGAAGTGGCCCAGCGTGCGCTTCGCTCGGAGCGCGAAGGCGCCCTCGCACTCGCGCTCGGGGAACTCGATGAAGTCGAAGGGGTGCTGCTCGTGAAGCCTGCGCAGCGCCGTGTAGACCTGCATCGCGTGGCGGATGGGCGCATGCGAGAAGGCGCCCGCGAAGCCGGAGGTCAGCTCCTCCACGGTGTGGACGCGCACGCCGGGCAGCTCGGTCTCCGCCGCCGCGACGAGGCCCGGCTGGGGCGCGGTGAGGACGTGGACCTCGTGGCCCGCCTCGGCGAAGGCGCGGGACATCCGTGAGACATACGCGGCGAGGTCTCCCGCGGAGAATGGCGCGAGCGCTCTGGAGACGAGACAGATTCGCAAGGGGAGTACCTCGAAGGGGGGAGCGGGCCGCGCCCCGGGCAGCGCTAGCGCCGCCTGGAGCGTCCACGCGAGGTGCCGCCACGGGCGGGCTCGGGCGGAGGGGGCCGCGAGGCTTCTCCCGCGCGGGTGGCGTTGGCGGGAGCAGGCTCGGCCGACTTGGGCGCCGAAGGCTTCGTGGCCTGGCGGGCGGCGTTGGCGGGAGCAGGCTCGGACGACTTGCTCGCCGAGGGCTTCGTGGCCTGGTGCGTGGTGTCGGAGGGTGCATGCGCCGCGGCACGCTCCGCTGCGGCTTCGATGCGGGCCAGCCTGCGCTCCAGCTCCTGCCGCCACGTGGCCTGGGTGCGCGAGTGCTCGCGCTGCACGTCGTGGATGGTCGCGAGCGCGTCGAGGATGGACTCGTTGAACTCCACCTGCTTGCGCAGCGCCTCGTTGATGAAGGGCTGGAAGACGCGGCGGAAGACCCGCTTCGACACCACCAGCGCCAGCCCCGCGAGCCCGCCCCGGTGCGACGTCGCCGGCTCGGCGTAGCGGCTGTCCATCTTCCCGCGCGCTTCCTGGAGCAGCGCCGGCCAGGGCGCGGGAGCCGGTGGACTCGCGGCGGCCTCCAGGGAGCGGCGCAGCGCCTCGCGCGCTTCCTCCGAAGGCTGCGCCAGCTTCCGCGTCTCACGCGCCACTGCCTCGGGCGAGGGTGCGCGGGTGAGCAGGTCTTCAGGTCGCACGGGAACCTCCAGCTGTAGAGGGCAGGGCGCTCAGCATCGCCCGCAGGGCATCGTCGGGACTCGACGCGTCCAGCATCACCATCCGCCGGCCCAGTTGCTGCCGTGCAGGTTCGAGGAGCGACCCGGGAAGCGAGGCCTCGTACACCCCCCAGGCCCGCTCCTTCACGTGGGGCAGCACTGCCTGCGCGGCGAGCGTGTCCGTACCCAGCAGCACCACCGGCGCCGAGGAGACTCGCACCGCAGTCTCCAGCGACGAGGAGCCGGGCAGCAGCACCGACGCCGGGGAGCCCCGCGCCACCGTCTCCAGTGACGAGGACCCGGGCAGCGCCTCCGATTCACGTCGCGGCGGCTGGTCCGGAGTGAAGTGCCACACCGGGACTCCTCCCACGTCTTCGGGGCCCAGGCCCAGGGAGGGCTCCGCGCCCCGTTGACGGAGGGCAAGGATGCGAGCCCCCGGCAGCCGCTCCGCCATCCTCCGCGCGAGACGGGACATGGCGTCGTCAGGGCGCAGCGTGAAGCCCGGGCACACCAGCTCCACCGAGGCGGCCGGGGACGGGGCAGGGGACGTTTCCGCGCCCCCGGAGAGCACTCCCTGGAAGGCCTTCCGCACCTGCTCGGCCACGGCGTCCTGGGTCAGCGTGGCCAGCCGCTCGCGCTGGGCGGTGATGACCTGCTCGCGCAGGGCCGGGCTCCGCTCCAGCACCGCGAGCAGCTCCGCCACGTCGCCCGGGTCGTCCGAGAGCGTCGCGAGCCCCGCGCCGCCCATCGTCTCCGGCACCGCCGCGGCCCCGTACGCCACCACCGGCACGCCCCGGTACATGGCCTCCAGCAGCGGGACGCCAAAGCCCTCGTGCCGGCTCATGGAAAGGTACGCCGACGCGGTAGCGAAGCACGCGGAGAGCTGTGCCGCGCTCACCCTCCCGAGGAAGCGCACCTGCTCCGCGCCGAGCACGTCCTTCAGCCCGTGCAGGTAGGCCCCATAGGCGCCGTCACGGTGCAGATAGCCGGCGACCACGAGCCGGCTCCTCGGCTGGTACAGCCGCTGGTATGCGGTGAAGACGCGCAGCACGTCATCCACCTTCTTGCTCGGCACCGCGCGCCCCACGAAGAGCACGTTGGCGCAGCCGTCCCCCAGCTCCGCCTGGAGCACCGGGTCCGGCGCCGTGTCGAACGCCGTCCAGTCGATGGCGAAGGGCAGCACCGAGACGTTCCGGTACCCCGCCGCCACCAGCTCCTCCGCGCTGAAGCGCGAGTAGGCGAAGGCACACTCCACCTGGGGCCGCAGCGCCAGCAGCTCGTCACGGGCGCCGTCACACGCGGCGGCCACCTTCCGCTCGAACCCCTCGAACAGCCGGGCAGGCGTCACGTTGTGGTAGACGAGCACCTTCCGGCCGGGCGCCCGGGTGATGAGCGGCACCAGGCGCGACTCGAAGCTGTGGTGCACCAGCAGGATTGAGTCCCGGCCCGCCTCGCGCGCGTAGTCACGCACCGGGCGCACCTGGTCCTTGCAGGCGTCGTCCCACGTCTCCGCGTAGATCTCCGACACGTAGCCCCAGCGGCGCAGCAGCCCCTGGAGGTAGCGCACCTGGTTGCCCACCGCGTCCCCCCAGGCGAGCCGGGGGAGGACCTGGTGGATGGAGCTGGTTCGCTGAGCACTCACGCCCGGTCCCCTTACAGCCGCCAGGGGCGGGCACACAAGCCCGAGCCCCTGGCGCCTTGACGGTAGGAAACCCCTCTTATACGCAGACACCCTCTCTGAGCACCCAAGGTTCGCGGGACATGAACGTACTGGTGACTGGCGGCTGTGGCTTCATCGGCTCCAACCTCGTGAAGTACCTCCGCCGTGTGCGGCCGGGTTGGACGGTGGTCAACCTCGACAAGCTCACGTACGCCGGGAATCTGGAGAACCTCTCCGAGCTGGAGGGTGACCCCCAGCACGTCTTCGTGCGCGGCGACATCGGCAACCGCGAGCTCGTCGAGCACCTCATGGCGGTGCACTCCATCGACGCGGTGATGCACCTGGCCGCCGAGAGCCACGTGGACCGCTCCATCCTCGGCCCCGAGGTCTTCGTCACCACCAACGTGCTGGGCACCCAGCAGCTGCTGGAGGCCAGCCGCGCCCGGGGCGTGAAGCGCTTCCTCATGGTGTCCACCGACGAGGTCTACGGCTCCCTCGGCCCCACCGGCGCCTTCACCGAGACGTCGCCCCTGCAGCCGTCCAGCCCGTACTCGGCCAGCAAGACGAGCTCGGACCTCATCGCCCTGGCGTACCACCACACCTTCAAGCTGGACGTGGTCGTCACGCGCTGCTCGAACAACTACGGGCGCTACCAGTTCCCCGAGAAGCTCATCCCCCTCATGGTGGTGAACGCGCTGCACGACAAGCCGCTGCCCGTGTATGGCGACGGTGGCAACGTGCGCGACTGGCTCCACGTGGAGGACCACTGCCAGGCGCTGCTGCTGGCGCTGGAGAAGGGCCGGGCCGGCGAGGTCTACAACATCGGCGGCGGGGCGGAGCGGCGCAACATCGAGATTGTGAAGGCCATCCTCGGGCTGGTGGGCAAGCCGGAGTCCCTCATCCAGTACGTGAAGGACCGCCCCGGACATGACCGGCGCTACGCCATCGACCCGACGAAGATGCGCACCGAGCTGGGCTGGACGCCCGCGCACACCTTCGAGCAGGGCCTGGCGGAGACGGTGCGCTGGTTCGTGGACCACCCCGCCTGGTGGGAGCGTGTCATGAGCGGCGCCTACCGGCAGTACTTCGAGTCGCAGTACCGCTCGCGCCTGCAGGGGAAGGCCTGACGCCATGCGCTTCCTCGTCACCGGCTCCAACGGCCTGGTCGGCAGCCGCGCCTGCACGCTGCTCCAGCAGCGCGGGCACACGGTGGTGGGGCTGGGCCGGGGCGCTCGCCGCACGGGCGGCGACTACGGCTACGTGGCCGTGGACCTGACGCGCGAGGCGGACGTGGCGTCCGCCATCGAGGCCGCGGCGCCCGAGGTCATCCTCCACTGCGCCTCCATGACGGAGGTGGACGCCTGCGAGAAGGACCCGGAGGCCGCCTACGCCGGCAACGTCACCGCCGCCGCGGCGGTGGCCCGGGGCGCTCGCAAGGCCGGGGCGCACCTGGTGCACGTGTCCACCGACTACGTCTTCGACGGCGACGCGGGGCCCTACGACGAGGCCGCGCTGCCCAACCCGCGCGGCGTCTACGCGGTGACGAAGCACATGGGCGAGCAGGCCGCGCGGGTGCTCGCGCCCGGGTGCGCCATTGCCCGCACGGCGGTGGTGTACGGCTGGCCGCCGGTGGAAGGGCGCATGAACTTCGGCGCGTGGCTGGTGACGTCGCTGGAGAAGGGCGGGCCGGTGCGCCTCTTCGAGGACCAGGTGGTGTCCCCCAGCTTCGCGGAGAACGTGGCCGCCATGCTGGTGGAGCTGGGTGAGCGGCGGCTGGGCGGCGTGTGGAACACGTGCGGCGGGACGGTGATTGACCGGGTGGGCTTCGGCCTCGCGCTGTGCGAGGTGTTCGGCTTCGACGCGAAGCTCATCGCCCCCACGCGCATGGCGGACCTGAAGCTGCCGAGCCCCCGCCCCCTGAAGAGCGGCCTGCGCACGGACAAGGCCCGTCGCGAGCTTTCGGTTCAACCCATGGAGCTGGCCGAGTCGCTGGCGCGCTTCCACGCCGCGTGGCGAGCCGCGCGGGGACACTGACTTTCCGAGGTGGATATGAAGGGCATCATTCTCGCCGGCGGTTCGGGCACGCGGCTGTACCCCCTGACTCGCGTGGTCAGCAAGCAGCTGCTGCCCGTGCACGACAAGCCGATGATCTACTACCCGCTCAGCACGCTGATGCTGGCGGGCATCCGCGACGTGCTGGTCATCTCCACCCCGCAGGACCTGCCGCGCTTCCGCGAGCTGCTGTCCGACGGCGCGCAGTGGGGCATGCGCTTCAGCTACGCGGAGCAGCCGAAGCCGGAAGGGCTGGCCCAGGCGTTCATCATCGGCCGCGACTTCGTGGGCCAGGACAACGTGTCGCTCGTCCTGGGTGACAACATCTTCTACGGCCACGGGCTGGTGGAGATGGCCCAGCGCGCGGCGAAGCGGACCACCGGCGCCACCGTGTTCGGCTACTACGTGAAGGACCCGGAGCGGTACGGCGTGGTGGAGCTGGACGCCAACCACCGCGCGGTGAGCCTGGAGGAGAAGCCGGCGAAGCCGAAGTCCAACTATGCCGTCACCGGGCTGTACTTCTACGACAACCAGGTGCTCGACATCGCCGCCAACCTCAAGCCGAGCAAGCGCGGCGAGCTGGAGATCACCGACGTCAACGCGGAGTACCTGCGCCGGGGGCAGCTGGACGTGGAGCTGATGGGGCGTGGCTACGCGTGGCTGGATACCGGCACGCACGAGTCGCTGATGCAGGCGTCCAACTTCATCGAGATCATCGAGCGGCGGCAGGGGCTCAAGGTGGCTTGCCCGGAGGAGATTGCCTTCCGCATGGGCTACATCGACTCGCAGCAGCTCGTCACGCTGGCGGAGCCGATGCGCAAGAACGAGTACGGCCAGTACCTGCTCGCGCTCGCGGAGAACCGGGGGGCGGTGTCGTGAAAGTCACCCCGCTGGAGCTGCCCGAGGTGCTGCTGTTGGAGCCGAAGGTGTTCGGCGACGACCGGGGCTTCTTCATGGAGACGTTCCACGCGAAGCGCTACGCGGAGGCGGGCATCCCCGGGCCCTTCGTGCAGGACAACTACTCGCGCTCGGCGAAGGGCATCCTGCGCGGGCTGCACTTCCAGGAGCCCCAGGCCCAGGGGAAGCTGGTGCAGGTGCTCACCGGCGCCGTGTACGACGTGGCCGTGGACGTGCGGCGCGGCTCGCCCACGTTCGGCAGGTGGTCGGCGGTGGAGCTGTCGTCGGAGAACCGGCGGCAGCTGTGGATTCCGCCAGGGTTTGCCCACGGCTTCTGCGTGCTGAGCGAGTACGCCGACTTCCACTACAAGTGCACCACGCTGTACGCGCCGGAGACGGAGCGTGGGGTGCTGTGGAATGACCCGGATTTGGGGATTCCGTGGCCGGTGACGGAGCCGCTGCTGTCCGGGAAGGATGCTCGGGCACCGCGGCTCAAGGATGCTCCGGTGCTGCCGGTGTTCGGGGGCTGAGCTTCACATGCTGGCGTCATTCCTGATGCTCTCGCCCATCTTGCTCATGCTGATCGCCGGCCTCGGCGTGGCGTGTTACTTCTTCTATTCGCACGCGCAGACGCAGCGCCTCCGCGAGCACGGAACAGCCGGCGAGGCCACCATCCTCCGGATGGAGCGCACGTCGATGCGGATCAACAAGAGTTACGTCTACGACTTCCTGCTGGAGTTCAAGGTGCCGGGCCGCCCCGCGTACACGGTGCAGCACCGCAGCCGGGCACATGATTGGAAGGCATTCATCCTGGAGCCCGGCATGCGCCTCAAGGTGAAGGTCGACCCGAACGACCCACAGCGGTTCGTCGTCCTGGGGCCCGTCGAGCAGCAGCGCCCCCAGAGCATCCAAGCCCTCCTCGCGGGGGCTGCTGGATATTCCGAGGCCAGAACCCTGGCTCCCTCGGACCCGGTCAAGGCCTTGAAGGACCTCCAGTCGATGCTGGACGGCGAGCTCATCACGCAGGGCGAGTACGAGCAGAAGAAGGCGGAGATTCTCTCGCGGATGTGAAGCGCCCTGACGACACGATGGACGCGGCGGCCCGCTGCGCCTGGGGCACCGCGGCCGGCTGGTCGCCCTCAGCGGCGGGGGCGATGGCACCCGGGAGGAAGACATGAAGCACCTGGAGCACAACGAGCCCGACCCGGAGCGACGTGCCTTCGGCCGCGAACTGGCGCGGCACCTGGAGCAGACCCTCGACGGGTTGCCAGGCATCTACCGCACCATCTTCATGCTCCGGGAGGTCGAGAAGCTGTCCACGGCGGAGACCGCCGAGGCGCTGGCAGTCAGTGAGGCCGTGGTGAAGACGCGGCTGCACCGGGCCAAGACGCTCGTCCGCGAGCAGCTGGCGGCCCGACTCGACGACCCGTTGGAGGAGGCCTTCGCCTTCCAGGCCCCTCGCTGTGACCGGGTGGTGGCCGCCGTGCTCGAGCGCATTGGAGCGGGCCGGCGTTGAGCATCGCGCCAGGGCCTACAGGCGATTGTCCAGGGTGCGCAGGTCGTTGAACCTGAACGTGATGCGTCCGAACGAGCCGTCCTTGATGTGGGCCGCGGAGATGAAGCTTCCGACCTGATGGGTGTGCAGCACGTAGCCCGTCGAGCCAAAGGTGCTCGTCCGGACCGAGTACTCCCGGCTCATGCCGAAGAACGTCCCTACGTTCGCGTTGAGCTGCTGGTCGCGCTGGGTGTGGTACCCGCTGACCTCGTGCAGAGAGAGTTCCCCGTTATCCATCGCCGCGAAGAACTCCGCTTCAGAATCGTACCACGCCATGGCTGGCCACTTTCCGTAAGGCTCCCGTGCACACACGGGATAGGACTGGCTGTGAAGCATAGGGCAAAGCGCGTGGCGGCGGCAGGACCCTGAGCCATTCCTTCATTTCGCACGCTACCGGGGACGCAGCAGGTTGGTTCGGGGAAGACCTGACCGCACGGCACACCCAGGTGCGCAGGCCCTTCATCGTCTCGCTCCGAGCGGCGTCAGGCCCGGCCTGACACCTTCGCCGCCCACCACCGCAGGCCCACGAAGAGGAAGCGCCAGTCCTTGAGGAACTCGGGTGGCTTGCGCTCGAAGGCGTGGCCCGCGAACTGGAAGACCCAACCCACCACGAAGAGCCCCGTGGGCAGCTTCCACAGCCCCGGGACGAAGGGTGAGGCCACCGCCAACGGCACCGAGGACGCAATCATCGGGATGCCCACGGTGTGACAGAAGCGGTTGACCGGGTGCGTGTGGCTCTTCGAGTACTCCGAGATCCACTCTTCCGAAGTGCGGTTGCCGAGCATGCGCTCACGCTATGCACTGGTGGTCATGGCAGGCAGGCGCACTCTTGAGGCCCGCCTGTCCTCCTTGCGAGCAGGCGCCTGACAGCGCACGCGCGGGAGCCAGGAGCGGGGCCAGCGCCGCTGCAGTTGTCGGTTCCGCTCTGCGAAACAGCGATGCGGATGTTCGAGGCTGAGCGCTCGCGTCTGCGTTCCTCGCCCACGACTTCCATGAACGCTACTAGCATCCGGCCTGCCCGGGGCTCGGCGGGCTGACGGCTCCCGTCGCGCTCCATCGCCGGTTGGCGCCCGCCCGCTGGGGACGAACGCTGCTGCCAGGAGGAGCTGACCATGAGTGGTGCCCACCAGCGGATGATGCGGGCCGCGCGCTTCGATACCGCCGCCCGGACCCTGACAGTGCAGGACGTGCCGGTGCCCACGCCCGGCCCGGGTGAGGTGCGGGTGCGGGTGAAAGCCTGTGGCATCTGCCTCTCGGATGCGCACCTCCTCGACGGCTCGCTGAAGTCCCCGTTGCCCGTGGTGACTCCGGGGCACGAGGCCTCCGGCGTCGTCGACGAGGTGGGGCCCGGAGTGCCGCCGCACTGGGAGCCGGGGCACCGCGTCGCCATGGCCGGGGGCAGGCCGTGCGGGCGCTGCGTGAAGTGCGCCAACGGCCGGCTCCAGGAGTGCCTCGCCTTTCAAATCATGGGCTTCCACTACGACGGCGCCTGGGCCGAGTACGTCGTCGTGCCGTACTTCGCGCTGTCCACGATTCCCGACCACCTGCCCTTCGAGCAGGCCGCCATCCTCGCGGACGCCGTGGCCACGCCGTACGCGGGCCTGGTGGAGCGCGCACAGCTGCGCCCCGCGCAGTCCATCGGGCTGTGGGGGATTGGGGGCCTGGGCGTCCATGCGGTGCAGATTGCGCGCATGGTGGGTGCGGCGCCCATCCTCGCCTTCGACACGAACGAGGCGGCACGCGCGCGGGCCCTCGAGTTCGGCGCGGACGCGTCGTTCGACCCGCGCATGCCGGAGTTGAGGAAGAAGGTGTTCCAGTACACCGGCGGGCTGGGCCTGGACGTGGCGGTGGACCTGGTGGGCGCGAACAGCGTGCTGGCCCAGGCCGCCTCATGCCTCGGCCGCCACGGCCGTGCGGTGATGGTGGGCCTCTCACCCGAGCCCATCCAATTGGGGCCGGGCGTCGTGTTCGGCGTCCAGTCCCACGCGATGCTCGGACACCTCGGCTACGAGAAGAAGCACCTGGACGAGCTGGTGACGCTGGTGGGCACGAAGCGCCTGGACGTGTCCCGCTCCGTGACGGCGACGCTGCCGCTGGAGGACGTCGCTCGCGGCGTGGAGCGGCTCGTGAAGAAGGAGGGCAACCCCATCCGCCTCGTCGTCACGCCCTGAGCCTGTTGGGGCAGGGCGGCTGGTTGAATGAACCATGGGGTGCTGGGACTTTCAACCCATGGTTGAGGGACTGTGGCGCCGCGACGTCCAGGAGTTCCTACCCATTCCTGGAGGCGGCTCGTTTGGGCATTCCCCTCCAGGGAATACGCTTCAGGGATGACGAATCGCATCACCCAGGCCCTCCCAGCGGATGCGCTCGAAGCGGTGGACTCCCTGCTCCTCGCCAGACAGCACCTCTACGCCATCAGGCTCCTCAAGGAGCGGACAGGCTGTTCACTCCCCGCGGATGACAGCCTGCCGCGCTGGTGGGACTCCCAGCTGTCGGAGCCCGGCTCACGCCCGTGAGGTAGGACACGAAGCACTCCAGGCCCCAGGCCTGGGACTCTCGCACCGCGCTGCCTGGAATACGGGCTGGCCTGCTGACCTGTCCTCGCCGATTCGGCCGCCCCGGCGGAGCGGAGGCCGTATTTATTGACTGGATGGTCCGGATTCATTACCCATGACGGCATGGCGCGGACCAAGGAATTCGACCGTGAGGAAGCGCTCGACCGGGCGATGCAGGTCTTCTGGGACAAGGGCTACGAGGCAACGTCGCTGAGCGAGCTGCTCGAGGCCATGGGCATCGCCAGGCAGAGCCTCTATGACACCTTTGGCGACAAGCACGCGCTGTTCCTCGAGGCGCTGGACCGGTACGAGACCCACCGGGTGGACCAGCTGCGCTCGTGCCTGGAGACCGCGCCTTCCGTGACGCGCGCCTTCCGGGACATCTTCGAGAGCATCGTCGACGAGAGCGAGTCCGAGAAGCGTCGCGGCTGCATGGGCGTCAGCGCCGTGGTGGAACTGGCTCCGCATGACCGTGAGCTCGCGAAGAGCATCGCGGCGCGGCAGCGGGGCCTGGAGGCCATCTTCTTCCGCGCGCTCGAACAGTCGCGTGAGCGGGGCGAGCTGGCGCCTTCCAAGGACACCCGGGCCCTCGCTCGTTTCCTCGTGGGCGCGCTCCAGGGGCTCCGCGTTGCCGCCACGGCGGACCCGAAATCCGCGGCGCTCCGCGACATTGCTCGCATCTCACTGCAAGCGCTCGAATAGGTGCTGACCGCCGGAGGCGGGGGCACGCGTTCGTTCGGCCGTTAATAGACTGATTGGTCTGAAAAAGGAGCGGGTCATGGCGAAGAAGCTGGAGGGAAGGGTGGCGGTCATCACGGGCGGGACGAGCGGAATCGGGCTCGCGGCCGCGAAGCTGTTCCACGAGGAGGGAGCTCGGGTGGTGGTGACGGGCTCGACAGCCGAATCGGTAGAGAGGGCCCGCGTCGAGCTACGGGGCATCGCCGACGTGGTGAAGTCGGACGTGGCCGACGGTTCCCAGGTCCGCTCCCTGTTCGAGTACGTGAAGCGCGAGCTCGGCGGGCTGGATGTGCTGTTCCTGAACGCTGGAATCTCAAGGTCCGCCCCGTTGCTCTCCATGGACGAGGCGACGTTCGACGAAGTCTTCCGCATCAACGTGAAGGGGCCGTGGCTCGCGCTTCGCGCCGCGCTGCCCGTGTTCCGCCGGGGCGGCACCGTCGTCCTCAATACCTCGATGACGAACAGCATGGGCATGCCGGGGACGAGCGCCTACGCCGCGTCGAAGGCCGCGTTGCGCTCCCTGGCTCGCACGGCCGCGGCCGAGTTCCTGGAGTACGGCGTGCGCGTCAACGCCGTCAGCCCGGGCCCGACGGACTCGGGCATCATCTCGAAGGGCGGGCGGGCACCCGAGGACGTGGCGGCCATCGAGCGGGCCCTCATCGCCCGGATTCCGCTGAAGCGCATGGGCAGGCCCGAGGAAATCGCCCGGGCCGCGCTGTTCCTTGCCTCGGAGGACTCCTCCTTCATGACGGGCGAGGAAATCGTCGTTGATGGCGGGATGACCCGGCTCTGACGCGACTTGCGCATCCGGCCGGGAGTGCGGAACGCGGCAGGCCGCCGAAGCGCTCTCGCTGGGAAGGCCTGCCGGGTGGCCTGGCCGACAGGTGTTGGTTGCGGAGCCCCTTCGCCGGGGCTCGCCTTCCGCGTGGCACATCCAAGCGCGCCGACTCCGGAGGGCCTCGCCAGGCTCCCATGGCCCTCGGGCGAAACACCGCTGCTCCCGGAGAGCCGCAAGGGCCTACTGCCCGGGGCGTTGCTGGGGCGTCACCTCATGTCGGGCCCACAGGCCGGAGCATTTCTGGGGACGTCACCCCATGGTGGGGCCACCATCCGGGGCGTTGCTGGGCGCGTCACCTCATGCCGGGCCCACCACCCAGGGCGTTTCTGGGGGAGTCACCCCATGGTGGGGCCACCATCCGGGGCGTTGCTGGGCGCGTCACCCCATGTCGGGCCCACCACCCGGCTCGTTTCTGGGGGAGTCACCCGGTGTCGGGCCCACAACCCGGCGCGTTGCTGGAGGAGTCACCCGGTGTCGGGCCCACAACCCGGGGCGTTGCTGGGCGCGTCACCCCATGTCGGGCCCACCACCCAGGGCGTTGCTGGGGGAGCCACCCGGTGTCGGGCCCACCACCCGGGGCGTTGCCGGAGGAGTCACCCGATGTCGGACCCACCCGGTAGACAGGTGCCGGTGGAAGGAACGTTCCTTCCGCGGAGGCTCCTCTCCCGAGGGGAGCGAAGCGGAAGGACGTCTCGTTCGCGGCAGCCAATCGCCCGAGGGGCGGGAAGGGGGAGGGGGATGGATTTCCTGGAGATGATGCACGCCGAGTCCATGCGCGAGGCGGCGGCGCTGTTGGCGCGGCGGGGCTACGACAACGTGCAGGCCGCGGGGCTGGCCGAGGCCATGCGGATGTCGGTGGGCTCGCTGTACCGGCGTTACGGCAGCAAGCTGGGCCTGGCTCTGGCAGTGCGCGACTTCACCGAGAAGGAGCTGAGCTACCACGTGGAGGTGGCCTTCCTGTTGAAGCACGGCAGGCCGGGGGTGGACTTCGCCCAGGCCTTCCTCACCTTCTGGTGGGAGCTGGCCAGGTGGGCGCTGAGGCATCCGGGCCTCTTCAACTTCACCTTTCTGCACTGGCATGCGCAGGCGTATGGGCCGCACTCGCCCCCCGCTCCCGCGCCACGGGTGGCCGGGGCGCTCATCCCGCAGCAGTCGTACGGTGGGGCGACGCGGGCGCTGGTGCGCCAGGTGCTGGAGAAGGGCGCGCATGAGGGGGCGCTGGCACCCGGCTGTGCCCAACTGGGCGAGGGGCTGGTGTGGGGCGCGCTGCTGGAATTGGCGCGCGCGGCGCAGCAGGGCGAGAAGGTGGGCGAAGCCGAAGTGCTTGCCCCGGCGCGTGCCCTCTGGCGTGCCCTGGTGCGCGAAGGAGACTCCGGCCCCCGAGGCGCGGGCACTCCGTCTGGCGAAGACTCCGGCCCCCGAGGCGCGGGCACTGCGTCCCCAGGCGAAGACTCCGGCCCCCGAGGCGCGGGCACTGCGTCCCCAGGCGAGGACTCCGGCCCCCGAGGCGCGGCCGCTGCGTCCCCAGGCGAGGACTCCGGCCACCGAGGCGCGGGCACGTCATCCTCAAGGCGCACTGAATGGGCAGCGCCTCGCGTCGGACTACATCCCCAGGCGCTGCGCGAGCTCCACGGGCACGGGGTAGACGCGCTCGGGCGGGCACAGGCGGGCGGCCTGGTCCGCGCGCCCCTCGTCGAGCAGGCGGCGCATCTTCTGGACGCGCGGTGTGAGGTCCTCGATGGAGACGGTCCACGCCTCCACGAAGCGGGAGATGACAGTGCGCCCCAGGCCCACCTGGATGCTGTCATGCGGGAGGCCGGCGCCTCGCAACGTGCGCTCCGGGTCCCACTGCACGTGGACGGACGCGGACTCGAAGGCGCGGCGCCAGGCCTCGGGCGTGCCGTGGACGCGGGGCTCGAAGGCGGTGAGCACCGCGAGGCTCAGCGCCTCGTGCCAGCCCTCGCGCCGGATGCGCACCGCGAGCGTCCGCTCCTGCCCGCTCTTGCGGCCCCAGTTCGAGCGGTGCATGAGCCACAGGAAGCTCGGCTTTATCCACGTCATCCGGCCCACCGAGAAGGGCGGGCCGAACTTCTGCTGCTTCACCGCCACGTCCGCGATGGCGTCCGGATACGCCTGGTACATCACGATGGATACGCGGTCGTGGTCGGCGCGTATCTCTCGGGTGCCGGGCATGGACGGACGAGGGCCGGAAGCCCTCGGGCTAGTTGGCGGTCTCGGGCGGGAGGTTGTCCTGGCAGCGCTGGAGGCCCTGGACTGCCCAGCGCCGGATGCCCTTGTCTGTCGGGGTGCGGCTGGCGTAGTCCTTCTTCAGCGCCTTGTAGAGCTTGATGGCCTTCTCACAGTCGCCGTCATTCTCCATGCCACGTGCACGGGCCAGCCGCTTCGAGACGTCCTCCATCTTCCGGCCCAGCTCCGCCAGCTTCGGCTCCACGGCGTCCAGCTCCAGCTCCCGGGCCCGCTCGAACTTCTGGAGCGCCTTGTCCAGCTCGCCGTTCGCGAAGTCGTCGCCAATCTCGATGAGCCGATTCCTGGCCCGCTCCCGCTGTGCTTCCTCGGAGCCAGTGTTCGCCACGGCCTGTTCCTCCGTGGGCTCGGACGGGGGCGGGGGCTCGGCTGGCGGCGGGTGCCCGGGCGGCGGCGGGTGCCCGGCCAGCGGCGGGGGGCCGGGCGGCGGCGGGTGCCCGGGCGGCGGCGGGTGCCTGGGCGGTGGCGGGTGCCCGTCCGGCGGAGGGTGCCCCGCCGGCGACGTGGGCGCTTCCGGAGCGACGGCGGCTTCCAGCCCTGGCGTGGACGGGGCAGGGGACACCGCCCCGCCCTGGCCCCGGATGGCCACCACGCCGGCGCCGCCCAGGAGCAGCACCGCGGCCATGCCAATGCCCATCGCCAGGCCCGTGTGTGAGCGCTTCGGCGGCGCGTACGGCGAGGCCGCGTGCGCTGTCTTGTCGAAGCCGGCCTGCGCCGAGGGCGCGGGCTGCGTCAGCGGAATCGGCGCCATCCGGCCCGTGTTGTACTGCCCCCCGTGCCCCGGCTTGGGGACGACGGCGGCGCCCCGCACCAGCGTGGCCTCCGAGCCATCGCCGTAGACGAGCGTGCCCGAGCTGCTCTCCTCGGCCGGCGCGCCCTTCACCACCGGATTCACGCCGCTGATGGGCTTGCGGTTGGTCAGCGTGGGCAGCGCGTTGCTCAGGTCCGAGGCGAAGGCCTCCATCGTCGCGTAGCGCTCCACGCGCTTCTTCGCCGTCGCCTTCTGGATGACCGCGTCGATGGCCGGCAGCTGCAGGTCCGGCACCACGTCCCCCAGGTGGGGCATGGGCTGGTTCACCTGCTTCTGCATGATTTCGGCGACGCTCGTCCCGTCGAAGGGCTGGTGCCCGGTGAGCAGCTCGAAGAGCACCACGCCCACCGCGTAGATGTCCGCGCGCGCGTCCACGTCCAGGCCCATGGCCTGCTCGGGAGACATGTACCGGGGCGTGCCCGCCACCGCGCCCTGCACCGTCAGCCTCGTGGCGCCGTCACTGATGCGGGCGATGCCGAAGTCCAGCACCTTCACGTGCCAGCCCCGCATGCCCTGCCGGACCATGACGTTCTCCGGCTTCAAGTCACGGTGCACCACCTGGCGCGCGTGCGCGTAGGCCAGCACGTCCGCCACCTGGAGGATGATGTCCGCGGCCTCGTGCACCGCCAGCCGCCCCGCGTTGGCCAGCAGGCGCTTGAGGTCGTCTCCCTCCACGTACTCCATGGAGATGTAGAGCGTGCCCTCCTCGTCCTGCCCGAAGTCGTGCAGCGTCACCGCGTTGGGGTGCGCCACGCGTGCGTAGCTCTTGGCCTCGTTGAGGAAGCGCCGCGCGACGTCCGGGTCCAACGACAGGCCGCTGTTGAGGAACTTCATCGCGACCTGCTGGCCGATGCCCACCTGCTCCGCCAGGTACACCGAGCCCATGCCGCCCTGGCCCAGCCTGCGGAGGATGCGGTAGCGGCCGTGGACGATGCGGCCCAGCATCCGGTCCACCGGCTGCGCCACCGTCAGCAGCTCGGTGCCGCTGCACGCGGGGCATGAGCCGCCCCAGGTCTCGTACTGCGCCTCGCACCGCTGGCAGATGTAGAGGGCCATGATGTCAGCGCGCCGCCGTGGGGTAGCGCTGGAAGAGGATGCGCTCCAGCTCGCGGGCTCCGGCCTCCGGGGACTTGCGCTTCGCCACCTCCGCGCGGAGCACGTCCGTGCGCGAGTCCGTCGGCAGGTCCGCCTCCATCACCGCCAGGGCCCCGCCCAGGTCGCCCCCCCGCTGGAGCGCGGCGGCACGCCACACCCGGTACTCCGTGCGGTCCGGCGCCGCCGCCGCCGCCTTCGCGAACAGGCCCTGCGCCCGGGCGGAGTCGCCCGCCTGGAGCACCGCGAGGCCCTCCAGGAACGGCGCCTGCGCCGTCGCCTGGGCCGAGGGCTCGCCCGTGTCCCGCGCCAGGTCGAACAGCGTGCGCGCCTCGTTCAGTTGCTGGGGCGGGAGCGTCTCGCCGGCCAGGGCGCGGCGGTGCAGGTCGTCCGTCGCCGCGCGGCTCGCGGCGTTCAGCCGGTGGCCCATCTCCCCCAGGTCCATGCCCAGGTAGCCCTCCGACACCAGGGTGGTCAGCATCTCTCCCGCGGAGTCGGGGCCCACCAGCTTCCCGTCCTCCAGCGCGGCGAAGAAGCCGGCCTTCAGCTCCACGTGGCGCGCCGTCAGGTCCGGCGGCACCTTGTTCTTCTTCTTCTTGCGCCACGCCTTGAGCTGGCGCTCGCACAGCTCCATCTCCCGCTGCGCCTTGGCGCGGTCCTGGATGTCGGGGGCGCTGCGCAGGTAGGCGCGGTACGCGGTGCAGGCGGCCGGGACTTCCTTCGCGCCCAGGCGCGCCCGGGCCAGGCCCAGGTACGCCGGCAGCAGCGAGGGGTTGGCGCGCGTGGCCTTCAGGTACAGGCCCGACGCGTCCGCGTAGCGCTTCTTGTTGTAGAGGCGCGTGCCCTCGGCCACCAGCGCGTCGGCGTTGCCCACCGAGGAGCCCACCAGCGGCTCGGCCGCGGCCAGGCCGCACCAGAGCAGCGCACCCATCAGCACCCAGCGACGCGGTTCAGAACGCATAGCCCAGCCCTCCCCGCAGGTTGCTCGTGCCGGCAATCTTCTTCAGCAGCGTGAAGCCGTGCTGGTAGCCGGCGGAGGCGTAGAGCCCCTCGTAGATGAAGATGCGCGCGGTGGCCTGTCCGGACGCGTGCAGGTCCACCGCGTAGAAGCCGTCGTCGAACGGGTCGCCGTCCTGGCGGTTCTGCTCCTCGAGCTGCAGCCCGCGGACCTCCAGGCCCGCCTGGATGGCGAAGGACACGGGGCCCACCACGTAGCGAAGCTGCGGCTGGAGCGCGCGCACCGACAGCATCCGCGCCTTCGCCCCCAGCGAGTCGCCGTCCTGCCTCACCCGGTCTACCCAGGCGCCCGCCGCCCCGTCGGGAAGGCTGACGCCCATCGTCCAGGTGTCGCCGGTGGTGTAGTAGGTGGCGCCCACCAGCAGGACTCCGAAGTACTGGCCGTAGCGGCCGTACTCGATGCCCAGGCCCATCATCTTCCGCGAGCCCGGAGCGCGAACGTCCAGGGTGCGGACGGCCTTCAGGTCCGCGGAGGCGCTCATGGGCTGCGTCTCCACGCCGGTGCCGGTGAGGCTCAGCATCTCGTAGGAGGCCTCCAGGTAGCTCTGCCGCGCCATGGTGGCAGCCTGCCGCCGGCGCATGGCCAGCTTGAAGGCCTGCATGGACGTGGGCTTCATCGTGTGCTCCAGCGAGTACGTCGCGCCGGGCGCAATCTCCGCCTTCACGTCGTGCGGCTCGTAGCCCTCCAGCACCAGCGACAGGGTGCGCGTGCCGGGCTGGATGCCCTGGTCCACCGCGTCCGTGCCCACCTGCTTGCCATCCACGAGGATGTGCGTGCCCTCCGGCCAGGCCTTCACCACCAGCCGCGCGGGCACCTTCTCCAGCGCGGGGCGCAGCCGCACCTGCTCGCGAGAGGCCACCACCCGCGTCTCCTCCTTCGGCAGGTGCGAGGCCAGCTCGAAGCGGAAGGTGTGCTCGCCCGGGAGCACCTCGGTGGAGAAGGGCGTGGTGCCCACCTTCACCCCGTCCACGAAGACGGTGGCACCGGGCGGCTGCGTCACCGCGTCCACCGTGGCGTTGAGGGAGAGGAACTTCACCAGCACGCCGGCCAGCGCCTTCTCGAAGGCGGGGTTGGCCGTCTCCGCCTGGGCGCGCGCGCCGGTGTCCGAGCGCACGCTGACGGCACGGAAGCGGTAGCCGGCGTCGTCCTGGCCGACCTGTACCAGCACCACCCGCTCCAGCCCCAGCGAGCCGAGGTACGTCTCCAGCGGCTCGCGGCAGCGCGCCTCGCCGGAGACACACGCCAGGTCGCCATTGCGGCCCTGGAGGAAGCCCGCGAGCGCCCCGCGGCCGATGACCTGCCGCGCCTTCACGTCCTGGGGCAGCAGCGCGACGATGCCGTCCTCGGTGCGCTTCACCAGCGCGTCCTGTCCCGGATACAGGGCCTGGACGAGCCACAACGTGTGCGCGGGGGCCTCGGCCTGGGTGCCAGGAGGCAATCCGGGTGCGGCGCTGGCGGTCAGGGCCAGGCTGACACTCAGCAGACAGGTGACGAACATGGCGTCCTCGGGGAGGGCCGCCCGCGCTCCCCGCGAGCCGCCCTCCCACGGTGTACGCCAATGAACGCTCCCGTGCCTAGGGGGGACAGGGTGACCCCACCTCTGTTTTCCACGGAAGGTAGCTTTTACAGGCGCCCAGGCCCGCCTGCCCTGCGGGCGCCCAGGCGGTGGCCCGGCGCGGGGAGGCTCCGGGAGGTGTGGGGAATGCGCATCGTTCCCCAGGTCACAACACCTGTGAGGAGGCGGCGGAATGGTGCTCCCGGGCAAGGGAATGGGCTGGCTGGAGTTCTTCAAGGCCCTGAAGGCGGAGTGGACGCGCGACGACGTGGGGGATGTCGCGGGGGCGCTGACGTTCCGGGCCATCCTGGCGCTCTTCCCGTTCCTGCTGTTCCTGGTGTCGCTGGCGGGCATCATCATCGACCCCGCCCAGGCGCAGACGCTCATCCAGGAGCTGGAGAAGGTGGCGCCCAAGGAGGTGACGACCATCCTGGGAGACCGCATCAACGCGCTGGCGGAGAGCAACCCGGTGGGGCTGCTGACCATCGGCGGCGTGGGCGCCGTCTGGGCGGCGTCCAGCGGCATCGTGGCGCTGATGGACTCGCTGAACACCGTCTACGGCGTGAAGGAGTCGCGGCCGTTCTGGAAGACTCGCGGCGTGGCCCTGCTGGTGACGCTGGGTGGCGCGGCGGTGGCCATCGTCGCGGCGTCGGCCATCATCGTCACCCCGGTCATCGCGGACAAGCTCGGGCCCGCGGGGCCGGTGCTCACCTGGCTGCGGCTGCCCACCGCCGGCCTGGTGGTGATGTTCCTCTGGGCGGTGCTGTACTACGTGCTGCCGGACGTGGAGCAGAAGTTCCGGTTCATCACCCCGGGCTCCGTGGTGGGCGTGCTCATCTGGGTGATTGCCTCGTGGGGCTTCTCCAAGTACGTGGCCAACTTCGGCAAATATGACGTGAACTACGGCGCCATCGGCGGCGTCATCGTCATGCTGCTGTGGATGTGGATTTCGGCGCAGGTCATCCTGCTGGGCGCGGAGATCAACGCCATCCTCGAGCACCGCTCTCCCGACGGGAAGGCGCCCGGCTCGAAGGACGCGGAGGATGGCAAGGTGGTGACGGCCACCAAGGGCGAGCTGGAGGCGGGGGGAGCCCAGCTTCCCGGCTCGCGTGAGTTCCGGCCCGCATTGGACCCGCGCACCGGGCAACCGGCCACGGCCACGCCGAAGCTGAGGCAGACGCCGCTGGCCGCCGCCGCGCGCTGGGCCGCCGGCCTGGGCCTGGGCCTGTTCCTCGTGCGCCGCAACACCGCGCGGTAGCCGCGCGGCGTCGTCTTCCCGAAGGGCCCCGGCTCCCTCGCGCACCTCGCGCGATGGGGTCGGGGCCTCGTTGCGTTCGGAGAGCAGGCGAGTCGCTGTCCGGGCACGGCCGTGTCGCGTTTCCGGGACGTGGGCGAGCGTCCGTGACGTTCTCTCCGGGCGCCTTCACCCAGGGGAGGGAGTGCCGGGTGGGCACGGACCCCGGCAGGTGCTTTCGCCGTGAGTGCACCGGCTTGCGACGGCCCCCGGCCGGGTGACACCCTGCGCGGCTGTCAGATGGGCAACGTTCAATCCGTTGCTCCGTCACGGCCTCCTCGGACACGTCTTCGCGGAACGCAATTCCGAGGTGGAGGGGGCCGCCCTGCATCCTGGAGCCATGATGTCCCTGAATCCTTCCTGGTCGCTCCGCTGTGTCGCGGCGCTGCTCGTCGCACAGCTCGTGAGCGCCTGTGGCGGTGGCGGCACCGACCCGAACCCCAATCCGACTCCCCAGGACACGGCGGCGCCCACGACGCGGGCCACGCCCGCGGGGGGCAGCTTCACCCGTCTGGTGGCGGTGGCGCTGGCCTGTGACGACGGCTCGGGCAGCGGCTGCGCCGCGACGTACTACACGCTGGACGGCTCCACGCCGGGCACCGGCTCCACGCGGTACCGCGAGCCCTTCACGCTGAGCGCCACCACCACGCTGCGCTTCTTCTCCGTGGACACGGCGGGCAACACGGAGGCCGCGAAGAGCGAGCAGTACACCTTCACCGGCACGCAGGACATCGCCGCGCCCACCACCACGGCCACCCCGGCGGGCGGGGCGTACAACAGCCCCCGCAGCGTGGCGCTGACGTGCAACGACGGCACCGGCAGTGGCTGCGCGGCCACGCACTACACGCTGGACGGCACCGTGCCGACGGAGGCGTCGACGCGCTACACGGCGCCCCTGGCCATCTCCGCCACCACGACGCTGCGCTTCTTCTCCGTGGACGTCGCGGGCAACGTGGAGGGCACGCGCTCGGAGCGCTACGTGCTGGACACGGAGGTGCCCACGGTGTCCGCCTCGCCGCGCGGTGGCACCTTCGGCGGCTCGCGCGTCGTCGCGCTGGCGTGCGACGACGGGAATGGCTCCGGCTGCGCCGCCCTCCACTACACCACGGACGGCTCCATCCCCTCGGAGGCGTCCGCCCGCTACTCCGCGCCCATCAGCCTGACGGCCACCACCCGGCTGCGCTTCCTGGCGGTGGACCGGGCGGGCAATGCGTCCGAGCCGGGCTCGGAGCTGTACACGCTGGACGCCACGGGCCCTGTCTCCACCGCGACGCCCCCGGGCGGCACGTACGCCACCACCCAGCGGGTGACGCTCACCTGCGATGACGGCACCGGCAGCGGGTGCGCCACCATCCACTACACCACGGACGGCTTCGCGCCGACGCGCGACTCGGCCCAGTACCAGGTCCCCGTGCAGCTCTTCGCCAACACCGTCCTGCGCTTCTTCGCGGTGGACGCCGTGGGCAACGCGGGCAGCGTGCAGACGCAGACGTACACCATCGACACCGCGGCGCCGCTGACCTCGGCCACCCCGGCGGGTGGCACGTTCGGAGGCGACACCCAGGTGTCTCTCGCCTGTGACGACGGGCAGGGCGGCAGCGGCTGCGCGGCCACGCGCTACACGCTGGACGGCACGTCGCCGGGCGACACGTCGCCCCTGTACACGGGGGCCCTCACCGTGACGTCGTCCGTCACGCTGCGCTTCTTCTCCGTGGACGCGGCGGGCAACCGGGAGCCGGCCCGGGCGGTGTCCTTCACCTTCGACAGGACGGCCCCCACCACCACGCCGAGCCTGCGCGGTGGCAGCTTCGCGGGCCCGCAGACGGTGTCGCTGGCCTGCGCCGACGCGGGCGGCAGCACCTGCGAGGCCACGTACTTCACCACCGACGGCGCTCCGCCCTCGACGTCCTCGACGCGCTACACGGCGCCGCTGAGCATCTCCGCCAACACCACGCTGCGCTTCTTCTCCGTGGACGCGCTGGGCAACGCCGAGCCCGCGAAGTCGGAGACGTACGTCATCGACGCGACGCCGCCCACCACCACCGCCACGCCCGCGGGGGGCAGCTACCGCGCGGCGCAGGACGTCGTGCTCGCGTGCAGTGACGGGGCGGGCGTGGGGTGCAGCGGCTCCATCCGCTATACGACGGACCCGGTCGCGCCCACGGGCAGCTTCCTGGCGTACACCGGGGCCATCCGCATCAGCGCCAACACCACGCTGCGCTTCTTCTCGCAGGACGGGGTGGGCAACGTCGAGGCGGTGAAGTCCGCGGCGTACGTCATCGACACGGTGGCGCCCACCGTCGCCGCCAGCCCCCGGGGCGGCGCCTTCTTCACCCAGCAGACGGTGACGCTGACGTGCAACGACGCGGGCAGCGGGTGTGCCTCCATCCACTACACCGTGACGGGCGCCACGCCGGACACGGGCTCACCCCGCTACCAGGGGGCGCTGACCGTCTCCACCAACACGACGCTGGCCTTCATCGCCGTGGACGCCGTGGGCAACACCAGCCCGGTGGTGGTGGAGACGTACACGTTCTCCTCGGACACCACCGCGCCTGTCACCACGGCCAGCCCGGCGGGCGGCGCGTACCCGAGCGCGCGGAGCGTGACGCTGACGTGCGTGGACAACGGCGGTGGCAGCGGGTGCGCCGGGACGTTCTACACGCTCGACGGCACCGAGCCGTCGACGGCCAGCACGCGCTACACCGCGCCCTTCACGGTCTCCACCTCCACCCAGGTGCGCTTCCGCTCCGTGGACACCGCGGGCAATCTGGAGGCCTCGAAGAGCGTGTCGTACGTCATCGACGCCGTGGCGCCGGTGACGCAGGTGACTCCGGCGGGCGGCTCGTATCAGGACCCCGTCACCGTGACGCTGTCATGCTCGGACACGGGCAGCGGCTGCCGCGAGACGCGCTACACCACGGACGGCACGGCGCCGAGCGGCTCCTCGCCCCTGTACACCGAGCCGCTCACCTTCACCCAGACCACCACCCTGCGGTTCTTCTCCGTGGACCAGGCGGGCAACGCGGAGGCGGCGCGGCAGGAGGCCTACGAGCTGCCCTTCTCCAACGCCGACGCCTCGGCGCAGCTTGCCGTCGTGCGCGGCGCGATGGACGGGCCGGTGCTCGTGTCGGTGGATGGCGCCTTCATCACCTACGTCAAGCCGGGCGTCGGCAACCTCGCCAATGACCCCGCGGGCTTCTTCCTCCAGGCGGAGCGCGCGGGCCCCGCCATCTTCGTGGAGGTGGACCCCACGGGGCTCTTCCCGCCTCCTCAGGCGGGCATGCGCGTGAGCATCACCGTCAGCAACAAGCGCATGGCCGGCGGCATGGTGCGCGCGAACATCTCCGCCTATCACGTGCTGTCCAGCGGCCACCTGCTGGACGCGCTGGTCCAGAACGTGAGCAACGTGGACGTGCCCTCGGTGGTGGGGGAGTACGAGGCCGAGCTCATCTCCCTCAGCGGCACCGTCACCGGGACGTTCTTCACGGCCGGCACCGGCCATTCCCAGGCGAACCTGTCGACGGTCGGCGTGCCCGAGGGCTCCGCGAACTCCAACCTGTTCCGGCTGCGCATGGTGGAGACGGTGAGGGAGCAACTCGACGTGACGCCGGGTTGCACGGTGGGGCTCCGCTCCCCGCTGTGGCTCTTCGGGACCACCACCCAGCCTTCGGTGTGGACGCCGGAGCAGGTCACCTCGCTGGTGTGCCCGGGCCCCCGCGTGACGGGCGCGCTGGCCGCGGGGCCGGGGACGGTCATCGTCCGCTTCGACCGGCGGCTCGACGTGGGCAGCGTCCTGGCCAATGGCAGCCAGTTCACCGTTGCTGGCCTGGCCGTGACGGGCGCCACCGTCGTCACCGAGCGCGAGGTGTGGGTGAGCACCAGCAGCCAGACGCCCCGCCAGAGCTACACGGTGACAGTGGCCTCCACGGTGCGGGACCCGGCGGGCACCGGAGTGGAGCCAACGGGGAACGCCGGCAGCTTCCGGGGGTACACCGCCCCGGCCGTGCTGCGCATCACCGAGCTGGCGCCCGCCATCGCTGGCGCCAACTTCGGCCGGGACCTGGTGGAGCTGTACGTCGTCCAGGGGGGCAACACGGACGGAATGACGCTTGTGGAGGCCACGCTCGCCAACCCCCTGCTGGCCACCCTGCCGGACGTCAACGTGGCCACCGGAGACGTCATCGTCCTCCACCTGAATCCGGACCGGACGACGCCGGGCGTGGACGCCCCGGGCTCGGAGACCTCCAGCAAGACGGCCTACCCCCAGGGCGTGTACGCCTCGAACTACGACACGGCCTGGGACTTCCACGGTGCCGGTGCCGGCGTCACCAACAACAACCGGGTGTTCCGCATCCGGGACGCCGTGGGGAACACCCAGGACGCGGTGGCCTTCGTCTACACGCTGCTCTCCAACCCTCCCGCCGCGTACCTGCCCCAGCTCCAGGCCATCCAGGCCGAGGGCCTGTGGCTGCCGTCCGACTGCGGCGGCGTGCCCTGCACGTACACCACGTTCCCGAGCGCCTTCGACGTCTCCGTCAACTGGAACACCGCCTTCCCCAACGGGGAGCGGACCACCACCGTGAGGCGTGTCACCTTCGGTGACTCCAATATGGCGAGCGACTGGGCCGTGGGGCCGGCCTCGCTCGGCTTCAACAACCCGTAGCGACCTCCAGGGCCCGCGCCCATCGTGCGCGGGCCTGGAGCCTGGAAAAGCGAATCGCCGCCTCGTGCCGGGAGTGCTTCCCCGGTCCGGGCGGCGATTCGTGCTTCAGGGGCTGCGTCCCCGGGGGCTACCGGCGGCGGGCCGCGGCGTCGGCGTGCTTCTCGAGGAACTCCGAGTAGGGGCCGTTGAAGTCCAGCACCTCCTGGCCCTGCTGGAGCGACCAGACGCGGGTGGCCACCTCGGAGATGAGCTCCTGGTCGTGCGTGACGACGATGACCGTGCCCTCGTACTTCTGGAGGCCCTCGGCCAGCGCGGCGATGGACTCGAGGTCCAGGTGGTTCGTCGGCTCGTCCAGCACCAGCACGTTGTCCTGCATGATCATCAGCTTGGACAGGAGCAGGCGGACCGTCTCGCCACCGGAGAGGGTGTCCGTGTTCTTCATCCGCTCCTCACCGGAGAAGAGCATCCGGCCCAGCACGCCGGAGATCTCCTCGTTGGTGAGCTTGTCGTGCAAGTCACGCAGCCAGCCGAAGCAGGTGGTGCCCTTGCGGACGACGCCGTGGTGGTCCTGCGGCAGGTAGCCCACCGAGGCCATGTGGCCCCAGCCAATCTTCCCGGCGTCCGGCTCGAGCTGCCCGGCAATCATCTTCACCAGCGTGGACTTGCCCACGCCGTTGCGGCCGATGACGCAGACCTTCTCGCCCTTGCACACCAGCGCGCTGAACGGCTTGATGACCTGGACGCCGTCGAAGGACTTCTGGATGCCCTCCACCATCAGCGTCTGCCTGCCGCTGGGCACCTTCTGGTCGAAGCGGATGAACGGGCGCGCGATGTTGGAGCGCTTCAGGTCGTCCGACTTCAGCTTGTCGATCTGCTTGATGCGGCTCTGCACCTGCGAGGCGCGGGTGCCGGCGTGGAAGCGCGCCACGAAGTCCTGGAGCTGGAGAATCTTCTTCTTCTTCTCGGCCGTCTCCGACTCCACCCGCGTGCGCAGCTGCGACTTCTGGCGCACCATGTCGTCGTAGCCACCGTTGTACTGGATGATGGCTTCGTAATCGATGTCCGCGATGTGCGTGCAGATGGAGTTGAGGAAGTGCCGGTCGTGGCTGATGGTGATCAGCACGCCCTCGTACTCGTGGAGGAAGGTCTCCAGCCAGCGGATGGAGTCGATGTCGAGGTTGTTCGTGGGCTCGTCGAGCAGGAGCCCCTCGGGCTTGCCGAACAGCGCCTGGGCGAGCAGCACGCGCAGCTTGAGGCCGCCGGTGAGCTGCCGCATGGGGCCCTCGTGGAAGGCCTGGTCGATGCCGAGGCCCGCCAGCAGGGTGGCCGCGTCGCTCTCCGCGGAGTAGCCATCCTCCTCGGCGATGACGCCCTCCAGCTCACCCAGCCGGTTGCCGTCCTCCTCGGTGATGTCCGACTTGGCCAGCAGCTTGTTCTTCTCCGACATGGCCGCCCACAGGGCCCGGTTGCCCATGAGCACCACGTCGAGGACGCGGTCCTCCTCGTAGCGGAAGTGGTCCTGGCGGAGGATGCCCAGCTTGCGCGGCCGGATGATGTTGCCCATGTCCGCTTCCTCGTCCCCGGCGAGGATCTTCATGAACGTGGACTTCCCGGCCCCGTTGGGACCGGTCAGGCCGTAGCGGCGGCCCGGCGAGAAGGTGACGTTGACCTCCTCGAAGAGCTTCTTGGGCCCGTAGGCCTTGGAGACGTTGATGACGTTGAACATGGCGGCGGCGTTCTAGCGGAAATGGCGCGGTGGGCCAAAGAAGCAAGGTGATTCGCGTTCCCAGCCCGTTCGCGGTGACCGGATGTAACCCACGGGAGGGGGCGGAAAATGCCGCTTCCCGGGCGGGCAGGGCGCCGGGAGGCCCCCGGGCTCCGCTCCCTGGCCGGCTGCCCGGGGGGCGGGGAGGAGGCCCTGGCGGGGGGAGGGGGGCCTGGGGGGCGGGGGAGCGGGCCGGGTGGATGGATGCGGTACCCGCCGGGCGTGGCGGGTATAAGGGCCGTTCAATGGCCGTCCGCTTCGAGCTCGTCACCACCGACCCCACCGGCGCCCGCGCGGGAATCCTGCACACGCGTCGGGGTTCTTTCCCCACACCGATGTTCATGCCGGTGGCCACCCACGCCGCCTTCCGGCACCTGGGCTCCGAAGAGGTGAAGGAGACGGGGGCCAGCATCCTGCTGGCCAACACCTACCACCTGATGCTCCGGCCGGGCGCCGAGGTGTTCAAGCGCTTCGGGGGCATCCACCCCTTCATGCAGTGGGATGGCGGCATCCTCACCGACTCGGGTGGGTTTCAGATCTTCTCCCTGCCGGAGGACCGGCTGATTACGGAGAAGGGCGCCCACTTCCGCAGCTTCCATGACAACAGCCGGCAGCTGTTGAGCCCCGAGTCCAGCATCGCCATGCAGCAGGCCATCAACTCGGACATCATGATGGTGCTGGACGTGTGCATCGACTCGCGCACCGACGAGGCCGGCACGCGCGAGGCCATGGAGCGCACCCACCGCTGGGCCGTGCGCAGCCTACAGGCCAAGGCGAAGCACGACACGGGGCAGGCGCTGTTCGGCATCGTCCAGGGCGGCGTGTACCCGAACCTGCGCGACGAGAGCGCCGACTTCCTGACGAAGCTGCCCTTCGACGGCTTCGCCATCGGCGGGCTGGCCGTGGGTGAGACGAAGGCGGAGCGCGAGACGATGACGGCGCGCGCCACCGCGTCGCTTCCCACGGACAAGCCGCGCTACCTCATGGGCGTGGGCACCCCCACGGACCTGATTGAAGCGGTGCTGCGCGGCGTGGACATGTTCGACTGCATCATCCCCACGAAGATGGCGCAGCAGGGCTACGCCTATACCTTCCAGGGGCTGGTGCGGATTACGCGCACCGTGTTCCGGCTGGACGACGCGCCGCTGGATGCGGAGTGCGACTGCTACGTGTGCAAGCGCTACACGCGCGGGTACCTGCAGCACCTGATGCGCGGCAAGCACCACCTGGGCTCGCGCATGCTGTCGGTGCACAACGTGCGGCACTACCAGAAGCTCATGGGCCGCATCCGCGCGGGCATCCTCGGCGGCACCTATGAGCAGGTGGCCCGCGAGCTGAAGGCCGCCATCGCCACGCCCAAGGACCTGAAGGCGGAGGCGGGGGCGAACGAGGTGACGCTGAAGGAGGTCGGGTGAGCGGGGGCGGAGCGGATGCAGAGGTAGTCAATCCGCGAGACGGGGACTTCGAGGTCGTCACCCTGCGCAATGGCGCGCGCGCCGTGCGGCACCTGGGCCATGGCGAGGTGATGCACCCCTCCGTGGGCCCGTGGAAGGAGGCGCTGCGGCTCTACGTGGAGCAGCCGCGCCTGGCCGAGCGCCTGCGCCAGCCGGGCCCGCCCCTGGTCATCCATGACGTGGGCCTGGGGGCCGCCACCAACGCGGTGGCCGCGCTCACGTGTGCCCGCGAGCTGGGGGCCGAGCAGCGGCGGACGCTGGAGGTGGTCAGCTTCGAGGTGGACCTGGCACCGCTGCGGCTGGCCCTGGCGGACACTGCGGGCTTCCCCTTCCTCCAGCCCTTCCGCGAGGCCGCGGAGGCGCTGATGCGCGACGGCGCGTGGGAAGGGGAGGGCGTGCGCTGGCGCTTGCTGCTCGGGGACGCGGTGCCGCACCTGGACGGGACGCTGCCGGTGGCGGACCTCGTGTACTTCGACCCGTTCTCCCCCGCGTCCAACCCGGACATGTGGACCGAGGGCGTGCTGGCACGGGTGCGCCGGCACTGCCGCGAGGACGGGGACGGGGCGATGCTGCTGACGTACAGCGCGGCGACTCCCACGCGCGTCACGTTGCTGCTGGCCGGGTTCTTCGTGGGGGCCGGTGTGTCCACGGGGACCAAGGGCGAGACGACGGTGGGCACGACGCGGCGCGAGTCGTTGGAATTGCCCCTGGGCGCGCGGTGGCTGGAGCGGTGGAAGCGCTCGTCATCCCGGGCGCCGCATGGCGCGCAGCTCACGCCCGAGGTCGAAGCGCGGGTGCTGGCGCATCCGCAGTGGGAGTGACGCAGGCAGCCGTCCTCCGGAGCCTCTCCGCACCTGCCTGCCCTGGCAGCGGGGAAGAATGGTCCCCCGGTATGTGTAGGCAGAAGAAGGCAGCTGCCTTTGGCCGGCCGTCATTGACTCTCTTCGTCATGGCGCCCATACCGTTGACATCTTGAGTCTCGGAAAAACCCGACTACGTCGCGGGTTCGCCTGGGCCGCAGGAGCCATGTCGGCGAGAAGGCCTGTGTAGAACAGGGGTTCCCGTGGTGAAGAAGCCGCGAAGCAAGGCCCGGCCCACCAGTGCGCAACGGCGCAGCGCCCCCGCGAAGGCAGCGCCCAGGCGTCCCCCCCCTCCCGCGAAGGCAGCGCCCAGGCGTCTCGCTCCCCGGCCGCCCAGGACTTCCTTCCCGGTGGTGGGAATCGGTGCGTCCGCGGGTGGGCTCGAAGCGTTCACCCAGCTCCTCGAGCAGCTTCCGCCCGACACGGGCATGGCCTTCGTCCTCATCCAGCACCTGTCCCCCACGCACCCCAGCTTCCTGAGCGAAGCCCTCTCGTCCGCGACGCAGATGCCCATCCTCCAGGTCGAGCATGGGATGCGCGTGGAGCCCGACCACGTCTACGTCATCCCGTCGGGCGCGGACATGGAGCTCACGGATGACATGCTCAGCCTGCGGGCGCGAACGGCCGAGCCGCGCAAGCCGCACCTGCCCGTCGACATCTTCCTGCGCTCGCTCGCCGCCGCGCGTGGAAGCCGCGCCATTGGCGTCATCCTCTCGGGGACCGCCTCGGATGGCACCGAAGGGCTCAGGGCCATCAAGGAGGGGAGCGGCATCACGCTGGCTCAGGACCCGCGGTCGGCGAAGTTCGGAGGGATGCCTCAGAGCGCGGTCCATGCCGGGGTCGTGGACTCGTGCCTGCCGCTGCCGCAGCTCGCCCAGGAGCTCGTGCGGCTGAGCCGCCACGCCTATACCACCGAGGACACGGCGGACCGGCCCCGGGACGCCCAGGGTGCCGCGACGCTCGAGCGGCTTTTCGCCCTGGTGCGCAACGCCGTCGGCATCGACTTCCGGGAATACAAGTCGGCCACCTTCGAGCGGCGGCTCGCCCGGCGGATGGCGCTGCGCCGCGTGGACGGCCTGCCCGACTACGTGAAGCTCCTCGAGGAAAGCCCCGACGAGGCTCGGGCCCTCTACGAGGACATCCTCATCCACGTCACCTCCTTCTTCCGGGAGCCAGAGGCGTTCGAGGCACTGAAGAAGCACGTGTTCCCCACGCTCCTCGAGCACAAGCCCGCGGGAGCACCCTTGCGGTTCTGGGTGGCGGGGTGCTCCACCGGCGAAGAGGTGTACTCGCTGGCCATCTGCCTCCTGGAGTTCCTGGGAGAGCGCCAGCGCCAGCATCCCATCCAGATCTTCGGCTCGGACCTCAGCGCGCAGGCCGTCGACAAGGCCCGCGCCGGGCTCTACCCGGAAAGCGCCCTGAGCGACCTGAGCAAGGAGCGGAGGTCGCGCTATTTCACTCAGGTCGAGGGTGGCTATCGCATCGCCAAGGCCGTGCGCGAGCTGTGCGTCTTCGTCCGGCATGACCTCGCCAGGGACCCGCCCTTCTCCCGGCTGGACCTGGTGACCTGCCGCAACGTCCTCATCTACTTCACCCCCGCGCTGCAGAAGCGGGTGCTGGCCACCTTCCACTACTGCCTGAACATCCCGGGCTTCCTCCTGCTCGGGCGCACGGAGAGCATCTCAGGGGCCACCCAGCTCTTCTCGTCCGTGAGCAAGACCCACAAAATCCTGGCGCGCACGGAGGGGCCCAGCAAGCTCCGGTTCTTGCGAGGCCCCGAGTTCCCGCCGGACGAGAAGCGGGTGCACGGCCGCGCCGCCCAGGAGCCCGTCAGGTCCCCCCAAGATTCGACGCGGCGGATTGACCGCCTCCTCTTGAGCCGGTACGCGCCGCCGGGAGTCGTCGTCAACGACAAGCTGGACATCATCCAGTTTCGCGGACACACCGGTCCCTATCTCGAGCCCGCGCCGGGAGAGCCCCAGTTCAATCTCTTCAAGATGGCGCGTGAAGGGCTGCTCTCCCCGCTGCGCGTGGCGCTCGCCCAGGCGAGGAAGGCGCTCGCCCCCTCCCGGATGGAGGGAGTGCGGGTCGGCCAGGATGGCTCCACGCTGCTGTGTGACATCACCGTCATCCCCGTCACCGGGGTGCCCGGGGACCCCGAACTCCTCTATGTGGTGCTGTTCGACGAGGTGGACCTGCCCGGGAAGCAGGGGCGCAAGCCCGTCCGCCGTGAGAGCGCCCCCGCGGCGAAGCAGAAGGGGGGCGAGCACTCCCCCGCGCTGAAGCTCGAGCTGGCCGCCACGAAGGACTACCTCCAGTCGCTGCTCGAGGAGCATGGTCGCACGAATGACGCGCTCGCCTCCGCCAACGAGGAGCTCGTCTCGGGCAATGAAGAGCTCCAGAGCCTCAACGAGGAGCTGGAGACGGCCAAGGAGGAGCTCCAGTCCACCAACGAGGAGCTGACCACGGTCAACGACGAGCTCCACAGCCGCAACCATGAGCTGCACCTGGTCAACGGAGACCTCGTCAACCTCGTCAACGTCGTCGACATCCCGGTGCTCATCCTGGACCTCGAGCGGCGCATCCGGCGCTTCACGCCGAAGACGCGCAGCATCATGAACATCCTCCCGTCGGATGTGGGGCGTCCCATCAGCGACATCACGCTGAACATCAGCGTGGTGGACCTGGACTCGCAGATTGCCGAGGTCATCGAGACGGCCGTGATGCGGGAATCCGAGGTCCAGGACCGTGCGGGCCGCTGGCACCGGATGCAGATCCGCCCCTACAAGACGACCGAGGACCAGATTGAAGGCGCCATGGTGTCGCTCATCGACATCGACGCGCTCAAGCACCACGTCCGCCAGGTGGAGTGGGCGCGGGACTACGCCGCGAGCATCGTGGAGGCCGTGCAGGTGCCGCTGCTGGTCCTCGACAAGGAGCTGCGCGTGCTGTCGGCGAACAGGGCCTTCTACCAGGCCTTCGGGGCCTCGGCGTCAGAGGTCGAGCAGCAGAGCTTCTTCGAGCTGAGTGGTCGCGCGTGGAACGTGCCGGCGCTGCGGAGCTCGCTGGGGGAGATGCTCGCCAAGAACACGCTGGTGCGGGGCCTGGAGGTCGAGCACGCGTTTCCGCACCTGGGGAGCCGGAAGATGTCGCTCTCCGCGCGCTCCGTCCACTCACGCACCGGCGTCCCCATGCTCCTGGTCGCCATCGAGGACATCACCGAGCGCGCGGAGCTGCTCGCCCAGGCGCAGCGGGCGCAGGAGGACGCCGAGAAGGCGAACCGCGCGAAGGACCAGTTCCTGGCCACCCTGTCCCATGAGCTCCGCACCCCGCTCTCCACCATGCTGATGCAGGCGCAGCTCCTGCGCCGCGGCGACATGGACAACGCCCGGCTCCGGCGCGCGAGCGAGGCCATCGAGCGGGGCACGAAGGTCCAGGTGCAGCTCATCGATGACCTGCTCGACGTCTCGAGCATCGTCACCGGCAAGCTCCGGGTGCGGTTCCAGCCGCTCCACCTGTCCGAGGTGGTCGAGGCCGCGCTCGAGAGCGTGAGCGAGCAGGCCCGGAAGAAGTCCGTCCAGCTCGACGTCTCCCTGGATGATTCGCTCGGGCTCATCTCGGGAGACCCCACGCGCCTGCAGCAGGTGGTGTGGAACCTGCTCAGCAATGCCATCAAGTTCTCCGCCGACGGCCAACGGGTGAAGGTCGTGCTCGAGCCCGTGGGCGGACAGGCCAGGCTCCGGGTGAGCGACAGCGGGGCCGGAATCGAGCCCGAGGCCCTGCAGCGCATCTTCGACAGGTTCATGCAGGAGGACAGCTCGACCACCCGGGTCTTCGGGGGACTGGGCCTGGGGCTGGCCATCGTTCGCCACCTGGTGGAGCTCCACGGAGGGACGGTGCAGGCGGAGAGCGCGGGCAAGGGCCAGGGCTCGGCCTTCACGGTCCTCCTGCCGCTCCTGCCCGGCCGTCAGGACGCGGCCGGCGTGGCGCCCACCGCCGGTCCGGAGCACGCGCGGGTCGAACCCCCGTCCCGGAACGCGGGAGCCGCCTTGCGGCTCGGGGGCCTGCGCATCCTCGTGGTGGAGGACGACCCGGGCGCACGCGAGGCCACGACCGAGCTGCTGCGACAGGCCGGCGCGAACGTCCTGGCGGCGGACTCCGCGGCGGCGGCGCTGGCGCTCATCGAGGACTTCCGGCCCGAGGTCCTCCTGAGCGACATCGCGATGCCCGGCGAGGACGGCTACTCCTTCATCCGCAAGGTGAGGGCCCTCAGCCCGGAACGGGGCGGCGCCGTCATTGCGATAGCCCTCACGGCGCTGGTCAGCGACAGAGAGCGCCGGGAGGCGCTCGACGCCGGGTTCCAGCGGCACCTGGCCAAGCCCATCGACATCGACCGGCTCGTGGAGACCGTGGCGGAGATGTGGGCGGGCGCCGCGGCCTCGGATGCGAGGCCCGGGAGCCTCCCTGCGAACATCCTGGACGAGGGACAGCCGCTCATGGGCCTGTAGCCCGGGGCCACTACCCGGTGCGGCCAGGCGCTGGCGGCTCCAGGGTCAGCTTGCAGCCCATCCGACGGGCGAGCCCGTAGCCCATCTACAGACATCCACCGGGTGTCTGGGTTTGCCAGGACCCGCGCCATGTCCCGCATTACCGCCCTGGCGGTACTCGGTATAGACTGGCGTTCGCCGTTGCTTATCCACCGCTGCTGGCACACTGGGGTTCGGGGGAACCGTGCGCAGAACGCTGGAAGACGAGCTGGTCGAGGCCCTTCGGGACACCCACAACACGCTCCTGGTCGTCGGTTCCGGAGTTTCCGTCGGGGCGACGGAAGGGAAGGCCGCTGTTGCATCCTGGAAGGGTTTGATAGACGACGGGATTGCGTACTGCGTCGACCAGCGACTGGCGAAGGAGGACTGGGTGGCGCTGACGCGGGCCCAGTTGAACTCTGGCGAGGTCGACCATGTGCTCTTCGCCGCCGAGGCGGTCCGACTGAAGCTGGGCGCATCCGAGCGCAGTGGCCAGTACACCAAATGGCTGCGACGCTCCGTTGGCGAGCTGAAGTTGGTGAAGCGGGACGTGGTGGACCACCTGGTTGCCTTCGGTGTCCCGCTGGCCACCACCAACTACGATGACCTGTTGGAAGAGGCGACGGGGCTGCCCCCGATCACCTGGAGGAATGGGCCAGGGGTGGAGGAGTTCCTGAGGGGGCGGAGGCCCGCCATACTCCACCTTCATGGGCACTGGGATGACCCGGAGTCCGTCATCCTTGGCCTCACGGACTACTTCAAGATCGTCCACGAGCGGGGAGCACAGGCATTGCAGAGCGCAGCTGCGGCCTCGCGTACTCTCGTCTTCGTGGGATGTGGCGAGGGGTTGGAAGATCCCAACCTGGGCGCGTTGCTCAAGAGCGTTCTCGAGCTGTTCAAGAGCTCGACCCAGCCGCACTATCTGCTGGTCAGGAATGGCGAGGTGGAGGGGCTTGAGTCGCGCTATCCCCCCACGGGCAAGCTGCGGGTGGTGGGCTACGGGGCGGACTACACGGCTCTGGGGCCCTTCCTGGGGCAGCTCTCCGCGAGGTGCCGTTCGTCCCCTCGCTAGGCTCGGGACCGCAAGCGCGAGTCGTTCCGAGCCTGCAGGCGGGGGAGGTGAGCCCCGTCCCGCCGCTACCGCGCGGACCGCAGGCCGCTTTCACGGGCCGCGCGGTCTTCATCTCGTATGCGCGAGGCACGAGCTCCGGGCGCGCGGAGGCGCTTCACTGCGAGCTGGGGGCGGACACCTCCTTCCTGGACACCTCGGCCATGGAGGAGGAGCACCTTCCAGAGGCCACGGCGATGGCGCTGCTCGCCGCGCGAGTGGTGGTCGTCTTCGCTGACGCGGAGTACTTCCGTCGCTGGTATTGCTTGTGGGAGCTGGAGACCCTGCTCAAGCCCCATCAGGATGCACGGGAAGGGCGCGAGACACAGCAGCGGGAAGTCCTGGATTCGGTCGTCGTGGCAGTGACCTCACCTGAAACGGTGCCAGCGGAAATGCAGTTGCTGCCATTCCCCCTCGGCGAGGTCGTGACGGCGGATGAGCCCGGCCGGCTTGGCGCGGAGGTCCGTGCCCGGCTGTCCAGGGTCCAGCGCTCCCTTGCCGACCGACTCAGGAGCACGGGGCTGGCGCCGGAGGCTGTTCAAGCAGAGCTGACCACCCGGCCTCTGCTGCCATCACCCAATGGACTGGCGGGTTTTCGGCCCCTCTACCCACCGTCCAACCGCAGAGCCCAATCACTGCGAGACGCTTTCAAGGGCCGGGCCGAGGACCTGTGGCGTATCCATTTCGCGCTCTCGGCGGGGACTCCCGACGGGCGAACCGGAACAGCGCTCACAGGCGCACTCGCGGGCGTGGGTGGGGCGGGGAAGACGACACTGGCCTGGGAGTACGTGCATCGCTTTGGACCCCGGTACTACCCGGGTGGCATCTTCTGGGTGGATGCGGACGTCGGCATGGACGCATTGGAGGAGCAGCATCACGGCATCCTCCAAGTCCTCTCACCGCAGGTTCCGGACCTGGCCACTTGCAGGAAGGACAAACGCAGGGTGGTGGACGAGTTGGCCCGTGCGCTGGAAGAGGCCACGAGACGTGGGCGTGTCTTGTATGTGGTGGACAACGTGCCGGAGCCTGTGCCGGGCACGCCCCCTCCCGCTCTGGAGACATGGTGTCCGGCGCTGGGCGTGGTGTCGGCGCTCTTCACCTCCAGGCTTCGTCTACAGGGACGCGGGTTGGTGTCGCTTCCGGTGGACGTCTTGAGCCGGGAATCGGCGGTCGCGCTGCTTCTGCATGGGGTGGATGGGGCCAACCCCGCGGACGGTGGCTGGGGGCGGATTGCGGATTGGGTCGGGCGGCTGCCTTTGGCACTGGCGCTGCTCAATAGTGGGTTGTGGAACAAGGTGCTGCTTCCCGCCGAGCTGCTCGCGCACCTGGAGGCGGGCCCCGCAGAAGTGCTGGAAGAGGGGTGGGAGCAACTTCGCAACGTGGTGCCGAAGGGTAGTTTGCGTGGAATCGTCGAGGCCTTCCGGGTTTCCTACGAGAAGCTGACGCCCGAGGCGCAGCGCGCGGCACGGTTGGTCGCGCACCTGGATGCAGAGCCGATTCCCACGGCGCTACTGAGCGCCCTGGGGCCAGACGCGTTCTCCGGGGGCGTTCGTGGAGAGCTCATCGCACGGAGCTTTGTCTCCCCCGTCGTAGGGCACGGAAAGGGACTCGATTTCTTCGGGTTCATGCATCGGGTACTGGCGGATTTCCTTCGAGGGCGCTCGTCCGAGCCGGAGAAGGAAATCCAGCAACTGTGCGCGGCCATCAGCGGGCTCATCGCTCCAGACCGGGAGCGGGCATCCACGGACTGGCAGCTCGTCATGGCGTGCCGCCCGCATGCCGAGCGCCTCTGTGACTACTTCAGTGCAAGCACTCAAGGACGATGGAAGTCCGACGATGCCACGCTGACCGCCGTGGGCAACCTGGCCATGGCACTGCTGGAGATGGGCGACCCGAGCAGAGCAAAGGCTTTGCAAGAGCATATCCTGAATGTGCGCAGGCGCCTGCAGGGGCCTGGGCTCTCGAATGGGGCAGAGAATCCCGATACGTTGGCGGCGATGGGCAACCTGGCACTGACGCTCCGGGCCATGGGCGAACCGGCAGCGGCAAGGGCACTGCAGGAGCGCGTGCTCAGCGCCCGTGAGCGTATGCTGGGGCCTGACCATCTCGACACCCTGACGGCGCTGAACAATCTGGCCGGTACGCTTGGGGATCAGAATGAGCTGGCGCTTGCGAAGGAGCTCCAGGAACGCGTGCTCCAGACGCGAAGGCGCCTGCTGGGTCCCGACCACTCCGCGACGCTCACTGCGATGAACAACCTGGCCGGAACGCTTCGGTCCATGCGAGAGCCAGAGTCCGCCTGGGACTTGCAAGTACAGGTGCTCAAGAGACGCCAGCGGCTGCTGGGGGTGGAGCATCCAGATACGCTGACAGCCCTGAGCAACCTGGCAGGCTCACTGGGAGCCATGGGGCACTCTGAGAAGGCACGAAATCTGTTGGAGCGGGTCCTGGATGGGCGCAGACGCGTGCTCGGGCAAGAGCACCCGGATACGTTGACCGCCATGAACAACCTCGCGCTGATATTGGCGGGACTGGGTGAGCGCGGAGATGCGCTCCTCCTGCAGGAGCGCGTACTCGAGGCGCGCTCGCGCATCCTGGGAACGGGAAACCCACGGACACTCGCGGCGCGAGAGCGATTGATCGAGACGCTTTGCGCCCTGGGCGAGCCTTCCGATGCTCAGGCCGTGCAGGTTCGTATCCTCGCGACGCGGCGCCGCGTGCTGGGAACGCATCATCCTGCCACCAGGGAGGCGGCACAGCTTCTAGGGTTGATGACCCGGCGTGCTTCGTAGCGGCGCGCACGCCCACCTCGAAGGACTCGGTGGTTGCTCGATTGAGCCCTGCATACCTACGCCTTCACCGATGGCGGAGCTGGGCGTGACGAAGACGCACTCCAGACCCCCATGTCTCCAACAGCACCACCACGCGGGCCTCGGCCTGCTCACGCCCCACGACGTGCACCAAATCGTGGCCGCCGCGCGCATCGCGGCCCGAGCTGCCGTGCTCGCCGCCGCCTACGCGGCTCACTCCGAGCGCTTCCCGCGCGGCGCATCCAAGCCGCAGGCGCTGCACAACGCCGTCTGGATCAACGACCCGCGCGACTCGCCACCTCTCAGGAAAACGCGCAGTCATCTCACGAACTCACTGTCTCATCCTCGATGACAGGTTCCGCTGCGCCCACCCCTGGCATGTGCGCCACCGGCTGAATGGCGAGCGTAAGCAGGCCCATCGGCTCCAGGTGGGTGAGTCCCAGCCGGCCGTGAACTTCGCCGACCCCTCCCGGATGATTGGGCTGACAACCCACTACTCAGCGAGTAGCCTCCTGGAGCGCGGAGAGGACCGCGCCTCCGCTCGCGAGGAGTTCATGGAGCCTGGTCACCTGAATCCGGCGGGCCTGCCGTCGGGAACGCGCATTGGCCCGTGGCGCCTCGTCGAGCATCTCGGCCGGGGCTCCTACGGCGTGGTGTACCGCGCCGTGGCGGAGGAAGGGGAGGGTGCGGACGTGGTGGCCCTCAAGCTGGCCCTGTACCCGTGGGATGCACGCTTCGTGCGCGAAGCCGAGCTGCTCTCGCGCCTGAGGCACCCGGCGGTGCCGCGCCTGAGAGGGCAGGGGCAATGGGAGTCCTTCACGGGCACGCCCTACGCGTGGCTCGCCATGGAGCTGGTGGAGGGCACCCCACTCTATGACTGGGCGCGCGTGCAGCGCCCCACGTCGCGGCAGGTGCTGGGCGTCCTCGCGTGGCTGGCGCGGGCCCTGGAGGCCACGCACGCGGCGGGCGGAGTGCACCGAGACGTACTACGCATAATGCACCTCATGCTGCATGGGGTTTGAGGAGCCGGCGGAGCGACGGGCCCTGGCAGCGTTCAATCTCCTGATCGCCTTGCGGTCGAGCTTGAACCAGCAGATGTGTCCACGTCCGCCTCCCTCTGTCGGTTCGAGCCATCCTCGCCCCATCCAGTAACGCACCATGGCTTCGGAGACGCCGAAACGCTCGGCGACACCGTGCACGGAATACAGCCCATCCGCTCGGCGAGAAGGTGCCCGCACACACTGAGGCGCCGGGCTCGCACGCTGGAGTCCTCTCTGGTTCAACACCCGGTGCACCGTCTTCTTGTTCCACGGCAGATTGGCCCCGGTACGCAGGCCCCGCCCATTGAGCTCGGCAGCGATTTGAGCGTCGCTCTTCTGCTCGAACCACTGAAGGATGAGCTCGACGGCCTCGGGTGGATTGCTCCGCGTCTGCAAGTCCGGACGCCGCGGCAGGGTGAAGTCCGTGACGGTCCCGGTCACCCAGACGACCTGGACCTGCACCCTTCTGCTGGGGACTTCCACGGGGCTCAGCGCGACTTTCTGCACCAGGATGCGTAGCAGCCTCTTGCGCTCCGCGTTCGTCGTGCTCGGTGCGCTCCACACCTGCGGCAAGTTCTTGGAGAGCGCCAGGATGCGGGCGCGGTCCTGCTCGGAAAGCTCCAGCTTCTGGCGCCGCCGCTCCTGCTGGTACTGGCTCTCCAACTCCTCCAGCTCCCGCAGCTTCTCGTTCCATTCATGCTCGAGGGTGCGGGCGACGACTCGGTTGTCCGGGTCCACGGCCTTGTAGCGGCGCTCGGCCAGCTGCGCCTCATAGCGCGAGCGCTCCAGCCGCAACTTCCACTGCTGATGCAGCTGCTCGGCCTGACGCTCCACTTCGCGCGCCACGGCCAGTCCGAGTTCCAATTCCGGAGGCTGCACCGCTTCGAGGAAGAGTCGAGCGACGGCGTCATCGATGCGCCGGGCCGCCACCAACCAACACAGCCGCTTGCCTCCCATGGCGCCGGGGTCATTCGGGCATTCGTAGTAGGGGCTGTGAGTGGCGCCCCGGTAGCGCACGCTCATGGAGTGGCCGCACCGGCCACACAGCACCAGGCCCTGCAGCAGGGCCGCTCCTTCACGCGCAGCGCCGTGCTGGTGCGGCAGGTGGTGAGTCCGATTGCCCTCAAGCTTCTGCTGATTGGCCATGAACTCCTCCCAGCTGAGATAGGCCGGGTGGTGGTTGAAGAGGCAGACCTTCCACGCCTGGCGCGGCAGGACGGTGGTGTGCCGTCGCTTCAACTGCCCCTCCACCAGCGCCATCCGCACCTCCTTGCGTCCATAGACGTAGGCGCCGGCGTAGAGCGGGTTGTGGAGCATGTCGAGCACGCTGTCATAGCGCGGAGGGCTCCAGTGCACCTGGCGTCCTCGCAGTTGGTGCGTGGGCAGCTTCAACCCGTTCCGCGCGAAGTAGCGCACCACCGCCCAAGCACTGCCGTCCAGACGGAAGCGCTCGAAGACCAACCGCACCGCGCGCTGGACCTGCTCGTCCGGGTCCAAGCAGAACCGATGCGTCGCGTCGTCCCACTGGTACCCCGCGGGAGGCGTGAGGAAGAGTTCCCCGCGCCGAGCCTTGGATGACTTGCCCCCCTGCAGCCGCAACCGCATCCAGTACTGCTCCGCCTCGCTCATGGTGCCCTTGAGCCCCAACAGCAGCCGGTCGTTGTAGTCCCGCGGCGTGTAGATAGCCTGCTCGTCCGCGATGAGGACATCGGCCAGGGCGCACAGTTCCAGTAGGCGCTGCCAGTCCGCAGAGGAGCGCGCCAGCCGCGACACTTCCAGGGCGAGGAGAATACCCACCTGCCCGTGGGCCACCGCCTCTGTCATCCGCTGGAAGCCCGAGCGCCAGGCGGTCCCCGCGCCGCTCTGCCCCAGGTCTTCATCAATGACGTCGATACGCCCGGCGGGCCAGCCAAGCTCCTGCGCGCGCTGCTTCAGGGCATACTGCCGGGCGGTGGACTCATGATGCTCGTGGACCTGCTTGAGCGTGGACTGCCGTAGGTAGACGACCGCCCGTCGTTGGAGGTGAGTGGCTTGTAGCTTGTCGCTCATGGCGTGGCTCTCCGGCGCCGGCCTCGTCGCGCAGCACCTTGTGCAGCAGGCTGGCCCAAGCGCCCACCCACTGCGTCCTGGCTGCCTCGGGCAGGTGGGACCAGGGCAGGTCGGCTCGGGGTTGCGGTGCTACTGGCATGATTGAAGCTAGAGTCCCGCTCGGGTAGCGCCGCAGGCTCCAAGGCAAGAGACCGCTTCAGCCCTTCCTCGACGGCTTCCGCGAGTTTCAGTAAGGCAGGGGCATTCAGCCGCCCCTGTTGCCCAGCACCCATGGCCGTCGCCACGGGAGTACGGCGGTCGGTCCACTCCAGAGGCACCCGAATGAGCCCACCCTTGGGATGCTCGGCATCGACGTACTGCTTCCCATCCTGGCTGCGGACGGTACGCACCACCGTCAATGGCGTGCCCCGCAGGGGGTGCACTGGGAAGGTGATGCGCACCGTTTCTGAACCCGGTGCACCCTGCGGTGCAGTTTGCTGCCTACGTCGAGACGTGAAGGGAGACAACGTGCGGGTGTGCCGCGCGGACGGACAGCCCTTCCTCATGGACTTCGGCTCGTCGCACTACGTGGGAGCAGCGACGCTGACGTGGCATGCGTTTCCTCCCGGCACGCCGGCCTACCGCTCGCCGGAGGCGTGGCGTTACGTGCTTCGCTTCCGCAAACCTCCCGTCATCCCCTATGCGCCGGTGCCCGCGGATGACGTCTTCGCGCTGGGAGTCACCGCGTTTCGGCTGCTCACCGGGAAGTACCCGCCGCCGACGCACCCGGACGACGAGGACGCGTGGATGTGGCGCCCGGAGGAGATGGAGTCCTGGTCGGCGAGGGAAACCAACGCCCGCTGCTGTCTGGAGTTGAGCGCGCTGGTGAGCCGCATGCTCTCACCGCGCCCTGAAGCACGCGGCAGCGCGCGTGAAGTGGCCGAGGCGCTGGAGCAGGCGGCACGGAATGCGGGGGCGGAGGCGGACAGGCCCCTCTTCACGGGAGAAGAGCCTCAGCCGGCGGGCCTCATGCCCGCCCCCCAGCACGTCATGGCCCGGCCCCGTCGCGAGGCGAGGGGGCCCTGGTTCGCGGCCGCCAGCCTGGGAGGCGCACTGGCACTGGGTGTCGTGGGAGTGCTGGGTGTACGGGCCATCGAGCTGCCCGCGGCGAGGCCCCTGGCAGAGAAAGAAGAGGCGAGGGATGGCGGCGCCGTGGCCGTCGGAGACTCGGCGCTGACAGCCCCGGTGGAGCCCGACCGAGCCTCCCTCGTGTGGTCGACCCTCGCGGTGGACCTGCCCCCCAAGCCCTTCCCGGGGCAGCGGCGCCCGAATGCCAACGGCCGATGTCCTGGCACGGCGCAGGTTCCCATCAACGGCGGTTGTTGGGTGAAGCTGCCCGTGGAGGTGAAGGACTGCGATGTCGAGGACGGATTCGTCTACAAAGGCGTGTGCTACATGCCCGTCCTGGCACGGCCACGCCCATCCACCTCGGCTCCCGCAGAGCGCACGGATGGCCCATAGGTGACGAGGTGCGGCCCAAGCCGAGGGATACCGCCCGTCGCTCGACGTGCTGAGCGTAGACTCGCCCGGCCGAGGGCAGCACGAAGGCGGATGCGGATGCGCTGCAATGCGGGAGCCTGGCTTGCCGGCTTCGATGCCCGGTGACTACTCAGCCTTGCCCATCCCCGCATAATCAGACACCACGGCGCAGAAGATCTGCGACAGGTTCACGCCAGCGGCTCGAAACTGGTCTGTGATGCGCTGCCTCAAGAAATCCGCCGACCATCCGTCAGGGACTCTTCCCATGACGCTCGTGTTCGGCAGGGCGATCTTGCCTTCTGGCTCCTTCACATAGAGGCCCATCTTCCCCAGGAGCTGGTAGGCGGTCTTGTAGTCCTGGTTCTCCATCGTCAAATCGAACGTGACGAATACGAGCCGCGCCATGGGTATCGACCTTTCGTACCAGGACGCCCCACCACGGGTCGCCCGCGCTCTTCATTGCAAGGCCCCGTAGACAGGTCAATGCGCCGAGGCGCGAGTTCCTGCTCAGGTGCGGCCAAGGTCTGGCGGCTCCAGGGTCAGCTTGCCGCGCATCCGGCGGGCGAGCCAGTACCCCAGGTGGAGCAACCCGCGAGGCGTGCTTGCGTGGGGCCCCAGCCGCTTGCTCTTCACGTGCGAGCGGACCCACAGGCCGAAGGACACGTCCCCGTCGCCGTCGACGGTGCGTTCGAGGACCAGCTTCGGGGCCGCGTACACCGTGTGCCGGGTGCGGAAGAGCCCGTGGAGGACGTGGAGGAGCGAGCCCCGCTGAACCGTCCACGACTCCCGTCCACGGAGGCTGCGCCATGCCCGCAGTCCCGCCAGGGCCGCCAGCACGGCGAGGCTCCAGGAAAAGAGCGCCCCCGTCCAGGCGCCCCCATCCCGGACCAGCCGCCATGCCAGTCCTCCCGCGCACGTCGCGAGGCCCAGCGCGGTGAAGCCCCAGGTCCGAACCTGCTGCTGGCGGACGTGGCGCGCGGGCCTGAGGACCCAGGAGCCTTCCGGATGCCGCTCCCACTCCCAGCCCGGCGGAGTGTGGTCCGCCAGCGAGGGCTCGTCCCGGGCCAGCGCGAACAGCTCTCGCAGCAGGCCCGCCAGCTCGCGGCGCTGCTCCACGGTTCCGCACCGGAGCAATTCCACCGTCTCTCCACTGGCCAGGCTGGCGACGAGCGTGCCTTCGGGGCCCTCCGGGTCCACGTCCACCAGCGCACCGCGCGTCAGGTGGCGCTCCGAGCGCCATGGGCCCACCCGCCACCAGCGCGTCACCCCGGAGGGGTTGAAGGTCAGGCGCTCCTCGCTGACCAGCAGCGCCAGCAGCGCGCGCCAGGCGGAGATACCGCCCACCGTCCAGAACCCCAGCCACACGCCCAGGAAGAGCAGCACCACCGCCTCGCCCGTGCCGGAGCTCGGAGTTCCGGTGCCAGGGCGGCCCGCCAGCGCCCCGGGCAAGAACAGCTCCCAGAGGACGAGGACCAGCATTCCCAGGGCGATTATCTCTCCCAGGGCCCAGCCACAGAGCCACATCGCGATGGGGGACGCCGCGGCGTACCGGCTCCGGCCTGACGGCTTCAGCCGCGCCGTCCACAGCTCCGCGCTCTTCTCCAGCCACATGCCGACGTGCTCCCGGGTCAGCCCTCGCGGCTCACCACCAAGGGTGCTCCCCGCCACTTGAAAGGCGCCCCCCGCCATTGTCACCGTCCCGCCACACGGTGGCCACCACCCTCGCCGCCGGCCCGCTCGATTCTTCCGGCGTCGGTTGCGAGGGTTGCCTGCCCGCGGCACCGGCGAGGCGCGGAACCGCCGTCGGTGCTTCACAGCCACCGGGGCCGCGGCGTCTTGCTCTTCGAACCTGCACTCCTTTCCCGCAGGTCACCTCACGAGGAGCACGCCATGTCGAACGAGACCCTGACGAGCGGCCAGAGCACGGACATCGACGGAACCACGCTGGTCAAGGTGAGCAACAACACCGCCACCGCCGGCTCGGTGAAGGTCAAGTGCCCGAACGTGGACGCCGTCACCTACGCGGTGCCCGCCAACGGCAGCAAGAACATCCAGATTCCGGTGGGCACGAGCCGGTTCACCAACACCGGGACCCCGGACCTCGACCTGTCCTGGTAGACCCGCGACGCGCCCACGGGGCTGGCGCGCCGGTCTCCGCGGGGTAGGAGTCGCCGAAACTCCGAGCGGAGGAGCGCTCACGAGAGGGACGCCGCCCCGTTTTCGCGGAGTCCCACAGACTCAGCGAGTAGGCTCCCGGAGCGCGGAGCGGACCGCGCCCCTGCTCGCGAGGCAGTTCATGGAGCCTGGTCACCTGAATCCGGCGGGCCTGCCGCCGGGCACGCGCATCGGACCGTGGCGCATCTGCGAGCCGCGAGGCCGTGGCGCCTACGGCGTGGTGTACCGCGCCGTGGCCGACGAAGGGGACGGCGCGGACGTCGTGGCCCTCAAGCTGGCCCTGCACCCGTGGGATGCGCGCTTCGGGCGCGAAGCCGAGCTGCTGTCTCGCCTCCGACACCCGGCGGTGCCGCGCCTGAGAGGGCAGGGTCAATTGCTGTCCTCCACGGGCACTCCCTACGCGTGGATCGCCATGGAGTGGGTGGAGGGCGCCGCGCTCTATGACTGGGCGCGCGTGCAGCGCCCCACGTCGCGGCAGGTGCTTGAAGTCCTCACCTGGCTGGCGAGGGCCCTTGCGGCGACCCATTCCGCGGGCGGCGTCCACAGGGACGTGAAGGGAGACAACGTGCGGGTGCGCCGCGCGGACGGACAGCCCTTCCTCATGGACTTCGGCTCTTCGCACTACGTGGGCGCCGCGACGCTGACGTGGCAGGACTTCCCGCCAGGAACGCCCGCCTACCGCTCGCCGGAGGCCTGGCGCACCGTGCTTCGTTTCGGCAGACGTTCCGATGTTCCCTACGCGCCCCGGCCCGCGGATGACGTCTTCGCGCTGGGCGTCACCGCCTTTCGGCTGCTCACCGGGAAGTACCCGCCGCCGACGCACCCCGACGACGAGGACGCGTGGATGTGGCGTCCGGGGGAAATGGAGTCCTGGTCGGCGAGGGCAACGAACGCCCGCTGCTGCCTGGAGTTGAGCGCCCTGGTGTCCCGCATGCTCTCACCGCGCCCTGAATCACGCGGCAGTGCGCGTGAGGTGGCCGAGGCGCTGGAGCAGGCCGCACGGAAGGCGGGGCCGGAGGCGGACAGGCCCCTCTTCACGGGAGAAGAGCCTCAGCCGGCGGGCCTCATGCCTGCCCCCCAGCACGTCACGGCCCGGCGACGTCGCGGAGCCAGGGGGCCCTGGTTCGCGGCCGCCAGCCTGGGAGGTGCACTGGCACTGGGGGGCGGGTGGGTGCTGGGTGTCCTGGCCATCGAGCCGGCCGCGACGCTGCCATTGGCAGCGCAAGAAGAGGCGAGCGATGGCGGCACGGTGGCCGTCGGAGACTCCGCGCTGACGGCCCCGGTAGAGCCCGCCCGAGCCCCCTTCGTGGGGTCGACCCTCGCGGTGGACCTGCCCCCCAAGCCCTTTCCAGGGCAGCGGCGCCCGAATGCCAACGGCCGATGTCCCGGAGATGTGCAGGTTCCCATCAACGGCGGTTGTTGGAGGAAGCTGCCCGTGAATGTGAAGGGCTGCGACAGCGAGGACAGCGTCGTCTACAAAGGAGCGTGCTACGTCCCCGTCCTTGCGCCGCCACGCCCTTCCACCTCAGGCCCCGCAAAGCGCAGTGACGGCCCATAGGTGACGAGGCGGCCTGTCCCGGCTACGTGGGCAAGCTCACCCGAGGGCAGGCAAGCCTTGACCTACAGCCCCCGCGCTTGATTGATACGACGTGACCATGCGACTCCGAGCCTGCACCGCACTTCTACTCTTTCTCTCGGCCTGCGCGACGCCAGCGCCGAGCCCAAGAGAGCGCGTGTCCCGGAACCCGAGGATTGCCAACCTCCAGAGAGCGGTAACTCTCCCGTGGAGGGATGGGGGGCGCTGCGTCGTGCAGGAGGCTTCCCAGCCATGGCCCGAGTTGGCGGAGCGGTGCTTTCATGCTCTCGACCATGACCGGGTCCGGTTCAATGATCTCACTGGAAGGTGCGCGGTCGCTTCGACCGGCACGGCTGCCCTGGGAATCGGCCTCTGTGTCCTGGCGGCGCCGGAGCTCGTTGTGGGCGCGGTGATTGTCGTTGGCGTTGTGGTGGTGGGCGTCGTCATCAAGGAAGCGCTGGATGCGTATGAGCTGAGAGGGAGTAGTCGGGAGGAAGTCGAGCCCGAGCCCCAAACCAAGACCGCCCCTAAGGAGTCCTCAGCGAATCGAAAGCCCGAGCCAGAGCCATCAGGGCAGGATTGGTTCCCGCCGGTGCCGACCGATCCACTGGACCGAGAGCGCCGCCGCAAGTGCGAGCCCGTCCCAGTGCCGCACCGAGGCGGAGACGACGGTCACAACAAGTGCGCCGACACAATTCCGAATAACGGTTTCCCCGGCTGGGATGTGCTCGTCAATGGCAAGCAATTTGACGCGCTGCAGTTGGCCACGCGCACGTTGTGGGAAGTAAAGACTGATGATTTCGACATACACTCGCCTCATTCCCAGAGGTTCTTTGCCAGAGTCAAGCTACCGGAGAGCAAACGCGAGAAAATGCTTGCGGAGGCTTGCGGGTATAAATTTGTCGTGGGGGTCCGAAGTCCCGCCCACAAGACTGCGCTTCTTGCGCTAGACCCCGACCTCACAGTCGTTGTCATGGATTGGTGTTAGGGTGACAGCTGCACAGGAATCTCTTAATTTAAACGTATGCGCGCCTGCGCTCGTGGGCGACGATAAGCGACCGCTCACCATCGTCCATGGAATGGAGCGTGCGTTTCCCGGATTGCGGCTGACGTGGACGCTTTCTGAAAAGGGGGACCTCATTGCGTTGACTCACCGCGATGAGTGGATTTCTGCAAACAGAACAGACGGTGGATTTCCATTCCTTTGCAACGATGACGAAAGCCGGCCCGTGACGCTTACCGGGTGGGAAAACCCAAGCGGCCTTGCTGTAGGGAGTCCGCCGCGCTTTGACGTCCAGGCGACGCTGCCACTGGACGCAGTCGGCGTCGCGGTCGCAGCGGATGTGCTGGATGCGATAGGTGAGGGCGCTCGCGCGGTCTGGGGGCATGCATCGCCGTGGGGATATAATGAGGTTGTATCGCAACAGTTTCGTGACCCGGAAGACGAGCCACGTGCGACGTCCCATGGATTGCCCTGGCTCCTGCGCCCACGGTACAACCGCGCGCCTGAGATTCCGCATTACCTTGGGTGGCTGAACTACTGGTCGGCCGCTGCCGCACGCGCCATCGGGTTCCCGGATCCTGCTCGCGACGCCGAGCTGCTCTCACGGGCGCGGCGCACGGCATCAGGCGGATGGGTCGTGCGGCTCACGGATGCGCCGCTCGACCTGGACAACCCCGCTCTCCTGGACGCGCTCCTGCGGGCCTATGCGCGCTTCCCGGAGATCGGCGGTCGCTCAGCGCCTTGACCCCTCCGTTCCGTTCCGTTCCGTTCCGTTCCGTTCCGTGACGCGGCGCGAGCTTCCTGACCGTAGGGAGGGGCGCTGCGCGGGCGCAGGCGAGAGTCCCCGCGGTGATGGGTTTGACTCTCCCCGCGTCCGGACCTACTGGACGCTCCAGACCATGCGCCCAGAACACGCACCGCTCGAACGGCACCCCATCCCCACGGTGTAGGTGCCGCTCGTGGGCGCAGTGAAGGTGAGCTGAGAACCACCCCCGCAGGCGTTGTCATTGAACGCCACCTCGACACTTCGCGAGTCGAAGAGGCGCAGATACGTGTCTCCGCTGTAGGTCGCGCCCGGCGAACAGGCACCGAAGGTCAGGGTCTGTCCCCCTTGCAGGCTCACAGGTGTGCTGACGGTGCTCAGCGTGGCGTTGTTCGTATTGCTGGCGGCGTAGGTCGCCTGGCCAACCAGCTCGAAGATTGGACAGACGCTGAGGGTGCCAAGGGCGACGTTCAGGTCCTCGGAAGGTCCGGTGTAGTCGTTCGTGAACGCCAGCGCGAGCTCATGGGTGCCGCGAGTCAGGTAGACGTTCAGCTCGTAGGTGGAGCCCGCGCTCCCCCACGGCTGCGAGGCGAGGAGCCACGTCGTTTGCCGCACGCCATCGACGCGCATGTCGAGCGAGGCCTGCTGAGGCGAACCGAACCCGTAGCCCACCAGGCGCAGCGTGTACCAGCCGCTCTTCGTGACGGAGACGGCCTCCTTGTAGGCCCCGTTCGTGAAGAGGATTCCCCAGCCGTAGTCGTTCAGCGTCGCGCCCTCCTTCACTCCCATCGTCGCGACCTGGAGGGGGTGGCACTCCTGCCGCCCGACCCGGTGCTTGGGACGAATGGCCAGCGCGTCGATGAAGAGGTTGCGGTCCTCGGAAGCCGTCTGGAGGTCGTTCGTGAAGGCCACCGACAGGGTATGGCTGCCCGCGGGGAGGACCCACTCGGGCATGTAGTGCTGCGCCCCTGGACCGACGGACAGCGTGCCTTGGAGCGTCGAGTCCAGGGAGAGGGCGGCGATGGGGTTCTGCCCTGCCGCCGGGTAGCCGGTCGCCCAGACGTCGTAGACGTAGGTGCCAGTCACCGGGATGTTGACCGGCGCGCTCAGACTGCCATTGCCCCAGAGCATGTAGCCATCCGCTCCGGGCATGAGAAACGACTGGCCGCCCGAGGCGGCATAGCCCGGAGTGGTCGGGAACCACTCCGGCTCGAAGACGCTCGAGCCGGGAACCACGGCGCGAGCAAGGCCCCGGCTGAGTGTCCACCAGGCCGGGACTGGAGTGAGGTTGGAGCGGAAGAGGCCCCGGGAGAAGGTCTGGGTGCCAGAAGGCGGAGGCGAGCCTTCAATCGCTCCCCACGCGGTGAAGGTGTGGCAGTTTCCCGAGTCAATACAGGCGTCGAGCACCCCACGCGCCGCTTGAGAGTGACGGCGGAGAACGCCCTCGTCCTCGGCGAGGTTCCCCTTCACCACCACGTCGAACTCCGTCACCGCGGCCTCGACGCCGATGTCCGCCAGCCCGCGCATGTAGGACTCGACGGCCGGCTGATAGCTCGGGTTCCAGCGCCCGAGGTGGTCGAAGCCGGGCGGCGGGTCCACGTCCTTGAGGTGGAACTGGAGACCAATGCCATTCACCGGCGCACCGCGCGCACGGAGGATGCGCACCACCTCCTTGATGGCCCGAGACTTCCGGCCGTACCCCTCGACCTGCCCGTCGTAGTCGTTGAAGAAGAGGCGCGCGGCCGGGTCGGCGGCGCGAGCAATCCTGAAGGCCAGCTCGAGGAAATAGAGCCTGTCCGAGGGGCGGATGTCGCTCCAGACGCGCGAGTCGGGAAAGGCGACCCGGTTCCAGTAGGTGAGGTCGCTCTCTCCCGCGATACGGTCATAGATGCCGTAGTTCCCGCCGGGGAAGATGGTGCGCACCATCTCGTTCGACACGTCGACCTGAATCCTCGCGCCGGGCCCCATGCCCTCGCGCAGCGACTTCACGGGCCGGAAGACCTGCCGGCGGAGCGTGTGCTCACGCAGCGAAGCCGTGGGATTCGGGGCGTACATCCCGGAGATGTTGCAGTCGGCGGTGCCACCATTCGCGCACCAGGAAGGCTGATTCAGGAGGCAGTTCGGGTTCGAGGCGCAGGCGGCGTCGAGCGTCTGGAACCAGGGGGGAAGCACCACCCCGTACCAGATGTTCGTGTGCCCACGCATCACGTGGAAGGGCTGGCTGGCCGGGTAGTACGTGGGGTTGTTGGCGTCACTGACCGCCCAGCCGAGCTCGTCGAGGTAGATGGGGGCGTCGACCCCGTTCTTGAGCGTGATGTGCGAGAGCTCGCCGAGGTTCGTGTACGAGTTGAAGTTCTGCGCGGCAAAGGTCTTCCAGCTGTCGCCGGGCAGGATCCAGGGCGCGTGCTGGATGTTCAGCGAGAAGCCGAGCTCATCAGCCAGCGCGCGCGCCGGGGCCGTGAAGGGGTCGCTGGCGTCGGTGAGGGCCTCACTGCGTACGGCGGGCGCCGGTTCAGTGACAGGCTCCTCACGGGGACCTTCCAGGCACGCCGCCTGGAGGGCGAGAAGCACCCCGACGCCACCACGTCCCAGCCAGTACCCGCGATTCGTCTTCAGCATTGCAGCCCCTTGGATGTGTCTGGCTGACCTCGATTGGCAGCAGGTTACTCGTACCACGTGGGCACGATGGCCCGAACCTCTGGAAGCGCGGCGAGGCGGCAGAGCGCGTCCCACGCGGCGGGGGTGAGCGCGCCGTGGTGTGAAACACATTCCGTGGCTTCCGTGGGGAAGAAGTAGAGCGTCTCCTGGGACGTGTCGCAGCCCGCGCGGCCTCGGGACGCCCCCGCGTGGACCTTGGGGGCAATGGCCTTCACGCGGGCGAGGAGCGCGTCGTTGCCCTTCGGAAGACAGAACTCCACCGCGCCGTCGTTCTGGCACCCCGTTTCCCGGCTGAAGGCGAGCTCGTGCCTCGGGCATTCCGAAGCCGGGGGCTCACGCGGGGTGGCGCAGGCGGACAGGCTGACGACGAGCAGGAGGGACACGGCGAAGCATCTCATGAAGCTTCCTCGGTGCCCGCGCGCGGAGGTCGCGAGCATGCCAATCCTGGCACGTCTCCCCGGCGCCTGCCCCCGGCGCCCCGCTCGAATGGCACCCCATCCCCTCGGCTGAGGTCCGGCAAGGTGCTGATGACGGGCGGCTGTGGCCACGGCAGGCGACACGGGATGCGTGCGCGGTGGAGCGGGGCGTGCTCTACCGCGAGTCACATGCCCTCCCTCCAAGCGCCGCGGTGCGCCCTGCTCGGTCTTCTTCTCGTGTTCATGTCCGCCTGTGGCGACGACCCGGAGCCGGGGACGGGCGGCCCCTCCGACGCGGGCGTCTCCAGACCGGATGCCGGCGTGGACGCGGGCCGTCCTCCGCCTGAAGTCGTCGCGGTGCCCAGGACTCAGGTGACGCTCGGCGGGCGCGAGTACCGCGCCTACCAGCGGCCGGGAGACACCTTCCGCATCGTCTGCGAGGAGCCCTGTCCCATTGACGAGACGTATCTCTTCGCGCGCTACGCGGGGTTCCTGGCGGTGAAGGACGACCTCGTCTCCGTGGCGGGGGTGGACGTGTCGCCGCGGATGGTGCCGGTGGACATCCACCTGGCGGGCGACAGCCTCTGTGGCCCGAAGGGGGCCGCGTCCGGCAGCTCGTTCATGAACCAGACGGGGCTCGAACCGGGACCGGGCTCGAATGTCTGTCTCTGGGAGCTGGAGGCTTCACGGGCGCCGTCGCCCGAGGTCGCACGGCCCCTGACGGTCGAGAACGCCGTGGCGCGCGAGAACCAGGTGTTGGTGGCGCACGAGTACTCCCACATCGTGCTCTTCCTGCGACACGAGCTGTCCCACGAGTGGCTCGTGCGGGCCATCTCCTACCGGGTGGGCGGACAGGCGAGCAGTCTCTGCGATGCCATCAACCAGCAGTTCGCCCCCACCGCCTGGGAGCTCTGCCAGCGCAACGGACTGGACTACGCGCAGCTGGCGGAGGGCCTGAGGAAGACAGACACGCTGTGGTCGACGGACGGGGGCACCGTGCTGCTTCACGCGGGCGTGCCGCTCGCCACGTCGGTGTACCAGTACCGGCGCATCCTGGATGCGCTGGCGGGCGGTGAGACGTTGGCCGCATGCATCGCGGGCGGCGAGCTGCGGGCGAACCAGTGCGGAGACTCAGCCCGGTTCACTCCGGTGGGTGGCACCGTGAGCATGTACGAGGGGCGCGTGCGGTGGGAGCTGCCCGCGGGGGCGCTGACGGCGGAGGTGCAGGTGGAACCGGGGACGTGGCGCTTCGGCATGCTCGTGCCCACGCAGTGGAACGACTTCATGTTCGCGCACGACTACGACTTCGAGCCCGCGTCGGGGGTGTTCAAGCAGCCCGTGCGGTTGACCGTGGGGTACGACCCGAAGCTCATTCCGGAGGGAGGCCTGGAGTCCTCGCTCACGCTCTACTGGAAGCCCGACGACGGGCCGGCCCAGGCGGTTTCCGGGGCCGTGTTGGACACCGGGGCGAACACCGTCAGCGCGTCCGTGTCGAGGCTGGGGCGCTACATCGTCTCGCCCCGCTGAAGCCTACCGGGCCGTCACTCAGTGCGGGACGCTGAGCCGCAGCCGCGGCAGCGTCGGTTCCATCTTCGCGGAGCCCACGTTGCCCTTCCATCCGCGAATGTGCTGAGCTTGCTCAACCACCGGGGGGCGCACAGGGTCGAATGCCAGTCACTCCCTCCGCTTCAGGCCTGGAGGGCTGGTGGCGCTCCGGTGCAGGTTCGCATAGGGATGGATACGGTGTTCTCGACCGAGGAGGAGCAGCGCTACGCGGAGCGGGGCGCGCGCGAGCTCCATGCGAAGCTGCGCTGGACGTTCCTGGTGGCCGCGACGCTCTTCCTCGCCTTCATGGGGTTGGACTACCAGCTCGACCCCGAGAAGCTGGGCCGCAACATGGCGGTGCGGCTTCTGGCGGTGGGGGCGTACCTCGCGCTGCACCTGCTCGCGCGCTGGGAGCCGGCGCGGGCTCGGGTGGAGCTGCTGCTGCTGGCGGGAGTGGGGGTGGGGGCCGCGTCGGTGACCCGGCTCTCGGTGGGCTTGCGCTTCGGAGAGATGCTCGCGGTGGGCTCGCTGCTCCTGATGGTGGTGATGCTCTCGGCGCTGACGACCTCGCTGCGCCACGCGCTCACCCACCATGGGCTCCTGCTCGCGGTGGTGAACTTGCTCGGGCTCGTCTTCGGAGCGAGCAGCCTCTTCTTCTTCGCGGTGAACGTGTTCCTCATCTCGGGGGCCACGGCGGGCGTCATCCTGGCGGCGCTCTCGGAGCGGCTCTCCCGGCGCGCCTTCCGACTGGAGCTGGACCTCGAGGTGCTGGCCACGCGTGACTCACTCACCGGGGCGCACAACCGGCGCAGCTTCCTGCAGCTGGCCGAGCGCGAGCTCGACCGCGCGCGCCGCGGCACACGCCCGGTCTCGCTGCTGATGTTGGACATCGACCGCTTCAAGAGCATCAACGACACCCATGGCCACCCGGTGGGGGACGCGGTCATCCGCACGCTGGCGAGCACCAGCCAGAGCGCGCTGCGCAGCGTGGACGTGCTCGGGCGGCTGGGCGGCGAGGAGTTCGCCATCGTCCTGCCGGAGACCGGCGCGGAGGGGGCGCTGCGGGTGGCCGAGCGGCTGCGGCAGTCCCTCGCGGAGGTCGTGGTGCCCGAGGGCGGGAAGGCGCTCACGTTCACGGTCAGCGTGGGGGTGGCGGAGTGGCTCCCGGGTGAGCGGCTCGACCAGCTGCTGTCCCGCGGCGACCAGGCGCTCTATGCCGCGAAGAACACCGGCCGCAACAAGGTCTGCACGGCGGCGCACGGCTGACCGCTGCGCCACCTCCCCATGGAGGCAGCCCGCGGCGCTTCGTCGGCAAGACCGCTCCCGGGTGCCACCCGGGCTGTGCGTCGGGGCCGGTGTAGAGTTGCGCCGTGCCGCGACATGGGGCAGGGAGGAGCCATGCACAGCCCCATTCTCGCTCCCATCGTCGCGCTCGTGTCCTGGTCCATGGTCATGTGGGCATGGATGTATGCCACGCGCTTGCCGGCCATGTTCAAGGTCCGCATGAAACCCGACCCCTATGTGCCGCGCGGCGAGCAGATGAGCCAGCTGCCGGCCGAGGTGCGCTGGAAGGCCGACAACTACAACCACCTGATGGAGCAGCCCACCCTCTTCTATGCCATCACGCTGGCGCTGGCGCTGCTGGGCGAAGGAACCGGCCTCAACCTGATGCTGGCCTGGAGCTATGTGGGCCTGCGCGTGGTGCATAGCCTGGTGCAGGCCACCATCAACAAGATCGAGCTGCGCTTCGTGCTCTTCGTGCTGTCGTCACTGGTGCTGCTCGGACTGACGTTCAATGCGGCCAGGGCCGTGCTCTATCCATGACCTCCACCGTGGCCGTCCCTCCTGTCGCAACGAGCGCGCTCCGGATCCCTGGATACCGGACCTTTCTCATCACGTTCATGTTGGCGATGATGGCCGACAACATCGAGCACGTGATCAGCTACTGGGTGGCGTTCCAGAAGTTCCACTCGGCGGCGCTCGGTGGGTTCGCGGTGGTGTCCCATTGGCTCCCCTTCCTGGTGTTCTCGGTGCCGGTGGGCGCGCTCAATGACCGGTTCGATTCCAGGCGCCTCATCCAGGCCGGCATGGTGCTCTTCATCACCGCCTCCGTGGGGTGGGGATACTTCTTCGTCACGGACTCCTTGCAGATGTGGCACGCGATGGTGCTCCTCACGCTCCATGGCTGCGCGGGGGTCCTCTGGAGCACTTCCAGTCAGATGTTGCTCTACGACATCGTGGGCCCGAGCTCCCTGGCCAGTGCGGTGCGCCTGAACGCGACGGCCCGTTACCTGGGCGTCCTGGTGGGTCCCGGAGTGGGCAGCATCATCATGCGGACGCTCGGGCCGACCCGGGGCATCTTCGTCAACACGCTGTTCTATCTGCCCCTCCTGCTCTGGCTGGTGAGCGCACCCTATGGCCGGCAGTTTCGCAGTGGGACGACGGGGCCCAAGCGTGCCGTCCGAGGTTTCGCCGACATCGTCCAGACCCTCCGCGACGTGCGGGGGATGCCCGTGGTCGCGGCCATGGTGTTGCTGGCGGGTGCCGCCTCCTTCTTCATCGGCAACAGCTACCAGGCACAGATGCCGGGCTTTGCCCACGCGCTGGGCCATGGAGACCCCGGCATGGCCTATACGCTCCTGCTGGGAGCGGATGCGGCCGGTGCGCTGCTCGCGGGCGTCCTGCTCGAGACGCGCCGGACCTGGCTGCCGACGACGGCTGCCGCCGCGTTGAAGATTGCGTTCCTGTGGGGATGCTCGCTCTTCGCGTTCTCGTTCATGAGCTGGTATCCGGCGGCCATCTGCGTGCTGTTCGTGGCCGGGTTCCTCGAGCTCTCCTTCAGCAGCATGACCCAGGCCATCGTGCAGCTGAATGCGCCGGACACCATTCGGGGCCGCGTCCTGGGGCTCTTCAGCATGTCGGCCCTGGGCCTGCGCGCGTTCAGCGGCGTGACGGTGGGGCTCCTGGGAAGCGTGACCAACATCCACCTCTCGCTCGCCGTGTCAGCCCTGGCCTTCGTGGGGGTGGCGGGTGTGCTGCTGCTCCGCCAACCCCCGTCAGGTGGCGCCGGACCCGCGCGATGAGAGGAATGCCGCCGCGTACCACCCCAGCACGGGCCCGGCGCCCGCCCCGATGACAGGAACCGGAAAGTTCCCCAAGAAGGTCACGCCGAGCGTCGTCCCGAAGTAGAGGGCAAGGCTCAGGGCCAGCCTCGCGCTCGCGCCTTCCTGACTCCTGACGGCAATCACCATCGGAGCGAGCAGCATCGAGCCCGCGACGATGACCGCCCCCGCCCACGGAACGCCATGTGAGAACGCGAGCATGAGGATCCGCTCCACATGGTCGACGGGCGCGAGTGGATCCACTCGCAGCCAGGCGCACACGGCGAGGGCGACGACCGTCACGCCCACGGCGACCTGGGCCCACCCTCGAAGCACCGTGCCACCCGCGAGCATGGCCACCGTCCCTACCGCGAGCGCGGTGGCTTGTCCCGCGTCGGGCTGTGCCACGTGAACGAGCTGCGCGCCAAGCACGAGTGCGACGGCCATCGCGCGAGCCTTCGCACTCGAGGCCGCCAGCCCTCCCAGAATCCACGGCAGGAAGCTCGCGGACGCGTTCAAGCGCAAGGGTCCAAGCGGAATCCAGCGGTGCACACCGTCAAGTCCCGCGAACACCAGCGTCGCCGCGACCGCGAGGAAGGCGACGGCGGCCATCCAGGGAGTCGCGCGCTCCTGCGTGGCTGGTGCCGTGCGCGAGAGGGCGAGGACACCCAGTCCCCCCAGCAGGAGCCCCAGGACATTGGGAAGGAACACCATCACGGGGATGTGGCTCGCAGCCGCCACGGCGGCCCCAAGCAGCATTGCCGGGAGAGGCGCGAGGAGGAGCCACGTGCGGCGAGCGGGGGCCATGCCTCGCGCCCTATCATGAATGGAAGCGCTAGGGAGCGCGTGCACCGCTCGTGGGCAATGTCCGGAGTGGGCGGGACTCCGCTGTTCCGTCAGACACGGCCTGGAGCGCGGGCGCACAGCGGTCCTCGGGGCGGAAGGGCAGGGCGTACAGCTCGCGCCCGGTGCTTCCGTCCTCGGCGGTGAAGAACACGTCCCAGCCGGAACGGATGAAGTCGCGCGGCGAGGACGAGGCCGCGCCCGGCGCCACCTCGTCGAGCGCCCGCGTACCGGCCACCGTGCCGTCGCTCACCCAGGGCTCGGCGCCGCGTCCCGCCGTCGTCGCGCCGAAGAACAGCCAGTCCTGGATGGCCGTCACCTCCGAAGGTGACGACCCCGTGGCTCCTGGCTCCAGGTCCCTGAAGAGCACGGTGCCGCGGGTCGTGCCGTCGCTCACCCACAGCTCGCGCCCGTGCTCGCCATCATCCGCGGCGAAGAAGATGCGCCCCTCGGACACGGCGAGGAACGCGGGCGCCGAGCCCACCGCGCCCGGCTGGATGTCCTTCACGCGCTTCGTGCCCGAGCGCGTGCCGTCGCTCACCCACAGCTCCTCGCCCTCCGGCGCGCCCGAGCCGGCGCTGAAGTACAGCTTGCCGTGGAGCCCCACCATGTCGTGGGGGTACTCACCGGGAAAGAACCGCAGGAAGCGGGTGCCGGCGGCCGTGCCATCCGTGACGTAGAGGTCGGCCTCGCCTTCGTCCGGGTCCACCAGGAAGAAGAGCTTCCTGCCCACGGACTTCATGCTGAAGATGACCGTGTCCTCGAAGACCTTGAGGACGGGTGTGAAGCCGGGTCCGCCATCGCTCCGCACCAGCCAGTTCTCGTCGTCCACGGTGACGACGAAGTAGAGAAACCCGTCGTGGACGATGAAGCGGCGAGGGAAGGAGCTGGCCGGGCCTGGGGCGAAGTCCTCCACCATGAACGTGCCTGCCTCCGTGCCATCACTCGTCCAGAGCTCGTACCCGTCCGTGCCGTCGGGAACCACGGTCGAGAAGTAGAGCCTGCCCTTGTAGGCCACCAGCGTCTGTCCTTCCCCGAAGCTGGCGTCGATGGGGAGCACCCGCTCCACCAGATATGTGCCCTCCTCGGTGCCGTCGCTCGCCCACAGGGCGCGGCCCCGCACTTCGTCGTCCGCGATGAAGAAGAGCCGGTCTCCCACCATCGTGAGGTCCGTGGGGCCCGAGCTGTCCAACCCCACCGCGATGTCCCTGACCATGAAGGTGCCGGTGCCGCCAAGGCCGCTGCTCCTCCAGAGCTCGGAGCTGTGGGTGCCATCATGCGCGGCGAAGAAGAGAACGCCCTCTCCGTGGACCTGGCTGTGGATGAAGGAGTCCGCCGGTCCGGGGCGGATGTCGCTGAGCAGACGCGGGGTGGAGCCACAGGGCTCCCACTCGCGCCGGGATGGCGTGGACAATGCGGTGTCTTCCGCGTGCGGACCCGGCTCGTCATCCACTGTCGGCGCGCAGCCGGTGAAGAGGGCCAGCAACAGCGGGAGTGGACGCCAGTGATTCATCATCGGCAGCTCCATGGAGATGCGGCACGGGCCGCGGTGGAGCGGCAATCTGGGAACGGAGGGCCCGAGCCCCACCTGCGCGACAGTCCGGGGCAGGGCAGTTTGGGCGACAGTCGCTCGGAGTGCTCATCCCCCAGGACAGGCACCCGGGGGAAGCAGGACGGCACGGTGCTCGACCCGGAGGGCATCCGCATCAACATCGGCGACGAGTCCGGTGGGGAGCCCGCCATCGCCTACAACGGCACGCACTTCTTCGTCGTGTGGGAGACGATGGATGGAGTCGATGGGGTGCGCGTGAGGCCGGATGGCACCGTGGTGGGCCCGGTGTTCCGGCTCATCCAGTCGGGTGAGACCTTCGGGCCGGTGAGCATCGCCTGCTCCGAGAAGCTCTGCATGGTGACCTTCTCGGTCGAAGGGACCGATGAGTCCGTCATCTACTTCACGCGCGTGTCGAAGGACGGCGTCGTGCTCGCCGAGGTCGACAGGTCCCTCAGCCCGGGGCTCAACTTCACGGGGGAGGCCTCCATCGCCTGGAACAACAGCAGGAAGGAGTTCCTGGTCGTCTGGGCCGACACGCGCGGCGGTGGCGAAGCGCTGACGGACATCTACGGCAACCGGGTCACGGAGGGTGGCACCATTCTCGGCGGGAACGGCTTCCCCATCGCCCCGTGGCCGAGCCCTTCGACCCGCCCCATTTCATCCTGGGCACGCGGGTGAACCACCAGGCGCAGGTGAAGGACTCGCCAGCCTTGCCGCTCACACAGGAGCCCTAGCAGGGCCGGCGGCCGGGCCGCGCCATGGGCGGCCTTCCGCAGTGCTTCACCCAGGCAGCGAGTGCCAACGCGGACTTCTACGATGAGTCCGCCTCGGAAACCCGGCACGCTTCCACCACCCGCTTTGCAATATGGTGCGGGCCAGGGCCGGGGCAAACGGGCGCCATGCCTTCCAGGCATGTCCGTGAGGTGAAGAGGGGTCATGAGGAAGTCGCTACCGAGGCAGTGGATGGGGGTTCGCAACAGCTGGCTCGTGCTCGCCACGGTGCTCGTGGTGGGCGTGGGCTGCAAGACGGAGCCAGGGCCCGGCACGCCCCCCGAGGTGGGCCCCGGCCCCATCCAGAATTGTGAAGACGCGCCCCCTTCCTGCGAGGAGCTGGAGCGCAACTGCGGCCCGGTGACGGACGCGTGTGGCCGTGTCGTGGAGTGCGGCACGTGCAGCGCCACGCAGACCTGTGGTGGCGGTGGCACCGCGGGACTGTGCGGCGGCCGGACGTGCGAGGCGGACTGCCCCGCCGGGTATACGTGCAGGGGCGACGGCACCTGCGCCAATGGCCCGCGCGACGCGCTGGCGCTGGATGCGAAGACGTTCGAGGTAGAGGGCCAGTTCCTGCACGAGGGGGCCCCCGTCACCAACTGCAGCAGCTACTTCTACAGGCTGGGCTTCACGGACCTGCAGTCGGGGGTCGAATACGAGGTCAAGCTCGACTGCTCGCTGGAGACCGGCTGGACCTTCAAGAGCCATCTTCCTCCAGGCGCCTACCGCTTCGCGCTGCACTGGAGTAGCGCGAGCTCCGGCGACTTCGTCCGGCGCCAGTTCGCCAGCTTCCTCTCCGTCCAGAGCGACCGGAAGGGCCTCCTTTTCGAAGTGAGCGCACCGCAGGTGGCAGTCGCGGGACGCATCGTCGTCAACGGCCCGCCGCTGCCCTGGACGGGAACCCCCGCCAAGCTGCGCTTCGTCGAGCTGCGCACGGACGTCACCACCCTGCTACCCCTCGACGTGGTGGGACGCTTCCAGGGACGACTCCCCCCGGGGGGCCACCTTGTGACGCTCGAGGGCGGAGGAGCACCCACCGGAGCGGATGCGCTGGTCGGTACCCTCCAGGCCGACACTTCCCAGGAAGAGGTGGAGCTGACGCTGGCCCCCAACAGCCTGGAGGTCGTGGGCCGCATCACCCGTGACGGGCAGGAGCTCCGGGACGACACCTGCTACGGCCATGGCTCGCGCCAGACGTTCGCGCACTTCGTCGACGTCACCGGGCAGCGCACGTTCTCCTTCCAGGTCCACTGCTGGCAGCAGGAGAACGGCTGGAGGTTCGAGGGCCGCCTCCCGCCGGGCAGCTACCGTGTGGAGCTGGAGCCCAGGGACTACGGCCCTCGCGGCACGCTCGGCAGCCTCCCTCAAGGCAGGGTCGTTGCCCTGCCCCGGCTCGAGCTGCTCGAGTCCCAGCGTGAGCTGGTGCTGGACGTGAAGACCCAGGCCGTCTCCGGCTCCATCGTCCAGGGGGGCACCGCCCTCCCCGCGGGGCTGTGCAGCGACGCGAACAGCACGACGGACGCCTTCGGCAACCACACCTACGTGGAGCTCTCGGACATGGACACCGGCGTGGTGACCCGACTGGGCGTCGCGTGTTCGTCGAACGCGGGCTGGACCTTCCAGGGCCGGGTACTGCCGGGCCGCTATGGCATGTCCATCCTGCCGCGTGACACGGCAGGCACCGGGGAGGCCTCCTATCCCAACGTGAAGGGCTTCGCGGCGCCGCTCACGTTGGAGGTCTCGGGAGACCGGCAGGGCATCGTGCTCGATATCACCCGTCACGAGGTCGCGGGCCGCATCCAGCTCCACGCGGTTGACTCCATCTCCACCTGTCGGCTGGATGGTCAGACCCAGCTCTGGTTCGTCCATCCGCGAACCCGGCGAGAACAGCGCCTCGACCTCCAGTGCGACAGCGAGAATTCAGGGACCTTCCACGGCGCCGTCTTCCCGGGGACCTACGAGCTGCTCATCTTCAACGGTCAGTCCAATCCCTCCGCGAACATGCCGCCGCTGAAGGTCGCGGGCCCCCGCACCGACCTGGTGCTGTCGAGTGCATCGAACGCTTCCAGGGTCTCCGGGACGCTCACTCGCAACGGCCAGCAGCTCGGTCTGACGGATGCCTGCGACCATGTCGTCCGGTGGACCAACTCCCCGTGGCTCTGGCGATACGTGACGCAGTACATCGTGCTCGTCAGCACGGAGGATGGAAGCCGGTGGAGGCTTCCCATCCGGTGTGGAGATGCCACCACGGCCAGTGAGGTGTGGACCTTCTCGGGCCGCGTGCCCCCAGGCACCTACCGCGTGCAGCTCGAGCTCAACCTCGATCGGCCTCGGGAGGGGACGGATCCGGCCACCCTGCTGTACCGGCTCCCGGGCCTTCGCCACGTCCTCATTCCCACGCTCGAGCTCTCCGGGGGGGAGTGAGGCCCGCAGCCTCGCAAGCAGTACGCCGCGATGGCCATGTCGCGTGGGTGGGAGACGGCACGGATTCGGGGCTGCGTGACGCGCTAACCCAGTGGTTCGGACCGCCCACGCCGGCGTAGCGCTGCTCGTACCGAAAGCGGCGCTCCGGAGGTTCCAGTCGCGCGCCGCGTCATCACCCGAGGCGCGTCACACCGAGAGCCCCGGTCCGTCTCCATGATGCGGTGACGTCGCCCACCGGCGAGGGTTCATTCGCAGGCTGGATACTCTTCACCCTCTGTCACCATGGTGCACTATGGGCAAGGCACGTCGCGAACTGAAGACCGACCCCGCTCGCGGGCTCACCGTCGCCGGGCAGAGCGTCTATTACAGCCTCGGCTCGTCGGATTGGACCAACCTGACGAGCGGGCCGTACGCGTCCTCGACCTACAGCTACTCGCCGCCGCCGGACGGGGGTGGGCCGGACATCGAGCTGGAGACGATGAACATGGCGAACTGGGGCGGGGAGGGCGCCTGGTACTCGGCGAAGATGCGGCTCGGCGTCGCGCTCGGCTTTGGCCAGTACGAGCTGTCCATCAAGGTGGGCGCTGGGAGCGGCGTGACCACGACCTTCTACTTGAGCGAATTCAATCAGGACCAGGAGCAGGAGATCGACTTCGAGTTCTCCGGCCACTGCACCTCCGGGTCCACGCCGTGTGGCACGCAGAGCGTGTCGACCAACGTCTGGTGGCAGAAAAAGGCGTACGCGACCACCGCGACGCCGCTGTGGACCGGCACCCCGCCGAACCCGCTGCCCGACACGACCTCCGGCTGGGGCGCGTCGGTGTACCGCTACCGCATCGACTGGGAGCCGGACATGGTCACCTGGTCGGTCGACCTCACGGGCACGGGCAACAACTACGTCGTCATCCGGAGCCAGGACATGTCGACGGTCGGCCCTTACGACGAGTCGCTGTGCTACGCCTTCATCAGCTTCTGGCAGGGCTGGACGCCCGACGGCTCGCCGTTCCTGAACGGCGCCGACGCGTCCGGCAACTGCGGCGCCTCGGGCGGTTGCTACCAGGCGTTCTATTTCCAGTCCCTCAAGTTCACGCCCTCGGCGAACAACCAGCTCGTCGCGCTGGTTCCCTGAGAAGTGTGGGAGATGGAGGACTGGCTGGGCCGCCACGTCGCGAACCCAGCCAGGTGAAACACGAACGAGAAGGCTCCGCTGCAATCCGCGCCCGCGCGAGCGGCCGGGGAGGAGTCACTCCGCGGTATACACGCGGGGCTGTTCACCCCCTCCGAGGGAGACGGCGTCGATGGGCCCGGAAGCCTGGGTCCCGGTCGCCATCCTCGTCCAGCTGCCGTTCATGACGGCGGTCTGGTACAGGTGCCCGGCTTCAGCGGTGAACACCTGCGGCCACCCTCCGCCCATGTTCAGTGCCGACAAAGTCGCGCCGGGCGCAATCCCGATACCCGTCGACATCGTCACCCACTCCGTGCTCGTGGCCCAGATCTGATGGAGTTGCCCGTTCAGCACGGTCATCACCTGAGGTGCGCTGCCCCCCATGTACACCGCCTCGAACGCGTCGCCGACCGGCTGTCCGGTGGACGCGATGTGCCACGCGCCGCTGCCGGTCCACACCTGGTACAGCGTCCCACCCTGATTGATCATCGCCTGGATAGAGTTGTTCGCCATCACGACAGCGGAGACCTTGCCCGTCGTGTTGATGCCGGTCCAACCCTTGTGCCATCCGTTCGAATCGCCCCAGACGTGCATGAGCCGGTCACCCTCCACCGCGAGGAGCTGCGGCGACGCCTGCCCGACATCCACAGCGGACATGCTCGTGGCGTTCAAGGAGAGCCCGGAGTTGAGGGTGACCCACCGTCCACCGCTCACGAGCGTGTGCCAGAGGTAGCCGCCGGAGCTGCTGAGGATGTCACCCCATCCCGTCCCCATTTTCACGGTCGTGAAGACACTCGAGGAGATCTGCTGCCCCGTGCTCATCTTCTTCCACGCGCCACCGTGTACCGCCGTCTCGTGGATCGTCCTTGTCGTGTTGGACTGGAGCCCGGGAAAGTCCATGGCGATCGCATAACCCCTCGTGACTGTCTGGCCGCACGAGTAACCCTGGTTCGCGATGTTCGCCCCGTTCCGCTTGAGCTCGAAATGCAGGTGAGCTCCGAAGGAGTTACCGGTGTTGCCGATGAGGCCTATCGTCTGGCCCTTCGCCACGGACTGGTACAATGCGACGGCCGGAGCCTGCTGCATGTGCGCGTAGAGCGTCGTGTAGCCGGACGCGTGTGTGATGACTACATGGTTTCCATAGCCTGACGTGCCGAAGTTGACGACGCGCGTGGTGACGACGCCGTCGTACGCGGCCACGATGGGCGCGCCCCCCGGGCCCGCGATGTCGATTCCCATGTGCGTCGGCCTGGGGTCGGAGGGACAGCCGCCAACGACATACGTGACCCTCCCCGAGGCCGGCTGCATCATCGCCGCGTAGTCAGCCCGAGCCGGCGACGCACCCAAGAGCGTCGTCGCGATGATCCCGAGCACTGCCAGGGTCTCCATGAAGCGCCTACGTACCCTCAGGTGCATACAAACTCCCGTCTCGCCGAATTCAGTGAATTCACGGACACTATGAAAATCACGGGGCGCACACAAGGCCTGACCCGAGCGGCGACCCGGGCATGATTCACAAGTCTGGTTTTGCCGCTCACGCCTGACAGCGTCAGGGCCGCGCTCCGTGACAGGTCTTTGAGTGCACTCAGCCCATGGCGCTGTAGACGGACGCGTCGAGCTCTTCGTCGTAGGAGAGCCGGTGCTTATTGGGTTCGACGACGTCCAGGGCCTGCCCGGACCGGACGCGCCGCCAGGCGAGCGTGCCGGCGATGGTGTCGCCATAGAACATCCCCTCCGGCGTGAGCTCCAGTCGCTCGCCCACCTGCGCGAGAAGGCCCGCGTCGAGCAGGGCCGTCAGCTCGCGGCCGAAGTCGTCGAAGAGCTCGGTCTTGCACCAGGCCCGGTAGGCCGCGCTGTCGATGCCGAGCAGCGCCACCTTCCGGGTGAGGTAGAGCAGGCGCTTGTCCCAGCCGCCCAGCAGCAGCATGCGCTCGGCGGTGCGTCCCCGGGCCCGAGCCGCGAGGTAGTCGCCCGCGCCCTCGGGGTTGGCGGTCTTGAGCCACCCGAATTGCGCGTCGAAGATGTTGAGTGCGGCGGGACCGAAACCGAACACGTCGTACGTCTCGGGGGAGAAGCCGTAGGGCTCGTACCGGAAGGAGCGCGGCGTTCCCCGCAGACTCGCGCGCTCGAAGTTGGTGAGCGTGGTCTGGACGAAGCCCTGCTCCAGCAGTCGCTCGCGGACCGCCAGCCAGTTGGCGCACGCCTCGGTGTTGGAGGGCAGCGCCGCCAGCAGCGCGGGCTGCTTGCTCCACTCGGTGCCCAGCCCCTCGAAGAGCACCAGGTGGTAGACGCAGACCTGGTCCAGTCCCAGGTCGATGGCCCGGTCCACGTCGGCCAGCATCTGCTCACGGCTCTGGCCGGGCAGGTTGAAGAGCAGGTCGCCGGAGCAGGAGAAGCCCTGGTCCCTCGCGGCGAGCACCGCCTTCTCCACCGCTACGGGCCCACCGATGGCGGTACGGCCCATCCTCGCGAGCTGCGCGTCATCGAAGGTCTGGATGCCCATGCTGATGCGGTAGTACAGGTCGGGCAGTTCCTCGCGCAGCACCTCCAGCAGCGAGGGCTTCCTGGCGCTGAAGTAGATGGGCACTCCCTCCAGGGTGACTTCCGCGCCCTCGGCCAGGGGCAGCGCGGCGCGAGCGGCCCGGCACAGCTCGCGGAAGGACTCCGGTGGGGTGAGGTTGGCGGTGCCCCCCCCGAAGTAGAGCGCTTCGACGGGCTTGTTCGTGAGCCGCCCCCACCTCATTCCCTGCCTCAGCTCCTGTGCGACTTCCGCGGCAACCTGCTCCGCGGAGGTGTTGCGATACGCCTCCTGCGGGAAGGTGCAGAACCCGCACCCCTTGACGGCCGGATTGCAGAACGGGTGCGGGAGCACCCCGACCACGCAAGGCTTCCCCGCGTCCAGTCCGAGATAGTCGTCGAGTTGCGCGAGCCTGTCCTCGTCGAGGTCCTTCCGCAGCTGGGGCGCCATCGGATAGCCCTGGAGCAGGCGGTGCCGCTGGGGCAGCGCGCGGCGGCGAGCAACCTCGGCCGCCGTGCGGTGGCGCCACAGCGTCACCAGCCAGGACGCGAAGTGCGCGGAGAACTCGGAACCGATGAGCCGCGAGCCACGGCTGAAGACACAGACCGCGCCCGCACCCCGGCGCCACTGGATGACGGACCGTTGCCGCTTGCGGTCGGCGGGCACTCCGGGCTCGAGCGGGACTTCGTAGCGGACGGGGCTGGCCGACTGGATTGGGTCGAGCCACCATCCCGAGTGCGGCTTTCCAACCCTTCCCCCCACCTGGGTGTACACGAGGCCGTCGAACAGGGAGGCGAGGACCTGGCCGGGCTGGACGTCATCGAGTGTGATGAGCAGGCTCCCTCCGGCTTCGACCCAGTCCGAGATGGCCCGGGCCTCCTCGCGCTCGAGGTCGAGTCGGGGGCCTCCGAGCAGGAGCAACTCGAGGCCATCCAGTGACTCGGAGGTGAGCCGGCCGTCGAGCAGCCGCCTCGGCAGGCGTTCCTGTTCCAGCAGCGTGAAGAACTTCTCGCAGCCAGGGTTGCCAGGAAACAGCACCTCGTTGTGTCCGCCTGCAACGCCCACGCTCGGAGCCATGTCCTCACCCCCTGGCGCGCATGTTACCCGTTTGGGGCCGCTACCGCGCAGGGGCCGCCGTGCCAGCATCGGCGTGAGGGCCCTGGCGGCGTGCGCGCCAGGGCTCCCGGCCCTTCTCTACAGGCTGGGAGCGGTCCGGGGGAATGACGCCCTCGGGGCTGCCGGCGAAGCGCCAGAGCGGCTCTCCCGCATCGTTGCGCTCGCCGCTCCGGGAGGGGTCGGTATTGATGCTCACCGCGCACGACTTGTGCGGCTCGTCATCGCACTTCTCGATGCGGCCGGAGTCGATAGACGTCCCGCCCTCGCCCACGGTGACGTTCGCCTCCGCCATCTCCAGACCCTGGAACAGGGCCTTCAGCTTGAGCTGGGCGATGGCGTTGAGCTTCTCCGCCAGCGACACCGAGCCCCGGAGCACGTACTTGCGCTTCACCACCGAGTCATTGCCCTCGCACCCGCCCTCGCTACTGGAACTGGATGTCCTGCTCCCTCCCAGCAAGCAGCTTCGGTGCTCCTTCCTTGAAGGCTTCTCCATGCACGCCAACATGCCCCTTGCTCTTCGCTGGGCGTCCGAACGCATTGAGGGCCTACATCCTCCAGTTACCCTATGGCTCCGGCTCGGCCCGCACCGACACGGTGGCCCTCACCGGTATTGGCTGCTGAGAGAACTACCCATATGCTGGTGGGAGCCTATGCCTCGGCTCCATGCACTCTCCGTCTGCACGGTTCTATTGGCGTGCGCAACAACTCCTGCCTCAAGGCCTTCTTTGGGAGCGCCGGTAACTGAATCGGGACCATCCTCCCAGTGGCGGAGCACGGCTTCCCAGAATCTCTTCCGAAGCGAGGCTGCAACTCCAGGGAGGGCTTTGGAATCAGACTCGGATCCCGCAACTCCAAGCGAGGAATATGAGCCGAATACTAAAGACCTTGGAAGTCACTTGCGTGCACGCTCCAACCGCTGAGGTGTCATGTGCCTGAAGATGATTGGCGCCCGAAGTTGACCGTGATCGAAGCCCCTATCGCGGATGACTACTGGAGATACACTACTCCCGAGGGTAAACGGCGCACTTCAAGACTCACGGTAGGGCAGCCTGTCCATTTCCCGCAGGAGCGCTGCTGGTACACCCCAGTGATGATCGAGGGGCATTTGACCAAGGTGACGCCTATCTTCGGTCAAGGTCCTGTGGACGCGCTCATGAATGCGATGATGTTCATCAAGCAGTTCAACGACGAGATGCGTGAAGTCGTGTCTGGAGAAAAGCCGCGCAAGGATGTGAAAAAATCGACCCGACAGAAGACACGACGTGGGAAGGTGCCCTCGGACAGGACACGGCAAAAACCCTCACGCTCTTCTTCTCGTGCGAACCGGCGAAGACTATAAGAGTGCCTAACAAGAATCAGGTTTGAGGGGTTCGTCCTCTCGGACGATGGCTGCAGTCCTTGCTTTTGTTAGGCGCTCTGAGCCCACAACAGGTCACCTGCGAACGCGCTCATCAACGGGTAGAACGCTGGTTCAAGACTGGGAGCGGCGGGTTGTGCTGCGAGGCGGCGGGAATCGAACCTGCAGGCGGGGTCGGTCATCCGTCCTTCGGACGAATGACCGATGTGCGGAGGCGCACGAGGCCGGTACCGTCTCCCGTCATGACTACCCGCTCGCTGGATGAACGGCTCACCATCGCGACGCCCTGCAAGATGCGCTGGGAGGAGATGACGGGTGATGCGCGCGTCCGGCACTGCGGCGCCTGCCGGCTCAATGTCTACAACGTGAGCGAGCTGAGCACGTCCGAAGTGGAGACGCTGCTTCAGTCCGGTGGGCAGGTCTGCGCTCGGCTCTACCGCCGGTCGGACGGGACGGTGGTGACTGGCGACTGCCGGCGCGTATGGAGCGAGCAGCGCGCGGAGGCGACCACGCTGCTCGGTACGGCCGTGACGGCGGTGGCCGCGCTCTCGCTGGTCGCGCTCATCGGCCTGCTCACGCTCACCCTCTTCGGCGACAACATCCGGCGCATGTTCGGTGCGGCCACCGCGGGAGCCCTGCCGGCCACGCCGGTCTCGTCTCCGAGCACGCTGACCTCTTCTCCCAGCACGCGTCCCGCCACGGGGATGAACCAGAACCACTATTAGAGCGTCGGGGGACGCATCTGGATTGCTTCCGACCCTCTGGCCGGAGAGTCTGTCCCGCGTGTCCCGTCTTCTCGTCGCCCTCCTCGTCCTGTCCGCCCTGCCCGCCGCGGCCAGGGCCCCGAAGCTCACCCTGTTCATCAGCGTGGACGCACTGGGCAGTGAATTGCTCCTGCGCAACCGTCCGCGCCTCACCGGCGGCCTGGGGAAGTTGCTCGACACGGGGGCGTTCTACCCCTACGCGCGCTACGCCTACGCGGAGGCCCGCACCGCACCGGGGCACGCCACTCTGGCCACCGGAGCGAATCCGTGGCGCCACGGCATCGTGGACAACGACGTCCATGACCGTGCCACGGACCAGCGCGTGCAGGCCTACATGGACCCGGCGTATGCCGTCCTGGACGGAGTCACCGTCCCGACGGCGGACGCCAGCCCCGGCAACCTGATGGCGGAGACGCTGGCGGACCGGCTGCGCGTGTCCACGCAGGGCCGGGGCAAGGTGGTGGCGCTGTCGTTCAAGGCGCGCGCGGCGATTCCGCTGGCCGGGCGACAGGGACAGGCGTGGTGGTTCGACGAGGCCACGGGGAAGATGGTGACGAGCACCTGGTACGCGAAGGCGGTGCCCGCGTGGATGCAGGCGCTCAACGCGCGGAAGCTGGCGGACGCGGCCTTTGGCAAGACGTGGGAGCTGCTGCGTCCGCGCGCCGAGTACCTGGGCGAGGACGACCGCGCCGCGGAGCCGCCGAAGCCCTACGGCATCATGGGCCGCACGTTCCCCCATGCGCTCCACGGTGGGCTCGAGAAGCCGGGGCCCGCGTCGTACCGGGCCTTCGCCGTGTCGCCGCGCTCACATGACCTGCTGGTGCAGGCGGCGAAGGCGGCGATGGAGGGCGAGGGCCTGGGCCGGGACGACGTGCCGGACCTGCTCGCGGTGAGCTTCAGCAACACGGACGTGGTGTTCCACGCGTTCGGGCCCACCTCATGGGAGATGCAGGACACGCTGCTGCGGTTGGACCAGGCGCTGGGCGAGCTCATCACCGCCGCCGAGCGTGCGGCGGGAGGCAGGGCGAACCTGGTCATCGCGCTGTCGGCGGACCATGGAGGCGCGGAGATTCCGGAGGCCTGGGTCCAGGCGGGCGTGCCCGCCATGCGCATCCACCCGGTGGAGGTGGCCAAGGGACTGGCCCAGGAGCTGCGTGAGAAGTTCGGCGTCGACGTGACAGTGAAGCTGCAGACGTTGGATGTGTACCTGGGCGGCAAGGCCCTGGAGTCGGGACAGGTGGATGGAGTGGCGGTGCGGCGCGCGGCGGCGGCGTGGCTGTCGAAGCAGCCCTTCACGGTGACGGCGGTGGCGAAGGACGACCTGGACACGGCCCCGGACCTCGCGGGGCTGGTGGCCCCGCTGCGGCGCGGCTACTACCCGATGCGGAGCGGGGACGTCCTCTTCATGTCGAAGCCCTTCCACGTGATGAGCGACTACCCGCGTGGGACGAACCACGGCACGCCTTACGCCTACGACGCGCAGGTGCCCGTGGTGTTCGCGGGCCGGGGTGTGAAGCCCGGCCTGTATCCCCAGGAGATAGACCCGGTGGACGTGGCGCCCACGCTGTCCGCGCTCCTGGAGATGGGAATGCCCGCCTCGGCCGAAGGCAAGCCACGCGCGGAGGCCCTCTCGGGACGGTGAAGGACGCGGGCACGCCGTGCAGCCGCACTGCCCCCCGGGAGCTGCTGCTCCCGGAGGGCCAGGTCCGTGACGAGGACCCGGTAGTGCCTTTCTCCTACCGTCCCTCGTTCCTGCTGCCGGAGGCTGGTGTGGCGACTACGGGCTGAGGGTGAAGCTCCCCGCCCAGGCGCCGTAGGAGTACGTGGTGATGCCGTTGCGGGTCGTGCCCGTGTAGCTGCCCTGTCCCGGCTGGATGGTGACGGTCACCGTCCCGCCGGTTGCGGGAATCGCACCGGCATGCACCGCGGCCGCGCAGACAGTCGAGTCGTCGGTGTAGACGTCCGTACCCCACACAGCCCCGCCGCTCACCGCCGGACAGCTGCACCGGACCTGCGTCCCGTTCTGCCCGCGGTAGGAGATGAAGTTGTAGCTCGAGCAGCTGCTCGGAGGCGGCGTCTGGCCGGCGACGGAGAAGCTCCCGCCCCAGGCGCCGTAGGAGTTCGTGGTGATGCCGTTGCGGGTCGTGCCCGTGTAGCTGCTCTGACCTGGCTGGATGGTGACGACCACCGTCCCTCCGGTGGAGGGAATCGCACCGGCGTGCACTGCCGCCACGCAGACATTCGAGTCGTCGGTGTAGAGGTCCGTCCCCCACACAGTCCCCGCGCTCCCCGCCGCACAGCTGCACTGAATCTGCGTCCCGTTCTGCCCGCGGTAGGACATGAAGTTGTAGCTCGAGCAGCTCGCGACCGCACCGCTGGGGTAGAGGTAGGCCAGCGCGGTGATGTCGGAGCTGGTCCACTCGCCGGTCTCCGTCGACCGGAAGCAGGAGTTCATGATGGAGCCGCCCACGGTGGCCGTGGTCGGCGTGCCGGGGATGTGGATGACGCCCACGCCAGCATCTCCCTCGTCGCCGCCGGCGCCGCAGCTGATGCTGCGATTGTAGTAGTCCGAGTGGCGGAAGCCGACCGCGTGGCCCAGCTCGTGGGTGATGACGTGCTCGTTCACGTCCGCGCTGTAGCTGTTCAGGCCGGTGCCGATGTTGATGATTCCGTAGGGCAGGCCTCCCGAGGGGAAGCCCGCGGAGCCGCCGGTGCCGGACATGGTCTGCGCGGTGATGTTCGCGGTGCAGCCGGTGGTCGGGCCGCGCGCGAAGGTGATGCGGAGGCCCCGCTCATTGTAGTTGGCAATGGCCAGGTCGAGCCCCTGGCTCAGGAGGGGGAAGGTGTTGAACGTGGAGGTGGGGTTGACGCAGATCTTCGTCACGCTCGAGCCGACGAGGTTGGTCGTGCGGTACTGCTCGGCGCTCTCCGCTGGGGCCTGGAGCATCTCGCGGGACGCCTCGAGCGTCACGTGAGCGTCGCGGCCCACGTATACGGCACCGTCGGCGACCATGATGTCCTCGGCCGGAAACCCGGCCTCAATCAGGTTGGAGACGATCTCCTGGTTCTCGGCCTCCGGGTCGACACCGCAGCCGACGAGGGTGACACCGACCAACAACGCCATGGAAAGCTTACGCATGGGGATTCCTTTTCGAGGGACTACAGGGCGTGGACGCTGCTGCTTGGGAGCTCCAGCGACCGCCCGCCGCTATACCTGCGCTCCCTTGGACCAACACCCGGAAGGGCAGGAAAAGTTGTTTTTGCGGACAATTCAAATTTCTCAGAAATATAGATGGGCGGCGCCTGCGGACCCATGGGCCCTGCTCGTGGTGACACTCACGCAGTCGGGCGGTGCTTCATGGCCATGCCCATCAACGCCCGGATTCGTGAAGTCAGACACCGTGATTCGCTCGCCGTGGTCTCTGTCGTCCTGCTCCTCTGTCTGGCTGGAGCGGTCAGCGGTTGCGACGACAACGACGACGACGAGCCCACGACGCTGCACGCTGACCTGCAGGCCACTCTCGCGGACGTCGTCGCCAGGGGCGTGACTCCCGGCGTCGCCCTGGCTGTCACCTCGAAGGAAGGCCAGACGTGGCTGGGAGTCGCCGGTCTCGGAGATGTCGAGCAGAAGCTGCCCATGTCCGCGCAGCACCACTTTCGCGCCGGCAGCGTCCTCAAGAGCTTCGTCGCCGCCGCCGTGCTGCAGTCCGTCGAGCGGCGCACGCTCGCGCTGGACGACACCCTCGCGGAGCGACTGCCGGCGAGTGTGACGGAGCGTATCGCGAACGCGGAGACCATCACCGTGGCCATGCTGCTCAGTCACCGCTCGGGCATTCCGGAGTGGGTCACCGAAGAGACGAACATGGCCATCGTGTCCGACCCGGAGCACGTCTGGACGCTCGAGGAGATTCTCGGCGTCGTCGGAGCGCAGGCGCCCACGTTCCCTCCCGGTGCGCAGTACGGCTACTCGAACACCAACTACGTGCTCCTCGGTGAAATCCTCTCAGCGGCGGAAGGCCGAAGCTGGCGAGAGCTCGTCCGCGAGCGGGTCATCCAGCGAGCCGGGCTCTCGCAGACGTTTCTGCCCGAGCCGGGAGACCTGGGCTGCCCGACGCCCTGCGCGCGTGGGTACGTCCCATTCGACGAGGAGCTGGCGGACCTCACCGTCGTCGACCCTTCGATGGCCGGGGCTTCCGGCGGTCACGCCCTGGTGACCACCGTCTCCGACCTCGCCACCTTCTGGGAACAGCTTCGCGACGGTGCACTCTTCGAGCGCGCGGAGACCCTGGACGCCATGTTCGCGTTCCAGTCGGCGCCTGACCCCGAGTCACGGCTGATTGGATACGGGCTCGGGGTGATGCAGCTCGCGTCCAAGGGAATCATCGCCATCGGGCATCTGGGGACCACGGCGGGATACCAGAGCTTCATGCTCTATGTGCCCAAGACGGGCCGCTACGTCACGGGGTTCACCAACGTGATGGGGGACCTGGCCGCGGTGCTCGAGCCCATCCTGGACCGCGCGGCGAGGCCCTGAGCGGCGGACGCGCTATCGTCGCTTCGATGATGCGCACCCTCGATTTCACTTCCTGGAGCGGCCTCGCGGCGACGCTGGCCAGCCTCGTGCTGGTGTCGATGGTCGTCGTCGGCATCCGCCTGTTGGTGATGCAGACCGTGCAGCGCCAGCGCGAACGCGAGAACCGCCAGATCAACGAGCGGCTGAAGACGTTGATTGCGGCGTACAAGACGCTCGGCGGCTCGTTCACCGGCGAGCTCGTCGTCGACCCGACCCACCTTCGCGACCTGCGTCGGCGGCTCGCGGCCGGCGAGCCGCTCGAGCAGGAACCCGACTCCGGCCCCGGGCTTGCGTCGCCGCTCGAGTCCCCGGCGCTCGAGCGCCGTCGGCGCACCCGCGACGCGGTCGAGGCGGCGCTGTCGGACGTGATTCTGCTCGGCACCGAGGAGCAGGTGCGGCTCGCCGCCGGGGCCGCGGCGGACATGGTCGCCGGGCGCAAGGTCGGCACCGCGCGGCTGGTCGTGTCGCTGCGCGATTTCATCCGCAAGGCGCTCGACCTCGAGCCGGTCCCCAACGGGCTCGCGATTCCCGACCAGGGGCCAGTGCGTCCCGGCGGCGCTGGCGGAGGGGGCAAGGGCGGCGACAAGGGCGGCGGCCGAGGGGGCGGTGGCGGTGGTGCTGGCGGGGCCGGAATGGGCGGGGCCGGAATGGGCGGGGCCGGAATGGGCGGGGCCGGCGCCCATGCGGACACCGACGACGCCGACGACGTCCGCCGCGGTTGAACCCTCTCCGCTACCGCCGGCTCAAAACCACTGGATTTCGACGCTGTCGCGATCGACGACGCGGATTTCCAGCTCCTCGCGGTGCCCTTCTTGCGTCGTCGCGATGAGTCTGGTGGTTCCGGGGGACGCGCCGACGAGACTTGCCATCACGGATTGGCCCTGGCGCCCTGCCTCCCGAATCGAGAGGACACTCGGGTCGAGAGAAGTCCACGTCACGTCGAGCGGCTTGTCGAGCCTTCGCTCGCCGACGAGGAAGTGGACGAAGACGGACGCTTCCTCACCCAGCCAGATGAGCGGATGCCCGTGGAAGAGGATCTTGCTCATCACGGGTGTTGGCTGCGGAGGCGTCACCAGCTTCGACGGCTTGATTCGCAGCGAGCGTTCGAACTCCTCCTCGGCGCGTTCGAACTCCGCGCGCTCGAGCGCGTTGTCCTCGTGCTGCTTCGGATCGTTCCCGGGCATGGCGCCCAGCCTCGCATGAAGCGCGTTGGATTCGAACTCATGGAGCTCGAGCAGTCTAGACGAAGAGGGTGGAGACACCCGGGGCCCCCTGGAGTATTCGGAGGGCGATGCGCGAAGCCCTGCCACTGGACGACTGGGGCGGTACCGGCCCCGACCTGCACCTGGCCCACGCCAATGGCTTCCCTCCGGGCAGCTACCGCAAGCTCATCGACGTGCTGACGACGCGCTATCGCGTCCTCACGCTGCGCAGCCGTGCGCTCGTACCCGGCTCGGACCCGGCTTCGCTGACCAGCTGGACGGATTTGGCCGACGAGCTGGCCCATGCGCTCCAGGCGCGCGGCCTGACGGGCCTCGTGGGCGTGGGGCACAGCGTGGGCGGCGTGGCGTCGCTGCTCGCCTCCGTGAAGACGCCGGGACTGTTCCGGGCCGTGGTGGCGCTGGACCCCGTGCTCGTCACCGGCAGGCGCCTGTGGCTGCTCCGCGCCACCGCGCTGCTGCGCCAGCGGCACCGGATTCCCCTGGCCCGGGGCGCCCGGCGCCGCCGTGAGGCCTGGGGCTCCCGCGAGGAGGTGGCCGCGAGCTTCCAGAAGAAGGCCCTCTTCCAGCGCTTCGACCCCGAGTCCTTCCAGGACTACCTCACCCACGGGCTCGTCGAGGCCCCCGGCGGTGGCGTCCGGCTGGCCATCCCCGCGGCCTGGGAGGCGCGCGTCTTCGAGACGATTCCGGTGGATGTGTGGCGCACGCTGCGCTCGGTGACGGTGCCCACGCTGGTGGTGCGGGGCCGCGACTCGCCCACGCTCACCCCGGAGGGCCTGGAGCGCGTGCGCCGCACCATTCCCGGCGTCCGCACCGAGGAGCTGCCGGGCACCGCGCACCTGTTCCCGCTGGAGCAGCCGGAGGCGTGCGGACGGCGCGTGCTTGCTTTCCTGGAGTCGCTGGACTCGCGGACGCCCCCGGCGGGGGTGTGACAGGGGCCGGTGAGAGGCCGGCCCCAGGTGGGTCGCCTACGCCCTCGGGCGGGACGCGCCGCCGTCTTCCGTGGCGCTGAGGGCCGCCTCGACGGGGACCTCGGACCAGCGGATGTGGAAGGTGGCCGAGGTGCCGTCGAACTCCTCGGGTACCGCCACCACCCGCCACCCACCACAGAGCTCCACCGCCCGGGCCAGCAGCCCCGAGGCGAAGGTGGGCAGGTCCGCCAGCACGTCGTTCATCCGGAACTCCAGGGACGTGGGGCTCCGCTCGACGATTTCGACGTCACTGAAGTTGTTGCCGGCACGGAAGCCCATGGCGGCGCGCAACAGCATGCGACGGGGCCCCGCCAGCCGGACGACGCCTAGCAGGGCCCGGCCGAAGAACGTCCCAAAGTAGGCGTCCATGAAGCGCTCGCCGAGCGAGTAGTACGCCGCCTCCGCGGGGACGCCGCCATAGACGTGGCCGGCGGCGATGCGGAGGAACTCCTTCCACTGCTCCAAGGTGTAGGTCCGCTCCAGCTTCTGCTCCAGGTCCAGCCCCGCCCGGCGCAGGTGCTCGCGGCACGCCGGGGTGAGACGGTTCTCCAGAGCGCGCACGAAGAGCGCTTCGACCGTTTGAGTGAAAACCAGCTTCTCGGAAGAAGTCATAGAGGACCACCCTACACCGGTCGGCCCATGGGATGCTCTCCCACCCTTGAATCTTCGTTCAGTGTGGCTGTCCGGGAGTGTCAGGAAGGTTGCGTCCCGCGCACCCGCCGTGTGGCCCTGGTGGGTAGGTCGCGCGTGACTCCCGCGGCGCGGGCCACCACGCCCCGCAGCCAGCGGTGGGCCGGGTCGGCGTCGAACCGCTCGTGCCAGATTTGAAGGACGTCGAAGGCGCGGAGCGCCACGGGGGGCGGGAGGACCTGGAGGGGCCAGCCCCCGGCGAAGGTCTCCACCAGCCGGCGGGGCGCGGTGAGGACATGGTCCGAGCGGACCACCGTGAGGGGCGCGGTGAGGAAGTAGGGCAGGCGCAGGGCGATGCGGCGCGAGCGCCCCAGCTTCGCCAGCGCGGTGTCCACCGCCCCGGCCCCCTCGCCCCGGGGGCTGATGAGGACGTGGGGCAGCCGGAGGTAGGTCTCCAGGTCCAGCCCCGTCCGGGCGGCGGGGTGGCCCTCGCGGACCACGCAGACGAAGTCCTCCGTGTAGAGCTTCTGTTGCCGCAGGGAGAGGGAGGAGTCCGGGAAGGCGGCCACGCAGAGGTCCACGTCGCCGCTCTCCATGAGGGACGTCACCTGGTCCGGGATGAGGTGGCGGACGACGAGGTCCACGTGGGGGGCCTCGCGGTCCAGCACCGCGAGCAATTCCGGCAGCAGCGTGGCGGCGAAGTAGTCCCCGGTGGCCAGGGTGAAGCGGCGCCGGGCGGTGCGCGGCTCGAAGACGGGCTCGTTGCTCAGCGCCCGTCGCAGCTCCAGCAGCCCCCGGTGCAGCGGCGCGGCGAGCTGCTCCGCGCGCGGCGTGCGCACCATGCCTCCCCGCCCTCGGATGAGCAGCGCATCCCCCAGCAGCTCGCGGAGCTGGCGCAGTGAGTGGCTCATGGCGGACTGGGTGACGCCCACCCGCTCGGCCGCCCGGGTGACGTTGGCCTCCGTCAGCAAGGCGTCCAGCGCCACCATGAGGTTGAGGTTGATGCCGGTCAGGTCCGCGCCGGCCGGAGCCGGCGGGGGAGGGGAGACCTTCGGGGTGGAGGCCGGCGCACGGGCCCGACGGGCATGAATGGGGCTCATGTGCACATGAGTAACATGCAGTGGCCTCATGACGGGAGTGCGAGCACCTTGGGGACATCTCGCAGTCACCCGGAGCCGCACATGAGCATCGTCATCAATACCCCCAACGGAAACATCGGCCGTGCCCTCGCGCTGAGCCTGTTGTCGGCGGGCCGCTCGCTCACCGTCATCAGCCGGAGCGCGGACAAGGTGGCCGACCTGGTGAAGCGTGGCGCGAAGCTGGTGGAGGGCTCCACCGATGACGCCGCGGTGCTGGACCGCGCGCTGGTGGGCGCGGAGGCCCTGTTCTGGCTGACGCCTCCGGCGACCGGGCCGGACTTCGTGTCCTGGGCGCAGGAGACGGCGCGCACCGCCGCGCAGGCGGTGAAGAAGCACGGCGTGAAGCGCGTGGTGGTGCTGTCCAGCGTGGGCGCGCAGCATGGCTCGGGCACCGGCCCGGTGAACGCCCTGCTGGCCGTGGAAGAGGCGTTCAAGGCCGTCTGCGCCGACGTCACCCTCCTCCGGCCGGGCTTCTTCATGGAGAACTTCCTGCGCGACGTGGGGACGCTGGCGAAGACGGGCTCGCTGTTCATGCCCGTGCCCCGCACCAAGGCCGTTCCCTTCGTCGCGGTGGCGGACATCGCCGCGAAGGCCGCCGAGGTGCTGCTGGATGCGGGCTGGAAGGGGCACCGCTACGTGGGCGTCCATGGCCCGGCCGATGTCACCTACGCGGAGCTGGAGGCCGTCTTCACGCAGTCCCTGGGCCGGCCCGTGCGCTACGTGCAGGTGACGCTGGAGGATGCGCGCAAGGGCATGGCCGGCGCGGGCATGCCGGCGTGGCTGGTGGACCTCTACGCGGAGCTGTACGGCAGCATCGGCGAGGGCCGCATGGACCCCGCCGAGCCGCGCTCCGCGCAGACCACCACGCCCACGTCCCTGGCGCAGTGGGCGCGCGAGGTGCTCAAGCCCGCGCTGGAGCAGGCGGCTTCCGCGGCGGCCTGAGCATGGGAGGGACGCCGGGGCGTGAGACACGGCCCCGGCAGGTGCTCCCGAGCAGACTCCCCCTGGCCTGGTTGAAGTTGCTATGATGTCTGGGCAGGCAGGGGGCGGAGTCGCGGCCGGCGACTTCGACGAGAGCACTCCATGTACAGACACCTGTTGTGGGTTGGCGCGCTGCTGGCCCTCTTCGCCGGCTGCGCCAACGCCGACGGCGAGCAGACCGGGGCCTGTGAGGGCGACCCGACGCGTTGTGACGCCCAGGCCGCGGAGTCCGAGGACGCGGGAGTGCCTCCGCACGCCAGCGCCCCGGATGGGGGCGAGCCGCTGCCGCCCGTCATCCTCCGGGCGCTCGAGTCCCGGGCACTCATGAAGAGTGGAGAACAGCGCACGCTGCTGGTCGTCGCCGAGGACCCGCTGTGTGACGTGCTCCGGTTCTCCTGGTCCGCGGACGTCGGCGTGATGAGCGCCGAGAAGACGACCGCCGCCACGAGCCAGGCCACCTGGACGGCGCCTCGATGCGTGCCGGCCGACGTTCCCAGCGTCGTCACGGCCACGGTGACCAATGACCGGGGGCTGTCAGCCACCACGCGGTTCACCCCGCTGGGGCTTCCGGATTGCTCCACGTGGGCGCCCACCGGCAGCCTCGTCACGGCCCGCAGTGGCCCCACGGCCACGCTGCTGCCGTCGGGGAAGGTGCTGGTGGCGGGGGGCGTCAACAGGTCCTCCTACCTCGCCCTCGTCGAGGAGTACGACCCGGAGACGGGCACCTGGGCTTCCACCGGCAGCCTCGCCACGGCCCGCAGTAGCCACACGGCCACGCTGCTGCGCTCGGGGAAGGTGCTCGTGGCGGGCGGCTACAGCCACCTGGGAGCGAGCGGCATCGGCAACCTGAGAACGGCGGAGGTGTACGACCCGGAGACGGGCACCTGGGCTTCCACCGGCAGCCTTGCCACGGCCCGTGCTCGCCACACGGCCACGTTGCTGCCGTCGGGGAAGGTGCTCGTGGTGGGCGGCTACAGCGATGCCCATGGGAACCTGGGGACGGCGGAGGTGTACGACCCGGAGACGGGCACCTGGGCTGCTGCCGGCAGCCTCGCCACGGCTCGCGAAGGCCACACGGCCACGCTGCTGCGCTCGGGGAAGGTGCTCGTGGCGGGCGGCTACGGCAATGCCAATGTGTTCCTGGGAACGGCGGAGGTGTACGACCCGGAGACGGGAGGCTGGACCGCCACCAGCAGCCTCGCCACGGCCCGCAACAACTCCACGGCCACGCTGCTGCCGTCGGGGAAGGTGCTCGTGGCGAGTGGCTACGGCAGTGCCAATGGCAATGGGTGGGTGGGGACGGCGGAGGTGTACGACCCGGAGACGGGCACCTGGGCCTTCACCGGCAGCCTGGCCCTGGGCCGCCACCGTCACAGTGCCACGCTGCTGGCGTCGGGCAAGGTGCTGGTGGTGGGCGGCATCACTGCCGGCACTTCAGGCAGCCCAAACACCAAGGCGAACGCCACGGCGGAGGTGTACGACCCGGAGACGGGCATCTGGGTCTTCACCGGCAGCCTCGCCGCGGCCCGTATCCACCACACGGCCACGCTGCTTCCCTCGGGCCAGGTGCTCGTCGTGGGCGGCACCGCTGACACCAAGGAAGTGGAGCTGTACACGCGCCAGGTGGCTCCCCAGGTGAGCCCCGTTCCCGAGCCCTCCGGTGAGATCATTCCATGAGCAGACACCTGTTGTGGATTGGGGCGCTGCTATCGCTTGGCTCCGGCTGTGACGGCGGCGGCGACGAGTCCTGTCAGCGAGACCCGACGCAGTGTGAGGCGGACGCGGGTGCATCTCCGGATGCGGGGACGTCTCCGGATGCGGGCACCTCCGCGGACGCGGGGACGCTCCCGGATTCGGGAACACCCGATGCGGGCGATGCGCAGGCGCCCTACTTCGACCTGGCACCCGGGCCTCAGGTCTACATGACACGGGGAGAGCGGCGGACCTTCCTGTTCGTCGCCCAGGACCCGCTGTGCGGTGAGCTCCGTTTCGCCTGGTCCGCGAACTTCGGCACGCTGAGCGACGAAGAGACAGACTCCATCCTGGGCGAGGTCACCTGGACGGCGCCTCAATGCGTCCCTGCTGACCGCACGGCCGTCCTCACGGCCACGGTGACCAACGCGTTGAACCTCACCGCCACCACCCGGGTCTTCGCGCCAGGCATTCCGGATTGCTCGACGTGGGCCTCGACCGGCCGCCTCGCCACGGCGCGTGTGGGCCACACGGCCACGTTGCTGAAGTCCGGCAAGGTGCTGGTGACGGGCGGCTTCGGGGGGACGGACCTCTCGACGGCGGAGGTCTTCGACCCGGCGACGGGCGCCTGGGCCTCCACCGGAGACCTGTCCAGGGGCCGTCGCGAGCACACGGCCACGCTGCTGCCCTCGGGCAAGGTGTTGGTGGTGGGGGGCTTCAACGACAGTCTCGGCAGCCTCGCCCTCGTCGAGGTGTACGACCCGGAGATGGGCACCTGGGCTTCCACCGGCAGCCTCGCCACGGCGCGCAGTAGCCACACGGCCACGTTGCTGCCCTCGGGCCAGGTGCTGGTGACGGGCGGCTCGGGTGACGGGCTCGTGGCCACGGCGGAGGTGTACGACCCGGAGACGGGCACCTGGGCCTCCACCGGCAGCCTCGCCACGGCCCGCGAAGGCCACACGGCCACGTCGTTGAAGGCCGGCAAGGTGCTGGTGACGGGTGGCAGGGGCGCCAACACGGAAGCCGGGAGCACCCTGGCCACCGCGGAGGTGTACGACCCGGAGACGGGCACCTGGTCCGCCACGGGCAGTCTCGCCTGGGCCCGCCACGGCCACACGGCCACGCTGCTCGGCACCGGAGGAGTGCTGGTGGCGGGCGGCTTCGGTGGCGCGGTCAGCTGGGGGACGGCCGAGGTCTACGAGCCGGAGACCGGCACCTGGTCCACCACGGGCCGCCTCGCCTCGCCTCGCCATTTCCACACGGCCACGCTGCTGCCGTCGGGCAAGGTGCTGGTGACGGGCGGCTTCAACCAGGTGGGGCAGGAAGGCACGTTCGGTGGCGCCACGGCGGAGGTGTACGACCCGGAGACGGGCATGTGGCTCTCCACAGGGAGTCTCGCCACGAAGCGCGAGCGTCACACTGCCACGTTGCTGCCTTCGGGCCAGGTGCTGGTGGCCGGCGGCAAGGACCGTGAAGTCGGAGGCCCCCACGCCACGGGTGAACTGTACACGCGTTAGCTGGGAAGACCCGCTGCTGGACCTTCTTGAGAGAACATTTCATGTACAGACACCTGTTGTGGGTTGGCGGACTGCTGGCCCTCCTTTCTGGCTGCGACAGCGGTGGCGACGAGTCCTGTCAGCGTGATCCGGCGCAATGTGAGTCGGATGCGGGCACGACTCCGGACGCGGGCACGACTCCGGATGCAGGCACGACTCCGGATGCAGGCACGACTCCGGATGCAGGCACGACTCCGGATGCGGGTGGCCCTCAGCCCCCCGTCTTCGCCAAGGGCCTGGAGGACTTGTCGGGTGGGATGACCCCGGGAGGGCAGCGGACGTTCCTGGTCGCCGCTCAGGACCCGCAGCTCAGCCCGCTGAGCTTCTCCTGGTCCGCGACCGCCGGCTCGGTGAGCGTCGGGGCAACGACCAGCATCACGAGCGAGGCCACGTGGACGGCTCCTGCCTGCGTGCCCTTCTTCGGCACCCGGCTCCGCGTCACGGCCACGGCGACCAATGCCCTGGGCCTCTCGGCCTCCACCCATTACACCGTGTGGGGCTTTCCGGATTGCTCGGTGTGGTCTCCCGCCGCCAAACCCAACTTCCGCCATCCCCGGCACGCCGCCACGCTGCTGCCCTCGGGCCAGGTGCTGGTGGTGGGCGGCCTCGACGACCGTGCGGAGGTCTACGATGCGCGGGCTGGCACCTGGTCCGTCGTCGGCAGCCTCGCCACGCCCCGCTACAACCTGACGGCCACGCTGCTGCCCTCGGGCAAGGTGCTGGTGGCGGGCGGCAACATCTTCAACGGCGACACCGTCGGGACGTCGGAGGTGTATGACCCGAAGACGCGGGAGTGGAGCGCCACCGGCAGCTCGGTCGAGGATCGTACCGAGCACACGGCCACGTTGTTGCCGTCGGGCAAGGTGCTGGTGACGGGCGGCTACAACGCCTCCGGGCACCTCGCCACGGCGGAGGTGTACGACCCGGCGACGGGCACCTGGACCTCCACCGGCAGCATGGCCTCGGCCCGGAGTCGTCATACGGCGACGCTGCTGGTGTCGGGCAAGGTGCTGGTGGCCGGCGGCATGGGGGAAGATAACCTTCTTCTCGCCACGGCGGAGCTGTACGACCCGGAGACGGGCACCTGGACCCCCACTGGCGGCTTCGACCCGCCTCGCCATTCCCACACGGCCACGCTGCTCGACTCGGGCAAGGTGCTGGTGCTGGGGGGCGACACCTTTTCCGACGCCACCGTTCCGTCGTCGGCGCTGTACGACCCGGAGACGGGCACCTGGAGCAGACGGAGCGGCGACCAGTCGCGTTACTCCCATGCGACCACGCGGCTTGCCTCAGGCACGCTGCTCGTGACGGGCGGCTGGCACAGCGATAACAGAATCAGCTCTTCGTCCCTCGCGCTCGCGGAGCTCTACAACCCGGAGACGGGCGAGCTGAGCCGCACCGGCGGCCTCTCCTTCATGTTCGAGAACCACACGGCCACGCTCCTGCCCACGGGCGAGGTGCTCGCGGTCGCCGAACAGGGGGCGCAGTTGTTCAAGCCCTGAGCGCTCCAGCGGGGAGCACGGGCCCGTCGCCAGCCCCTTCACGTTTCTTCATGCTCCCGTCATACGGGTTCATCCCCGCTCCGGCTGGCAGGCGCGAGGATGCGCCGCGAGAATCGGTGGGGCGGTTCCCCACGGGAGTGACACGGATGGCATCAGGGAAGGCAATCATCGGCGGAGTGCTGGGGCGGTTCCTGTTCCGGGAGTCGCGCATCGAGAAGGTCCGCGACATCTCGCCGCACTTCCGCTGGATGGAGCTGGTGGGGGAGGGGCTTCGCAACACCTCCTGGAGCGCGGGCGACAAGGTGCAGGTGTTCCTCCCTGACGTAGGGATGCGGACGTACACCCCGCTGGCCTGGGACACGGCGCGCGGGGCGACGCAGTTCCTCGTCTACCTCCACGGGAACAGCCCGGGCGCGGAGTGGGGCCGCAACGTGCGCGTGGGAGACCGCTGTCAGTTCATGGGGCCTCGCGGCTCTCTTTCGCTCGCGGTCCTTCGAGGACCGGTGGTGCTCTTCGGGGACGAGACGTCCTTCGCGGTGGCGCACGCGCTGCGGAACCTTCGCGCGGGTACCGGAGACGTCGAGCAGGTCTTCGAGGTGTCCTCACGCGAGGAGTCCGGGGCCGTGCTGCGCGAGTTCGGTCTCGCGGAGAGCGACGTGGTCGCGCGGGCGCCCGGAGACGGGCACCTGCCCGAGGTGGCGGCATTGCTCCAGGCCGCGCTGGAGCGGAAGCCGGGGGCGCACCTCGTCATGACGGGCCGCGCCCAGGCCATCCAGGTGCTTCGGGCCCGACTCAAGGCGGCCGGGGTGGCTCCGGCGCAGAAGGTGAAGGCGTACTGGTCGCTCGGGAAGGCCGGGCTCGACTGAGCGCCATGGCCGGCGAGCGGTAGTGACGCCTGTCTCACGGAGTCCACCACTCAGGCATTGCGCCCGTTCGGACTCCGCTTCAAACACGGGCCCATGGACTCGCGCGCCCCCGGCTCTCCGAAGACGGACCCGTCCCACAACGTGCTTCACCAGCAGCCCACGCGGCTGCCGCTGGACGTCATCTTCTCGCCGCGCAGCGTGGCCGTGGTGGGAGCCAGCGAGCGCCCGGGCAGCGTGGGCCGCACCGTGCTGTGGAACCTCATCAGCAACCCGTTCGGCGGCACCGTCTACCCCATCAACCCCCAGCGGCCCAACGTGCTGGGCATCAAGGCGTGGCCGTCCCTGCGCTCGCTGCCGGAGCCGGTGGACCTGGCCGTCATCGTCACGCCCGCCGCCGTGGTGCCCGGAGTCATCCGCGAGTGCGCCGAACTGGGCGTCCGGGGCGCCATCATCATCTCCGCCGGCTTCAAGGAGACGGGCGCGGAGGGGGCGCGGCTGGAGCGGGAAATCCTGGAGGTGGCGCAGGCGGCGCGGATTCGCCTCATCGGCCCCAACTGCCTGGGCGTCATGCGGCCTCCCAGTGGCTTCAATGCGACGTTCGCCGGCGCCATGGCCCGGCCGGGCAACGTGGCCTTCATCAGCCAGAGCGGTGCGCTGCTCACCGCCATCCTCGACTGGAGCCTGCGCGAGGCGGTGGGCTTCAGCGCCTTCGTCTCCGTGGGCTCCATGCTGGACGTGGGCTGGGGAGACCTCATCGACTACCTCGCCGAGGATGCGATGACGCGCTCCATCCTTCTCTACATGGAGTCCATCGGCGACGCGCGCGCCTTCCTCTCCGCCGCGCGCGAGGTGGCGCTCACCAAGCCCATCATCGTCATCAAGGCCGGGCGCACCGCGCAGGCCGCGCAGGCCGCCGCGTCCCACACCGGCACGCTGACGGGCAGTGACGAGGTGCTCAGCGCCGCCTTCCGCCGCACCGGCGTGCTGCGCGTGGACTCCATCGCGGACCTCTTCTACATGGCGGAGACACTGGCCCGGCAGCCCCGGCCCGCAGGGCGCCGGCTCACCATCCTCACCAATGCGGGAGGCCCTGGCGTGCTCGCCACCGACGCGCTGGTGTCGGGTGGGGGAGAGGTGGCGGTGCTGGCGGAGGACACGCGCAAGGCGTTGGACGGCTTCCTCCCGCCGCAGTGGAGCCACGGCAACCCGGTGGACATCCTGGGCGACGCGGACCCCGAGCGCTACGCGAAGGCGCTGGAGGTGGCGGGGAAGGACCCGAACAGCGACGGCCTGCTGGTCATCCTCACCCCGCAGGACATGACCGAGCCCACCAAGACGGCGGACCGGCTCAAGCCCTACGCGAAGCTGCACGGCAAGCCGGTGCTGGCGAGCTGGATGGGGGGCTCGGAGGTGGCCGCCGGGGAGCGCGTGCTCAACGACGCGGGCATCCCCACCTTCGGCTATCCAGACACGGCGGCGCGCATCTTCAATTACATGTGGCGCTACTCGTACAACCTGGCCGGGCTGTACGAGACGCCCACCCTGGCGGAGGAGCACGCCGCCGCTCGCGACGAGGCACGGCGGCAGATTGACGCGGTCCGCGCGGCCGGGCGAACGCTGCTGACGGAGTACGAGTCCAAGCAATTGCTGGCCGCGTATGGCATCCCCACGGTGGAGACGCGCCTGGCCACCACGGAGGACGCGGCGGTGGCGGAGGCCGCATCGCTGGGCTACCCGGTGGTGGTGAAGCTGCACTCGCTCACGGTGACGCACAAGACGGACGTGGACGGCGTGCGGCTGAACCTGCCGGACGCGGACGCGGTGCGCGCGGCGTTCCGCGGCATCCGCGCACGACTGGTGGAGTTGGGGCAGCCGGGGGCATTCGACGGCGTCACCGTTCAGCCCATGGTGAAGCTGGACGGGTACGAGCTCATCATCGGTAGCGGTCTGGACGCGCAGTTCGGGCCGGTGCTGCTGTTCGGCGCGGGTGGCGTCCTGGTGGAGGTGTTCAAGGACCGGGCGCTGGGGCTGCCGCCGCTCAACACCACGCTGGCGCGGCGGATGATGGAGCAGACGCGCATCCATGCCGCGCTGCGCGGCGTGCGCGGACGCAAGCCGGTGGACCTGGCGGCGCTGGAGCGGCTGATGGTGCGCTTCAGCCGGCTGGTGGTGGAGCAGCGCTTCGTGAAGGAAGTCGACATCAACCCGCTGCTGGCCTCGCCCGAGCGGCTGCTGGCGCTGGACGCGCGCGTGGTGCTGCACCCGCCCACGGTGACGGAGGCGGAGCTGCCGCGACTGGCGATTGAGCCGTACCCGCAGCGGTACGTGGCGCCGTTCCGGATGGAGAGTGGCGAGGAGGTGCTCCTGCGGCCCATCCGCCCGGAGGACGAGCCGCGCATGGAGGAGTTCCACCGGACGCTGTCGGAGCAGACGGTGTTCCTGCGCTACGCGGGCCTCCTGCAGCTCAGCACCCGGGTGGCGCACGAGCGGCTGGCGCGCATCTGCTTCAACGACTACGCCCGGGAGCTGGCGTTGGTGGCGGAGCGCAAGAGTGGGGCGCTGCTCGGCGTGGGGCGGCTCACCCGGCTGCGGGGGACGCAGGACGCGGAGTTCGCCATCCTCATCAGTGACATCGCCCAGAAGCAGGGTCTGGGCACGGAGCTGCTGCGGCGGCTGGTGGACGTGGGCCGCGATTGGGGGATGCAGCGCATCTTCGCGGACATCCTCGCGGGCAACCGCGCCATGCAGACCATCAGCCGGAAGTTGGGCTTCACCATCCTCCCGCACGAAGAGCTGGCGCCGGACATGGTGAAGGCGGTGAAGGTGCTGTGAGCCCTTGGGAGGGCCGGTCGGGCGGGCAGGAAAGCGTTCTCCTTCACGCACCGTGCGCCAGCAGGCGATTTTTCGCGGTGAGGACCGTGGCCCCCGCCTAGAGTCTGGCGTGTGATGGCCCCTTCCGAGAACCAAGCGCCGCTCGCCGCCCTGCTGCCCAAGCCGGGAGAGCCTCCCCTGGACGCGGACGAGATTCTCAACCGCTTCGTCAGCTACGTCACGACGAACGGGCTGAGCCTCTATCCCGCCCAGGAGGAAGCCATCCTGGAGCTGCTCGCCGGCAAGCACCTGTTCCTCAAGACGCCCACCGGCTCCGGCAAGTCGCTGGTCGCCACCGCGCTCCACTTCAAGGCGATGGCCGAGGGCAAGGTCTCCTTCTACACCTGCCCCATCAAGGCCCTGGTGAACGAGAAGTTCTTCGCCCTGTGCGACGCCTTCGGCGCCGAGAATGTGGGCATGCTCACCGGCGACGCGAGCATCAACCGCAACGCGAAGATTCTCTGCTGCACCGCGGAGATTCTCGCCAACCTCGCCCTGCGCGATGCCGGTGCCCGCGTGGACTACGTCGTCATGGACGAGTTCCACTACTACTCCGACAAGGAGCGCGGCGTGGCGTGGCAGCTGCCCCTCATCGCGCTGCCGGACACGACGTTCCTGCTGATGTCCGCCACGCTGGGGCCCACGAACGTCATCGAGGAGAGCCTCCAGAAGTTCACCAACCGCGAGGTGGCCACCGTGCGCAGCGACCAGCGCCCGGTGCCGCTGGACTTCGACTACCGCGAGTCCGCCCTCCACGAGACCCTCGAGGACCTCATCGCGAAGGGGAAGTACCCCATCTACCTCGTCAACTTCACCCAGCGCGCCGCCGCCGAGCAGGCGCAGAACCTCATGAGCGTGGACTTCTCCACCAAGGAGGAGAAGGAGGAAATCCGCCAGGCGCTGATGGAGGCCCCCTTCGACACGCCCTACGGCAAGGAGTTCCAGCGCTTCCTCCGCCACGGCATCGGCATGCACCACGCCGGCCTGCTGCCCAAGTACCGGCTGCTGGTGGAGAAGCTGGCGCAGGGCGGCCACCTCAAGGTCATCAGCGGCACGGACACCCTGGGCGTGGGCGTCAACATCCCCATCCGCACCGTGCTCTTCACCCAGTTGTTCAAGTTCAACGGCGAGAAGCTGACCACGCTGAGCGTGCGCGACTTCAAGCAGATTGCCGGCCGCGCGGGCCGCAAGGGCTTCGACACCCAGGGCAGCGTGGTGGCCCAGGCCCCCGAGTACGTCGTCGAGAACGTCAAGCTGGCCGCGAAGGAGGCCGCGGGCAAGAAGAAGACGCCCAAGGCCAAGCCCCCGCAGAAGAACTTCGTGCAGTACGACAAGAGCACCTTCGAGCGGCTCCAGAACGGCATGCCCGAGCCGCTCGAGTCGCGCTTCGCGGTGTCGCACGGGATGATCCTCAACCTCCTGCAGAGCGACCACGAGGTGGAGGGGCGGGGCGGTTACCGGCGACTGGTGCAGCTCATCCAGCGCTGCCATGACTCGGACTACCTGAAGCGCCGGCACCTCAAGTCCGCGGCCCGGGACTTCCGCACGCTGGTGGGCGCGGGCATCGTCGAGGTGGAGCGCGGCCAGAATGGCTCCGGCGGCCGGGTGAAGGTGGCCGGAGAGCTGCAACACGACTTCAGCCTCAACCAGACGCTGTCGCTGTACCTCCTGGAGACGCTGGAGCTGCTGGACCCCACCACGGACACGTACGCGCTGGACGTGGTGACGCTGGTGGAGTCGATTCTCGAGAACCCGGACGTGGTGCTCTACGCGCAGCTCCACCAGCTCAAGGGCGAGAAGATTCAGGAGATGAAGGCGCAGGGCGTCGAGTACGACGACCGGATGGAGGAGCTGGAGAAGCTCGAGTGGCCCAAGCCCAACCGTGAGTTCATCTACGGCACCTTCAACAAGTTCGCGCAGAAGCACCCGTGGGTGGGCGAGGCGAACATCCGTCCCAAGTCCGTGGTGCGGGACATGTTCGAGCGCTTCATGTCCTTCCACGACTACGTGCGTGAGTACGGCCTCCAGCGCAGCGAGGGCGTGCTCCTGCGCTATGTGAATGACGTCTACAAGACGCTGGTGCAGACGGTGCCCGAGCGCTTCCGCACGGAGGAGGTGGAGGACTTCAGCGACCACCTGCGCGCCACGCTGCGGCAGGTGGACTCCAGCCTGCTGGACGAGTGGGAGCGGATGAAGAACCCGGAGGCCGCGCTCACCCCGAAGCCGGTGGTGGAGCTGAAGCCGAAGGAGCTCACCGAGGACCCGAAGGCCTTCGCCGCCCGCGTGCGCGAGGAGCTGCACCGGCTGCTCAGGGCGCTGGGCCAGAAGCGCTACCTGGACGCGCTGGGCATCCTGGACAACGCGCTGGGCGAGTGGACCGCTCCCAAGCTGGAGCAGGCCATGGCGCCGTACTTCGAGGAGCACAAGATAGTGGTGCTCACGCCCCAGGCCCGCAAGCCCGCCAACAGCACCATCAAGGAGACGGGGACGCGGCTGTGGAGCGCCCAGCAGCGCATCATGGACCCGGACGGGCACGGGGACTGGATGCTGGACTGCGAAATCGACCTGCGCGACAGGCGCATCGACGACGGCCCCATCCTCATCCTGCAGCGCATCGGGACGTAGGCCCTCAGGTCTCCGAGGCCGGCTGGAGCGACGTCTCTCCGGCCACCTCGGAGGGGGCGCCTTCCGGCCCGGCCGGCGTCGCCTCCGCCACGTCCAGCTTCCCCGTGGCGTCCGGCGCCAGGACGAGCTGCCAGTCGGTGGTGCCGAGGATGATGCGGTCCGTCTCGCAGCGGACCTCCATCTCCGCGTCCTCGAGGGTCCACGAGCCAATCCACACCGTCGTCTTGCGGATGCACTCGGCGTCGCCGCACTCCTCCGTGTCGGCCACCCACACCCGGCCCCCCGGCGCGGCGGGGCAGGAGAGGGGCTCGGCGTAGCGGAGCACGGGGGCGTCCAGCGACTCCGGGTCCTCCATGAAGAACTGCGACTCGTCCACCGGCCCGCCCATGTCGTCCGGCGCGCCTTCCGTGTAGGGCGCCTCTTCGGGGGCCGCCTCGGGCGCCTCGGGCTGCGCTCCGGCCAGGGGCGCGGTCAGCCAGCCACACAGAAGCGTCGCCTTCCAAATCCTTGTCGTCCACATGCCACGGGCTCCCTGGCCGCGGAGGTGTCCGCGGCGCTCGGGAGGGGTGTTGTGCAAGGCGTGGACCGGGCTTCCGTGTGGCTCGGGAGACACGGCGGCGGGCAGGCGGGGCGGCGCGGCGCGCACCGTCCGGTGCCGGGCGATTGTCCCTGAATACCCGGGCCGAAGACGCGGTGCGGCGTTACGGTTCAGGGCGTATGCCCCGACTGCGCTCTCTGGACCAGCCTCTCCGTCGTGATGTCCGCCTGCTTGGCAGGCTCCTGGGGGAGGTACTCGTCGAGCAGGAAGGCCAGGTGCTGTTCGACCTGGAGGAAGAGGTGCGGCGCCTGGCGATTCAGCGCCGACGCGGGCCGGTGGCGGGCCGGCGGGCGGCGGCGGCGGAGCTGGCCGAGGTGCTGGAGCGCCTGCCGCTGGAGCGGGCCGAGCCGGTGCTGCGCGCCTTCTCCGTCTACTTCCAGCTCGTCAACCTGGCAGAGCAGCACCACCGCATCCGCCGCGCGCGACTCCACGCGGGCGCCGCCGCGTCCAAGCCCCAGCGTGGCTCGCTGGAGGCGACGCTCCTGAGCCTCAAGGCGTCCGGCGTGCCGGCGGAGCGCGTGCGCGAGGCCCTCCGCACCCTGCGCGTGACGCTCACGCTCACCGCGCACCCCACGCAGGCCGTGCGCCGCACGCTGCTGGAGAAGCTCTACCGCATGGCCGGCCTCCTGGAGGAGCGCGACAGGTGCGAGCTGACGCCCCGCGAGTCCGCCGACAATCTGGAGTCCCTGCGCGAGGAAATCACCACGCTGTGGCAGACGGACGAGCTGCGCCGCGAGCGCCCCACCGTCGGCGACGAGGTGAAGAACGTCCTCTGGTACGTGGAGGAGGTGCTCGCCGAGCAGCTGTCCCTCATGCCCGAGGTGCTGGACTGGGCCTTCGAGCGCGCCTATGGCGAGCCGCTCGGCGCGGTGGACTCGCCCGTACGCGTCCACTCCTGGGTGGGCGGGGACATGGACGGCAACCCGCTGGTGACGCCGGAGGTCTTCGCGGACACGCTGCGCGCGCACCGGGCCCGCGGCCTGCGCCTGCTGCTGCACGAGCTGGAGCGGCTGGGCGGCCGGCTGTCCCAGTCGGCGCGGCACGCGAGGCTGTCTCCGGAGCTGGAGGCGTCCCTCGCGCGTGACGCGGCGGAGCTGCCCGAGGCGGAGCGCCGCCAGGGCCCGCGCACCACCGGCGAGCCTTGGCGCCACAAGCTGCGCTTCATGGAGGAACGGCTGCGGCGCGCGCTGGACTATGTGACGGCGCAGCGGACGGGCGCGGCCGGGACGATGCCCGAGGGCGCCTACCGCACTCCCGAGGCGCTGCTCGCGGACCTGGACCTGCTGGCGCGCTCGCTGGAGGAGGCGAAGGGGGAGCGCGCGGGACTGCGGCAGGTGCGGCGGCTTCGGGAGCAGGTGCTCGCGCTGGGGCTGTCCCTCACGGAGCTGGAGGCCCGCGTACCGGCCGAGGACGCGGTGAGCGCGGCGGCCTCGCTGGATGGAGGGCCCCCACCGTCGGAGGGCGGAGCGCGGCTGCTCGCGGTGCTGGCGCGGCTGCGCGAGGCGCAGGCGGAGTCGGGTGAGCCGGCCTGCCGCACCCTCATCCTCAGCATGGCCAGCACCGCGGAGGACGTGCTCGCGGCGTTCCGCTGCGTGCGCCACGCGGGCCTGTGGGACGCGAAGCGCGGCTGTGCGACGGTGGACGTGGTGCCCCTCTTCGAGCAGCTCGGCGCGCTGGACTCGGGGCCGGACGTGCTGCGGACCCTCTTCGCCCACGCGGAGTACCGCCGGCACCTGGACGCGCGAGGCGTGCAGGAGGTCATGGTGGGGTACAGCGACTCCGGCAAGGAGGTGGGGCTGCTCGCGGCGAGCGCGGCGCTCCAGCGCGCGCAGGTGGCGCTCACGGAGACGGCGCGCGCCGCCGGGGTGCCGCTGCGCCTGTTCCACGGGCGCGGCGAGTCCGTGGCCCGCGGCGGAGGCCCCGCGCAGGAGGCCATCCTCGCGCTGCCCCCGGGTGCGGTGGCGGGCGGGTACAAGGCGACGGAGCAGGGCGAGGCGCTGGACCACAAGTACGCGCGCCCGGAGCTGGCGCGGCGCACGCTGGAGCTCGTCCTGGGCGGCGTGCTGCTGCACACGCTGGACGCGCAGCCGCGCCCGGCGCCGGAGGACGAGAGCACCTTCCGCGCCGTGTTCGACACGCTGGCGGAGACGGGCCGGCGTGAGTACCGCGCGCTGGTGTGGGAGGACCCGAAGTTCCTGGAGCTGTTCACCGCCGCCACGCCGGTGGAGGAAATCGCCTCGCTGCCCATCGGCTCGCGCCCCAGCAAGCGCAAGGCGGGGGGCCTGGAGACGCTGCGCGCCATTCCGTGGGTGTTCGCCTGGACGCAGAACCGGGCCATCATCCCGGGCTGGTATGGCGTGGGCTCGGCGCTGGAGGCGTACGGGAAGGAGGAGGGCGGGGCGGCGACGCTGAAGCGCATGTACCGCGAGTGGCCCTTCTTCCGCGCCGTCATCGACAACGTCACCATGGTGCTGGCGAAGTCGGACATGGCGATTGCCGGGCGCTACGCGAAGCTGGCCCCCGCGTCCACGCGGGCCCTGTGGCGGCGCATCCAGCAGGAGCACCGGCGCACGCGCAAGCAGGTGAAGCGCCTCACCGGGGAGTTGCGGCTGCTCGACAACAACCCGCAGCTCCAGCGCAGCATCTCCCTGCGCAACCCCTACGTGGATCCCATGTCCTTCCTCCAGGTGGAGCTGCTCAAGCGCAAGCGCGAGGGCCAGCCCGAGTGCGACCGGCCCCTGCTGCTCACGCTCAACGGCATCGCCGCCGGCATGCGGAACACGGGGTAGGCTGGCACAGGGGACAGCGAGGAGGACGGGATGCCCAAGGACTTGTTCAGCGTGGTGGAGGTCAACCCCAGACACGGCTTCGCGCGGCTGCGCCCGGACGTGGGCGAGGGCCTCCTGCACGCGCCGCTCTACCCCGAGGAGGACTCCGGAGAGCCGCCGCTGCAGCTGCGCGTGGGCGACCGCGTGACGGGGCAGCGGCGCGGCCAGTCCGTGTCCGAGGTGGCGTGGGTGTCCCGGGCCGAGCCGCCCTACGAGCTGGTGGAGCGGATGGGCGAGCTGCTCGCGAAGCTGGAGCGGTGGGAGGTGCGCATCCCCGCCACCGCCTTCGACCTGGCCGAGCACCACTGGCGCGAGAGCCGGGAGGATCCGCTGCGCCTGGAGCTGCTCGCGCAGCTGCCCTCCTTCTTCGACCTGGAGCTGGTCCACCCGTACGAGGACGCCTCGCTGCTGGAGCGACTGGAGGCGGCGATGCAGCCCTACCTGCCGGGCTTCCAGGTGCAGCCGCTCCAGGGGCGCGCCGCCTTCCGGGTGCAGCCGGGCGGCACCGAGGTGGAGGCAGGCGAGGGGAGCCGCGAGGCCCCCGGCCCCACCTTCGCTCCGCTGCTCGTGCGGGTGAATGCCCTGCTGGAGGAAGCGGGTGCGCCGGTGCGCTGGGTGCCCAACGAGGGCGACTGGATTCTGGCGCCCCCGGCCCTGGCCGAGCTGCTGGTGCTGCACGGCGTGCTGGGCCCTCGCCCGGCGGCCTGACGGCGGAGGCTACAGCTCGCCCCGCTCGCGCAGGGTGCGCACCACTTCCGTGGCCATGACCTTGTGGCCCTCGGCGTTGGGGTGGATGCCGTCGGCGACCAGCCCTTCCAGGAAGAGGTGCACGTTGTCGGGCCGGCGCGTCACCGACTCCAGGTCGATGAGGTCCGCCCCGGTGCCGCCCTGGCGCAGCCAGTCGTTGAAGGACACCCGCTGGGACTTCACCACCGCGTAGGGGCTGTGGTTCGACTTCTCCTTGGGCAGCAGGGTGCTCACCCAGACGCGGCAGAAGGGCCGCAGCCGCTCCACCATCCGCAGCATCCGGGCCTGGAGCTGCCCCAGCGCTCCGTCCTCGCCCAGGTCATTGGTGCCCAGCAGGAGGATGCAGTCGGTGATGCCTTCGAGTGTCAGCACCTCGCCGTCGAGGAACTCCAGCGCGTCGTAGAAGCCCTGGCCGCTGACGCCCGAGTTCACCACCGGCACGCCGAGCTGGGCCTCCACCAGCGCCGGCCACGCATTCCGCGCGTCGTTCTTCATGTCCATGTAGCCCTCGGTGATGCTGTCCCCGAGCGCCACGAAGGCCCGCCCCGTGGGGCCCTCCACGTCCACCGTGGCCACGCCCACGGCGCGCTCGAAGGCCGCGCCTCCGAGGGCCGCCGGCACCGCGGAGTAGGCGCCGGAGCGCGCGGAGCTGCCGGGGAAGGCGTCGATGGCGCTCGCCCCCAGCGCGCCCCGGACCTCGAAGCTGATGGCCAGGTCGTCGCGGAACGACACCGGGAAGTCCACCGGGTCCGACGTCACGTGCGTGCGCGCCCCCACGGTGAAGCCCGTCTTCCCGCCGAAGGTGAGCGACACCGGCATGGACGCCAGCGCCCCGTCCGTGCCCGCCTTCGCCACCGTGGCCCGCTGCAGTGTCAGGTTTCCGTCTCCCGAGCGGAACGTCACCCGCAGCCGCCCGCCTTCGCGCGCCACGGGGATGCGCAGGCGGAACGTGGTGATGCCCCCCACGCTGTGAGACCAGCGCAGCGCCTGGTGGAAGCCGGGCTGGAACGAGTTGCCCGGCGGAGCCGGTGCCGGAGGAGGCGTGGCCCGCACCCGGCGTTCATCGTTCAACACCAGTGCGGGGGCCACTTCCAGCGACTCTTCCGGTGAGGAGGACTCCACGGACGCGGGCTCGCTCATGTCCGTTGGAGGTGGTTCCACCGGGAGCTCTCCGGTGGTGCTGTCCGCACACGCCAGCAGCGCACTCCCCGCGCACACCAGGACCCCGAGCCACGCCCGCCACAGTCGCATCCGCACGCCCTCCCGGCGCTAGAGGATGCTCACACCCGACCGCCCTGACGAGCCGGTTGCCGTGGGAGCGGCACGGGGTCACCGGATGCTCGCCCACTCGCTCGCCTTGCGGGTGTGGGGCGTACCGTTCAGCCCCCGACACCGCTTGCGGATACCTCGCGGGCTGCTCAGAGGTTGTAGCCCACGTTTCCGACGGAGATGCTCGGTCCGAAGATGAAGGACCAGTTGCTGGAGGGGACGACGCGGTCCGTGGTGGGGTCTCCATTCGTCCGTCGGGTGATGTCGCCCCGGAACTCGCGCGCCACCCAGGCCTGGGCGCCGACAGCGGCTCCCGGACCGATGGGGACGCGCAGGCCGAGGCCGGCGACGACCGCCAGCGTCGGAGGGAACTGGATGTCGCCCGACTGTGGAACGAGCCCCAGCCCCATCAGCCCGAGCTCGATTCCCAGCAGCCGCTCCTGGCCCTCGCTGTTGAGCAGCGCCAGTCGCGACACCAGGCCGAAGTTGATGCTGAGCTGACCGGAGGGCTCGGTGGCGCGGTAGAGGCCCGCGGGAATGGTGGCCGTCGTGTAGAGCCGGAAGAGGCCGCCGCGGACGATGGCCGTCCACTGGGCGGAAGGCAGGCCCGTGCGGTCCGTCGCGCTCAGGGCGTAGCGGGCCTCGTCCGCGACGTGGGACACCTGGACGAGGATGCGGTCGAACTGCGCCAGGCTCCCCGGGATGGGGATGACGCGCTCGTCCCCCTTCGGTCGCAGGAACATGCGCTGCTCGACCTGACTCTCCACTCGCGCGGAGCCGTCCGGCCGGGTGACGGTGATGCGGAGGACGACCTCCTGGTTGCCTTCCTCGGGCGTCAGGCGCTCCCGGTGGAGGATGACGCGGCAGGTGCCGCGCATCTCGTAGGGGATGCGGTGGGGCCGGCTCGGCGCCAGCACCTCGTCCTGGCCCTGCTTGTTCGCGCAGACGAACTCGAAGAGTTTGTCGACGCGGGCGGGCACGCTGGCCTCGCGCACGAGGCGCTGGACGCGCTCGTCGACGAGGGCCAGGTCCGTGGTGGCGAGCTCCGCCGGCAGCGTCGGCAGGCGGTAGCCGAATCGCAGCGCCACGAAGCCTCCCGCCGTCGCCTCGCCCTGGACGAGGGGGAGGGTGTCCCGCATCGTGACGTCGTAGGCGCCGCTGAGCGCGTGCAGCACGAAGCGGCCCCCTGCCTTCGCTGCCGCCACGCGGACCTCGGCGGGACGGTTGGTGGGGATGAAGTCGATGGGGCCGTGGCCGGGGAGCTCGAGCGTGGCGCGAGGGGCGGGCAGGGGCACCGTCTTCGCCGTGTCCGACGCCACCACCGTCCCATCCTGGCGCGAGGTCAGCGCGGTGATGGTGACCTGCTGGTCCGGCGTCCCGCTGGTGCGCAGCAGCACATAGGTGCCCTCCGCCGTCTTCACCACGCGCTCCGGGCGGGCGCGCTGGTTGTTGATGGTCCAGACCAGGGTGCGCGGGTCGTGCGCGCAGACGGGGTCGAGCCTCACCACCAGCGCCGAGTCCTCCACGCTCCGGAGCACCGTGCCCTCCACGGCGGTGAGCGGACAGGCGAGGACGGGCAGCGTCGCGGACAGGACCTGCTCGAGCGCCTCCCCCCGGGCGAACAGCACCCGGGGCGTGAGTCGCATGCGCAGGGTGATGGTGGCGTCCACGCCGGGGACGTTGCGGACGAAGATGACGCCTTCCCCCACCTCGCAGCGCGCCAGCCCGCAGTCGACGGTGGCAATCGCCTCGGAGTGGCTGACGGCCACGGTGCCGGGCCCCTTCGACACGTCGATGCCGCTGGCGCGGACGAGCGGCTGGGTGAGGACGACGCGGCCGGGGCGGAGCCGCAGGGACTCCGGGTCCACCACGTTTCCATTGGCGTCGTAGGTCGTCACCTCCGGGCCTCGCCGGCCGTGCGGTGGCACCTGGTACAGCGCCGCGTCCACGGGCAGGCCCTGTGCCACCGGCACGGCGCAGTCCGTGGGGCCACGGCCCGTGGACGGCACCGGCACCAGGCACACGTCCTGGCCCTGGACGGGCGCGCGCTGCGCCTCCCCCCGCGGCGGCCCGGCCCAGGCGATGGCCACGTTCAGCAGTCCCGTCCCGCGCAGCTCGACGCGGCCATCGTCCGGATAGAAGGTGGTCGCTCCGGCGTCGATGCGGGGGAAGGGGCCGGTGGCAATCACCGTGACGGTGGCCGTGCTGGTGGCGCACAGGTCCGCGCTCTCGGCGACCTTGAGCTCCAGCGTGCGCGCTTCCTCCTCCACCTTCTCCGGAGGGCGGATGGAGCGCCCATCGGCGCCCAGCGTCCAGCCGCCCCGCACCGGGCCGCACACGACGCCCTTCGCCACGACGTCCACAGTCCGGCCTCCTTCGGGCACCTGGATGACAGGCGCGGCGGCGGACAGTCCGGGAAGCAGCAGCGAGACGAGGAGGAGTGCGCGAGCGGGGTGCATGCCCCTCTTCCCAAAGCGGAGGCGCCCCCGGGGGTCAAGCCCCATGTCCCGGCCCTCCCACCGTGAGTGCGTGGGAGGGGAGGGTAGGCGAGCTCAGGGCACGCAGGCGCCCACGCCGGGGTTGTCATCCAGCGGGCGGCAGGTGCCGGTGGTGCAAGCGGGCGTCCCGGCGGGACGGCACAGCGGGCGGCACGTGAGGCCACTGCCCGTCGTATTCACACAGGTGCTCCCCGGCGCACACTGGTTGCTGAAGTCACACGCCTCACCCTCGCCCCGCGTGCCGCTGCCCGCGCACACCGGACCGGCGGTGGACGGGTAGCAGCCCAGCGGCGACGTGCAGTCCTGGCCGAAGGGGTCACACCGCGCCGACGGAGGGCCACACACCAGCGGCAGCTCCGGCGTACCCTCCAGCCGCAGCACCGTGTTGCACTCGCCCGCGTCCCCGCACTGGGGCGTGGCGTGGCACAGCCTCCGGCAGAAGAAGGCCGTGCCGCCGTCCGACGCCGGCTCGTCCTTGCAGAAGAGGCCCTGCTGGCAGGTGTCGTAGGCGAGGCCCCCATCCGAGGGAGACAGCGTGCACCGCGCGCCCTCGTCCCCCGTGCCCGGCTCCACGCAGCGTCGCGAGGTGGCGCCGCCCTGGCCCACGTACGTGCACCGCTGCCCCTCCGCGCAGTCCTGCAGCACCACATCGCACTCGGCCGAGAAGCACCGGCTGCCCGTGCCTCCGTCCGCCAGGTCCGCGAAGTGGCAGCTCTCGCCGCCCCCGCAGCCCTCCTGCCGCGCCACGTTGCACGCGAAGTCCGAGCCCGGCCCTCCGTCCCGTCCCCCGTCCTCCGGGGTTCCTCCACCATCCGGGTCCGTCCCTACCCCAGCGTCCTCCATGGGGTCCGGCCCGGGGCCGTCGTCATCGTCATCACACCCCGCCGCCCAGAGAGCCAGGGCCAGGGTTCCAGTCAACATCACGAGGCGAGCGCGCATCCCAAGCTCCTGAATCGAAGTACACAGGGACTTAGCCGACAGAATCCGATACAGGGGCCCCACTTGAATCGGGCGTGGAAAGCAGCGGACACTTGGCGAACGCCCGAGACTCCCCGGGGTTGGCCCGGCGCGTCACCCTCAGGGGGCTGGGTGGGCAGTCTGTGGTATCGCCAGTCGCGTCTAACGTGGGGGGTTAGTGGGTGCGCATGACAACCAAGGCGGCGGATGACATGGATGGCGGGGACTTGAGCGCATACGCGAACCGGCGCTCGGACGAGCGCGTCGCCGCTCGGTTCGAGGTCCGCTTCGCGCAGGTCCAGGACGCGGCACGGGCGCTGCGGGCCTACTCGCTCAACATCTCCGCGGGTGGGTTGTGCCTGCGCACGCGCAAGGCCTACGACGTGGGCGCCCAGGTGCGCCTGTCCATGGCGATTGAGGGCGAGGAGTTCCACCTCAACGGCATCATCGCCTGGGTGCGCGACGAGGCGGAGGCCATCGGCGTGCGCTTCACGGACATGCCGGACGAGGACCGCGCCCGGCTCCAGCGCGTGGTGGACAGCTTCAAGCGGTAGCGCCCCAGACGGCGGGGCCGGCCGCTAGCGCTGGCTCTCCGTCTCCAGGTGGCGGAACACGCCCGAGTCAATCTCGGAGAAGCCACAGGCGGCGTAGAAGCTGCGCGTCTCGGGCGTGCTGGCCATGGGCGAGACGAGCTGGAGCTGCTTGACGCTCAGCACCTTGCAGCGCTCCAGAATCTGCCTGATGAGCCCCCGGCCCACGCCGCGCCGGCGCCACGTCTCCGTCACCACCAGCTCGTCCACGGTGGCCACGCGCCCGCGCAGGCGCAGCTGCGGCCGGTGGGAGAAGGAAATCATGCCCACGGGCCGGTCCTGCGGGTCCCCGGCGACGAAGATTTCAATCTCCGGATGGCTGACGACCCAGTGGACCGTTTGCTGGTCCGTGCCCTGGGGATAGCCCAGCTCGCGCAGGAGCAACGCCATGGCTTCGGCGTCGCCCCGACGGGCGCGACGGATGCGGAAGGCGGGCGCATCGGCGCCAACGGACGGGCTGACGGTACGGACGATTGGTTGGGACAAGGCAGTTTGGATTCTAACGACAGGGCCGCCGAACCTACAAAGAGGAACGGCGGCCCGGGGCCCTTCAGGGCGGGGTGACTGTGGGTGCGGTGCTTACGGCTGCTCGGCCGCGAGCGAGCGGATGGCGGCGGTGACGTCGTGCTGCTGGGGCACCGAGGCCATCTCCAGGCCGTCCGCCAGGCCGATGCCGGGGAGGAACTTGCCGGCCAGCAGCCGGGGCGGCGCCAGCAGGGAGTAGAACAGCTCCTCGACGGTGCGGCGCATCAGGTGCTCGCCGAAGTTCGTCACCTCGGTGTCCTCGTTGACGAAGAGGACGCGGCCCGTCTTCTGGACGGACTCCTTGATGAGCTCCCAGTCATACGGCCACAGCGAGCGCAGGTCGATGACCTCGGCGCTGATGCCGTCGTTCGCGAGCTCGGCGGCGGCCTTCGCGCACAGGGGCAGGGTGCGGCCGTAGCTGACCACGGTGAGGTGCGAGCCCTCGCGCACCCGCTTGCCCTTGCCGAAGGGCACCGCGTAGGCCTCCAGCTCGGGCCACTGCGGCTTCCACTGGGTGCGGTCTCCCAGCGGGGCATCAATCATCTTCGACAGCGCGCGGTCATCGTCCGGCTCGCCGGGGATGCGCTCCTCGCCCTTCACGCGCAGCAGCGCCTTGGGCTCCAGGAACATGACCGGGTTCTGCTCCTTGCACGCGGTGATGAGCAGCCCGTACGCGTCCAGCGGCGTGGAGGGCATGACCACCTTCCAGCCGGGAATGTGGGTCATCGTCGCGTCGAAGGAGTGCGAGTGGTAGATGGACCCGCGGATGCCGCTGCCCACCGGCGTGCGCACCACCATGGGCAGGTTCCAGTCGCCGTTGGTGGACCAGCAGGTGTTGCCCGCCAGCTTGAGCAGGTCGATGGTGTTGTAGACGTAGTCGCAGAACTGGATCTCCGCGACGGGCCGGCCACCGCCCATGGCGATGCCCATGGCGGCGCCGATGATGCCGCGCTCATCGAGAGGGGAGTTCCACGTCGTCTTCAGGCCCTGGGTGCAGGTGAACACGCCGCCCAGGGGCATGCCCACGTCCTCGCCGAAGATGTCCGTCACACCGAGGTTCTCCTCGGCGTAGTGCAGGGCCATTCGGATGGCCTGTGCCATGTTGGCCATGGGTTACTTGTCCTCCGCGTAGACGTGCTTCCAGATGGAGTCGGGGTCAGGCTGGGGCTCGTCGCGCACCAGGCGGGCGGCGGCGGCCATGTCCTCGGTGTAGCGGTTGCGCAGGTCGTCCATCTGCTGACGGGAGATGATGCCGTCCTGCTCCAGCCGTGCTTCGAACTGCTTGAGGCAGTCCACCTCGTCGCCCACGTAGTTGGCGCCGGAGGCGGAGGAGTGCCCGTACAGGCGCGACACCATGGCCTCGATGAAGTAGGGCTTGCGCTCCTTGCGCACGTACTCCATGGCCTTCTTCAGCTCCGTGTAGGCCTCGACGGGGTCATTCCCGTTGATGGTCTTCGCGGTGATGCCGAACGCCTTGGCGCGGTCGCTGATGCGCTGCTCGCCGTGCTGGCCGTCTCCCGACGTGGAGATGCCCCACTTGTTGTTGGTGACGATGATGAGGATGGGCAGCGGGTTGGCGGGGCGGCTGCTCCACACCAGGCACGAGGCGAAATCGCCCTCGGCCGTGCCCGCGTCACCGCCGGTGACGATGGTGATGCCGTCACCGCCGTGGCGCTTCTGCGCCATGGCCGTGCCCGGAGCGACGGCGTACTGGACCTCGATGGGCGAGGAGACGGGCGCCACGTTGTACTTCCGCAGCGAGAAGTGGCCCGCGAAGTTGCGGCCGCCGGAGTAGGGGTCCGTGGCCGTGTTCTTCATCTGCCGCAGCGCGCCAATGGGCTCCTCGCCGAGGGCGAGGATGGTGCCGGACTGGCGGTAGTGGGCATGCAGGTAGTCGTACGCCGGGCCCTGCCCCTTCTTCATCAGCATGCCCAGGGGGACGTTGAACGCCTCCTCGCCGGGGCCGCCAATCCAGAAGTAGCCGTGGCCCTGCTTGTACATCTGGATGAGGCGCTCTTCGAGAGCGCGCGTTTTGACCATCAGGTCGTGAATGCGAAGCAGCAGCTCCTTGTCGAGCTGGAGCGGCGCGGACGCTTCTTTGATGAGCTGGGGACGGGACACGCGCGAGCTTCCTCTGGCTGGAGGGGACGCCCCTATAACCCGGATGTGCCCCCTCCGCTCAAGACTGCTGATGGCCTTCCAGGCGAGCCGTCAGGCGGAAGGCATCTCCTTACGCGACGCGGCAATCAGCCGGGCTCATTTGACTTAGAAATTGTCTCGGTGACGCAGCGCTCCGGCACGTGCCGCGAGCGTGACGTGGCCCGTGGCGCCCGCCCGCTCGGAGATGAGGGTCAGGGTGTCGTCGGACAGGTGCGTGGCACGCGGGCCGGCGAGCAGCGCTTCGAGCTCCGTGAAGCGTCCCGTCTCCAGCAGCGCGACGACGAGCGCATGGCCGGTGTCCGGTGAGGGCGAGTCCGCGAAGGCGGACTGGAGTGGCCGCACCGCCATCGCCGCCAGTCCGCTCTCCAGCAGCATGGCTCCCACCAGCGCGGGGTCATGCGGCCCCTCGGGCTCGTCCTCCTCCAGCTCTCGCAGGGACGCGGGGGCGCGGCGCGCCGCGACGCGAGGGGCGTCCCGTGGCTCCCCCAGCAGTTGCTCCACGGAGACGGAGGCGGTGTCCGGCTCACGCCGTGGGGACACCCGGCGCCGGGGTGGGGCGGCGGCGCGCGGGACGCGGACCTCCTTCGGAAGCTGGCGAAGCTGCTCGAAGTTCATCACCCCGAAGAGCAGCGCCAGCAGCCCCATCCACGGCTGGTTCCACAGGACGGCCAGGGCCAGCACGCCGAGCGCCGTGACGATGCCGATGCCGTGCAGCACGCGCTCGTAGCGGTAGCCGCTCCGCGCACGCACCGCCGAGGCCAGCAGGTGGCCACCGTCCAACGGCTGCAGCGGCAGCAGGTTGAACAGGCCCCAGCCAACGTTGACCCACAGCAACTGGCGCACCGCCTCACCCACGAGCCCGCCCTGCTGGCCCAGCGGGGTGAAGCGGGACAGGCCCCAGACGAGGGCTCCCAGCAGGAACCCCATCCCCGGTCCGGCGAAGCTCACCCACGCGGACTGACGATGCGTGAGCCGCTCGGCGTCCCGGCCCGTGGTGGTGCCGCCCATGCCGTGCAGCTCGATGGCCGCGGGGCAGCCGTAGCGGCGGAAGGCCAGCGCATGGCCCAGCTCGTGGAGCAGCACGGAGCCGAAGACGATGGCCACCCACAGCGCCAGCCGAGCGGGCGCGTCGACCAGGCCCCAGCCCGCGGCGAGCGCGATGAGGAAGAAGAACAGGTGGACGTGGACCGGGATGCCCGCCACGTGGAAGTGGGGCCGCATGCGCCCTCAATGCTAACCGGAGGCCCCCGAGGACGCCCGGTGAAGGGCAGGGGACGCCCGCCGTACCCCGCGTGAAGTGGCGCGGGAGCGCCGGGCCCCGGCCTCCCCGTGGAGTCACCTCGGCCACGGGGGACACGCCAGCCGGGTAGGGCGGGGACCTCGCGAATAAGGAGAAGTGCGATAGAGTCGCCACTCCCCCGCTCCCTCGTCGCGCCCCGACGCGACCCTCTGGGTGTGCCCTTGTCCAGCACGAACACGCGTCTGAACCCCCCACCGCCGAACGATGACGCTCCGGACTCCGCGCCGCCGCCCGCCGAGCGGACGGGTACCCAGGAGCTCACCGGGAATCGCGAGTCCACCGCCACGCGACTCACGGGCCCCATGGGCCTGGGGCGGGCGGAGGCCACCAGCACCCTCATCGCCCCGCTGGAGGCCGGTGAGCTGCCCAACGTGGCGGCCATCAAGGGCCTCCGGTTGGACCAGGTCCTCCTGCTCACCACCGGTGTGCTGGTGGTGGCCATCGTCGGCCTGCTGGCGGCGCTGTCGGTCGCCTCGACGCAGTCCCAGTTCGAGGAGACGGCGCTCCGCTCCAAGGACCGCATCCAGGACCAGGCCCGCGAGCTGGGCCAGACGGTGGGGCAGACCATTGCCCTCACCTCCGCCACCAACCTGCGCGACAACAACTACGCCTTCCTCGAAGAGGTGGCGGGCTCCATCGTCAAGACCAACCCCAACATCCTCCGCGTCCAGATTTTCGACCCGGACGGGGTGCGGATGGCGGACAGCGAGAAGGGCACGGAGAAGGAGGCCGCCGGGAACAGCCCGGCGCGCGTCGCGGAGCGGCGGCTGGTGAGCGCCTTCTACCAGGGGCAGCCCATCTCCGAAATCCAGGAGCCCATCGACTACGGCTCCAGCAGCGGCAAGGGCCTGGTCGTCATCAGCTACTCGCTGGGCGGGCTCCAGAAGCAGCTGGCGGCGCTGGAAGAGGACAAGCGCGACACGGTGCGCGCCAACACGATGCGCATGCTCGGCCTGGGGCTGGGCTTCGTGGTGCTCGCGGGCGCGCTCGTCGCGTTCCAGAGCCGGCGCATCACCCGGCCCCTGGGCATGCTGACGGGCAAGGTGATGCAGCTGGCCGCCGGAGACCTGGGCGCCCGCGCGGGCACGGCCCGGGGCGCGGGCCGCGAGGTGGTGACGCTGGGCGTGGTGTTCAACCACATGGCGGAGCGCATCAAGGTCCTGCTGGACGACGTGCGCGCCAAGGCCCAGCTGGAGCGCGAGGTGTCGCTCGCCCGCACCGTGCAGGAGACGCTGCTGCCCGGCCGTGACGCCGTGCAGGTGGGGCCGGTGCGCATCGCCGGCCTCGTCGTCACCGCGGATGCGTGCGGCGGCGACTGGTGGTTCCGCGCCTCGCTGGACGCGCAGCGGGTGGTCATCGGCATCGGCGACGTGACGGGCCATGGCCTGTCCACCGCGCTGGTGGCCACCAGCGCCACCAGCGGCTTCGCGTCCGCGATGACGCTGCGCGAGCCCTCGCAGGTGAGCGCGCAGCTGCTCATCACCTCCCTCAACGTCACGCTGGCCAACGTGGGGCGCGGCGAGCACCAGATGTCCAGCGCCCTGGCCATCCTCGACGTGTCCAACGGCCACATCGACTACGCGGCAGGCGCGCACCCCAGCCCCCTGGTGTTCAACCGGAACAGCGGGCAGGTGGCCTCGCTGCCGGCGCGCGGGCCGCTGCTGGGTGCCAACGTGTCCTCGCAGTTCACCTCGCGCCAGGCGCAGCTGCGCCCCGGTGACGTGGTGGTCTGGTACACGGACGGCCTCACCGAGGCGCGCGACGCCGCGGGCAAGCTCTACGGCACCCAGCGCCTCGCCGCCGCCGTGCAGGCCAACGCCCACCTGTCCGCGGAGGCGCTGCGTGACGCGCTGCTCGCGGACGCACGCGCCTTCAGCGCCGGCCAGCCGCAGAGAGACGACATCACCGTCGTCGTGGCCGAGTTCAGCCCCGTCGCCTGATTCCCCAGGAACCGACCCGCATGCGCCGCACACCCCACACCCCACGGCGACGCCTTGCTCCGGCGCTCGCGTTGCTGGCCACCCTGGCCGGCCCCCCCGCGCTCGCGCAGTACCGTCCTCCCCCCATGTCCGAGTCGCAGCGGCTGGTGAAGGACGGTGAGGCGGCCCAGGTGGCCGCCAGCGCCGCCAGTGCCTCCGGTGACAAGAAGGAGGCCGAGGAGAAGTACCGCAAGGCCCTGGGCCTCTTCGAGCAGGCGCTCGTCGCGGAGCCGGGCTCCGTCGCCGCCGCCGCCGGCATCGGCTCCGCCGCCAACGGGCTCCAGGACTGGCAGCGCACGGTGGACCGGGTGCAGCCCGTCATGACGGCGCGCCCCGGCGAGCTGTCGCTGGCGTACCCGCTGGGCGTGGCCCTCTACAAGCTGCGCCGCTTCCCGGAGGCCGTGCCGCTGCTGGAGCAGGTGGCGGCCGCGGACGCGGCCGAGCACCTCATCGTCCACTACTACCTCGCCAGCTATTACCTCTATGCGCAGCGGGGCGACGCGGCGGTGACGCGGCTCCAGAAATACCTGGCGCTGCGCCCCGCGCCGCTGGCGGCCAACGACTTCCAGATTCACGAGCTGCTGGGCCGCGCGCACGTGCTGCGCCGGGACGTGGCCTCGGCGCGCGCGTCCTTCCAGCAGGCGCAGGCGGGGCGGCCCGAGTCGCCCGGCGTGCAGCTGGGCCTGGCCAGCGTGCTGGAGCTGGAGGGCCGGGTGGGCGAGGCGCGCACGCTGCTGGAGGGCGTCACCACGCGCTTCCCGCAGGTGGCCGAGCCGAAGGAGAAGCTGGCGCGGCTGTACCTGTCCGCGGGCGAGGTGCCTCGCGCGGAGGGCCAGGCGCAGGCGCTGGTGAAGCTGGGCAGCACGCCCGCCGCGCACCTGCTGCTGGGTGACGTGCGGCTGGCGCAGAAGAACGCGGCCGCGGCGGAGGCGGAGTACCGCCGGGTGCTGCAGCTGCAGCCGGGCCTGCTGGTGGGGCAGATGGCCGTGGGCAAGGCGCTCCAGGCGCAGGGGCGGCACGAGGAGGCCATCCAGTTCCTGGAGGCCGCGGTGCGCGCGGGCGCCAACAGCCTGGAGCTGTGGGCCAACCTCGGCTCCGTCAACCGGCGCGCGGGCCGCTTCCAGCGCGCGGTGGAGGTCCACCGGCGCGTGGTGGAGATGGCCCCCCGGCAGGCGCTGGGCTGGATGCTGCTGGGCTCGGACCACTTCGCCACCGGCCAGTGGGACCAGGCGATTGAGGACTACGCCAACGCCCTGCAGGCGGAGCCGGAGCACGCCGGGGCGAAGCAGTGGCTGGCGCGCGCGCTGGCCCACCGCGCCCGGGACAGGGCCGGGACGGGACGCCTGGAGGACTCGGTGCGGGACTTGCGCCGCGCGTACGATTTGGACCGCTCCGCGCCCATGGCCCGGCGGCTGGGCGCCGCGCTGCTGGAGACGCGCACCTTCCCCGAGGCCCGGAAGGTGATGGAGCAGGGCGCGACGCTGCCCGGCGCCACCTGGCGCGAGGGGCTGCTGCTGGGCTACGCGCGCCTGGCCACGGGCGACGCGACGGCCGCGCTGGAGGCCTTCACCCGGGCGGGCACGCAGACGGAGGAGCCGGACGCCAAGGCGGAGACCTCGGTGGGCGCCGCGCTGGCCGAGGTGGAGCTGGGGCAGGTGGACGCCGCCGTGCAGCGGCTCACCGACGTGGGGCCCTCCAAGGTCGCCGCGAGCGTGGCCGAGGCCAACCTGCCGCGCGTCCTGGTGCGCCGCGCCCTGGCGCGCCTGGAGGCCGGGGACGCCGAGGCCGCGGAGCGGGATTTGGAGGCCGTGGACCGGCTGGGCGTCAGCAAGCGCCCGGACCTGGCGAAGCTGGCCCTCTTCACCCGAGGGCTGGCGCGCGCGGAGGCAGGCAGGCACGCCGAGGCCAGCGCCGCCCTCAAGCGTGCCCTCACCCCCGCGCAGCGCTGGGCCTGGCCCAACACCCGCGCCCTGACGGACGCCTTCCTCCTTTATAAGAAGGGGCAGGTGGCAGCGGCGCGCAAGCAGCTCGCCGCCGCCGCGAAGAAGCCCATGCCCGGCCAGCCGAAGTGGGTGTCCGCGATGACGGGCGCGCTCCACCGCCGCGAGGCCGGGCTGGCGTATGCCTCCGGCAACATGCGCGTGGCGGAGAAGGCCCTCAAGGCCGCGCTCGCGCTGACCCCGGACGACGCGCTGGTGCGGCACAACCTGGCGTGCGTGGACTGGCGCAAGGGGAAGACGTCGGACGCGCTGACCACGTGGCGGCAGCTGGAGCCCACCGTGTCCGTGGCCTCCCTCAACCTCGGCATCGACGCGCAGGAGCGCCGCCGCGAGCCCGCCGAGGCCGTGGACGCCTGGCGCCGCTACCTCGCCTCCGGCACCGGCCCGCGCATGGCGCAGGTGCGCGAGTGGAAGGAGCGCCTGCAGAGCCTGCACGGCTTCGGCGAGCCCTCCGGGCCCGCTTCGAATGGCGCACCGGCCGAGGCCACCGCCGAGGAGACTCCATGATGAAGGCACACCGCTTCCTCCTCGCCGGCCTCGTGCTGGCCTGCACCCTGGCCGCCGCCCCCGCGGGCGCGGCTCCGAAGAAGGCCACCCTGGGCGTCTTCCTCGCCACCACCCTCAGCGAGGGCCAGGAGCGCTTCCAGTACGCGGAGGCGCTGGCCGCGAAGCTGGGCGAGTCCCTGGAGCGCCCCGTCGCCGCCAAGAGCTTCGGCCGCTACGAGGACTTCTCCCGCGCCGTGTCCGACGGGCTGGTGGACTTCGCGGTGGTGGACGCCTGGGCCGCCGTGCAGCTCGGCTCCCGCGCCACCCCGGTGGCCTGGGCCTCCCGCTCCGGCGAGACGCAGCAGCGCTGGGCCATTGTCTCCACCCAGAAGGGCGTCGTGAAGGACCTGGCCGGCAAGCGCCTGGCGCTGGTGAAGGGCGCCGGCCCCGCGGACCCGAAGTTCGTCACCCACGTGGTGCTCGGCGGCGACCTGGACGCGCAGCGTCATTTCAAGGTGGTGCCGGTGCCGAACGTGGAGTCCGCCCTGAAGATGCTGGAGGCCCGGGGCGCGGAGGCCGCGCTCGTCCCCCTCGCGCACGTCCCCAAGGACGTGCGCGTCCTCTTCCGCAGCGGCCGGGTGCCCGGCGCCGTGCTGGTGGACCTGCGCGGCCAGGGCGACGTGCTCGCCGGGGCGCTCGGGAGCGTGGGCGCGGTGCCCCCCTTCGACGCCTTCGCCCGCGTCCAGGGCCGTGACTTCGAGGACTTCCGCAGGCTCGTCACCCAGGGCCCGCCCCGCCGCCAGCCCGTGCTGGCGGAGGCTCCCGACGTGCGCGTGGACGCCGAGGTGCTGGTGCGCTCCGAGGAGCTGGGGCCCGCGCTGCCGTCGTTCGCCGGGGACCTCGCCGTCTCCGCCGAGCAGCCTGATGACTGAGGAAGCACCTGTGGAGCGGAGCCCCCGATAACTTCTTGAGTTTCAGGGAATGAGAGCCGCTGACTTGGAACGGCAGAATCTCTGAGGTAGTTTGCAATCTGACGGCGCGAGCGTTCAGAGGTGGAGACACGTCTGAATGGACGATGGCCCTGACGCCGGGCCGCCAACCGGGGCGTACGTACAGGACCGTGGGTGTCCCCCTCACTCACGGACGTGAGAATGATGCACTCGACTGTGTACGGTGAGCCGCGGCCTGGCTCGGTGAAGGCTTATCCGGAGCGCCGCGGTCTTCGGGCTCTCTCTCTGTCCGTCATGGTGTTCGCGCTGGCCTTCGCCGGCCTCGCGAGCACCGAAGCCCGGGCGCAGGCCGCCGCGGCGGAGACGCAGCCCAAGGTGAAGAAGAAGCGGCGAACGACGCCCAAGAGCGCCGCGCCGCCTCGCGCCGCCAAGACGCGGACCAAATCGCGCAAGGCCACGAAGCCGGCCGTCGTCAGCACGCCCGACGAGGAGATTCCGACGCTGGGCGGTGGCCCCGCCACGGATGATCCCTTCGCCACGGGCGAGCCCTCGACGCCGACCACGGCCGAGCCGCCCACGCCGCTGGCCCCTCCGGTAGGAGACCCGCTGCCCGTGGCGTCTCCGGGCTCCCCCATGACCTCGCCGGCCGCGGGGCCCTCGGTGGCGGACAGCCCGCCGCCTGCCAGCGGCACGCTGGCCGCGCCTTCCACGGTGGCGGCGCCCGCGCAGGAGCCCGAGTCCAACGTTCCCATCCGCGCGCCCTTCGCGGAGCCCACCCCGGGCGGGGCCATGCCGCCGCCCTCGGGGCTCGCGGGCCTGCCCGGCTCGGACCCGCTGGGGGGCGCGGACTCGATTGAGGAGTCCGTCAACCGCGTGCTGAGCGAGGCGGTGGTGACCACCGCGTCCAAGCGCAACCAGCGCATCTCCGACGTGCCCCTCACCGTGTCCTGGATTCCCGCCGAGGAGCTGGAGGGCACCGGCCAGTTCTCGCTGTGCGAGGCCATCCAGTACTTCCCCGGCATGGAGTGCCGCCGGGGTTCCATGCGCAAGGCGGCGGTGAGCGCGCGTGGCCTGGGCTCCAACTACCTGTCCAACCGCCTGCTGCTCCTCAAGGACGGCCGGCCGCTGACGGACCCGTGGACGGGCCAGTTCTACGCGGACGAGACGACGCCGCTCATCAACCTCAAGCAGGTGGAGGTCATCCGGGGCCCGGGCTCCTCGCTGTACGGCTCCAACGCCTTCAGCGGCGTCATCAACATCATCGAGCGCCAGCCTTCCGACCTCATCGAGAAGGGGAAGAACGTGGGCGCCGAGGCGCGCGTGCTGGCGGGCCAGGACCAGACGTGGCGCCTGCACGGCAACGTGGCCGGCCGCGGCGGTCCGGTGGAGGCGCTGCTGGGCTACTACGGCTTCGGCTCGGACGGGCCGCAGCTCTTCAATGACCCGCGCGTGGGCCGGGTGGACACCAACCAGGACTCGCTGGTGCACCAGGTCAGCGGCAAGGTGCGCGTGGGCCCCCTGGCGCTGGACGCGGACTTCACGGACGCGGAGATTGGCCGCCCGGGTGGCACGCACATCTCCACCGTGGGCAACTGCGGCCGCTGCCACTACACGCCCAACGACTCGGAGTCGGTGCAGAACCTCAACGCCTCCGCCCAGGTGGACCAGCAGGTGACGGAGAACCTGCGCCTCTTCGGTCAGGCGTACGGCCTCTTCAAGCGCCGCGACGTGCTGATGGAGAACGCCTTCGGCGGCGAGATGACGCGCGCGCTGGGCAAGCGCCGGCGGCTGGGCGGCGAGGCGCGTGCGCTCCTCTCCGTGGGCGACCTGAACGTCACCTTCGGCGGCGACGTGAAGGCCGACCAGGTGAACGTGCCCAACGTCCTGCCGGAGCTGACGGTGGACGACACGAAGCAGACCATCATCGGCGGCTTCGTGGACGCGGAGTACCGGCTCTTCAACCGGCTCGTGTTCGGCGCGGGCGCCCGCTATGACCGCTACCAGATTCCCGAGCGCGTCTGGAGCAATCGCACGGACCAGCTCTCCCCGCGCGCCAGCGTGGTGTTCCACGCGGTGCCGGAGCTGCTCACGCTGCGCACCAACTACGGCCGCGCCTTCCGCGCGCCTACCCTGGCAGAACTGGCCATCAACCAGCAGATGTACGCCGCCACGCTGGTGGGCAATGCGAACCTGGCCGCCGAGACGCTGGACACGTTCGAGGCCTCGGTGGACTTCTGGCCCTTCGACCGGCGGGTGCGCCTGACGGGCACGGGCTTCTACAACCTGGCCAAGAACTTCATCAACCAGGAGCTGGTGTTCGGCTCCGTCTCCCAGTTCAAGAACCTGGGCGACGCGCGCGTGGCGGGCTTCGAGCTGGAAGCGGCCGCGCAGATTCCGACCATCAACTCGTCCTTCGACGTGGCCTACCAGTACCTGGACGCCAAGACGCTGCCGTACAACGACGGGCCCGAGGCGGCGCTGGACTACGCGCCCGGCCACCGGCTCTACGCGCGTGGGCGCACCAACATCGGCAAGGTGGCCTTCGCGGAGCTGTACGCCCTCTTCGTGGGCCCGCGCTTCGACCCGGGCTTCACGGTGGACGAGGCGACGGGCCTGCCCACCACGCGGGTGCAGCTGCCCAGCTACGTCACCGCCAGCGCGCGCGTGGGCTTCAACGTCTACGACGGCATCTCCGTGTCCTTCCTGGGCTCCAACCTCTTCAACGCCCAATACGAGGAGTCGCACGGCTTCCCGGCTCCCCCGCAGTCCTTCTTCAGTGAAGTCAAGGTTCGTTACTAGGTCTTGAGTACCGCTCCCCACCTGGAGGCCGGGAGCCTCCTGTTGATCGCCGACGAGTCGCTTGCCCCCGCGCTGCTGGAGCAGGCGGCTCCCGTACTCACCCAGGGAGGCGTGGTCTTCCACCAGGAGCCGGCGCCCTCCGCCGCCGGCCCTCGCCGGTTGGTGCTCTTCGACGGCCGGCTGACGCCCGCGCATGCGGAGTCCCTGCGCCGCGAGCCGCCAGCGCTGCTGCTGGCCTCGCGCGGCCCGGAGGGCCGGCCCTCCGCGTGGGAGGTCCGCCTGCTGGGGGCCCTGCTGCGGGGCAGGTCCCTGCTGCCGGAGGGTGCGGCGGTGACGCGGCACCGGCTGCAGCGGGTGGCGGACATCAACACCACGGCGGACGTGGCGGCCGCGGCCGTGCGGCAGGCGGCGGGCTCTCGCGCGGCCGCCGGCCTGGTGGCGGACGTGGTGCATGAGCTGGGCGTCAACGCGCTGCTGGACGCTCCGGTGGATGCGAAGGGCCAGCAGCGCTACGCGCACCGGCGCACGGAGGTGAGCGAGGTGGCGGACGAGGACGCCTGCGAGCTCGCCTATACGGTGGAGGAGGGACGCATGTGGCTGGAAGTCGTGGACCGCTTCGGCGGTTTACGGCCGGGGCCCTTCGCCCGGGCCCTGGAGGGGTGGGGTGGACGCGTCCAGGTGGACGCCTCCGGGGGAGGCGCGGGCCTGGGGCTGCGGCGCATCCTGGAGCACAGCGACACGGTGGCGGTCCGCGTGGCCGCGGGTCGTGAGTCGAGGGTCCTGTGCGTGGTGGACCTGGGAGAGGCGCGACGCCGCGCCACCCAGCCGAAGTCTCTGTTGTTCTGTCTGCAATGAGGTCAGGGCCGGTGGATAGCCAGGGTTCCAACGCCATCATCAGCCGGCTCCGCGTGGGTACCATTACCCACGTACGGATCTCCGGCGTCATCGACGAGACCTTCCCGCTGACGTCCAGCACTCCGGAGCTCAACGGGGTGCTGGTGGTCGACCTGGGACGGGTGGAGCGCATCAGCTCCTTCGGCGTGCGCCGGTGGATTGAGTTCGCGGGCAAGCTGCCGCCCGGAGCCCTGGGGCTGTACGTCGTGCACGCGCCACCGGTGATGGTGGACCAGCTCAACATGGTGGAGGGCTTCGCCGGCGTGGCGCGGGTGCTCTCCGTCCTGGCGCCCTACACCTGCCGCACCTGCAACGAGGACCGGCTGCGGGTGGTGAACCTGCAGGACGAGGCGAAGGTCCTCGCCGAGGAGCTCGCGCCCGAGCACGCCTGCCCGGTGTGCGGCAACGCGCTGGAGTTCGCGGACCTGGCCAGCGAGTTCTTCGACTACGCGCGCCGCCAGCAGTTCGGCACGGTGGACCCGGTGGTGATGCGCTACCTGCGGGCGAGCATGCCCTCGGAGCAGCCGGAGCTGGCGCAGCACCTCAAAATCGTCCAGGACGACATCACCTACATCACCCTGGCCAGCGCGCTGAAGGGCGACCTCAACGTGCGCCGGCTGGCGTCCGGCCTGGAGGGGCGCGTCGGCTTCGACTTCAGCCACGTCAGCAAGGTGGAGCCCGAGGCGCTGCCCAAGCTGGAGCAGGTGCTGGAGACGGCGGCCCAGGGCGCGCAGGTGGTGCTGTGCCGGCTGCCGCCGCCGGTGCTGGCCGTGCTGGCGCGCTCGTCCCGGCAGCCCTCCGCGCGCATGGCCACGCTGTGGCTGCCGTGTGACTGCCGCAACTGCGGGCAGGTGAGCCACCAGCGCATCCAGGCCGCGGACTACCTGGCGCAGCTGCGGGCGCACCAGTCCAACGTGGAGCGCGCGTGCCCCATCTGCGGCGGCAGCGCGCGGGTGCCGCACATGCCGCAGCTGCAGGGGCTGCTGGCGCGCGTGCCGCTCACGGACCGGCCGCTGGATGAAATGGAGGCGCTCGAGCCGCGCGCCCTCAGCCAGTACCTCTTCGGCTCCACGAACATCGACCCCCAGGCGAAGCAGGGGGCCTCCACCGACATCTCCAACTCGCTGGGCAGCACCAAGCTCAACATCATCCGGCGGCTGGGGCAGGGCGGCATGGCGGAGGTCTTCCTCGCCAAGCAGGTCGGCGTGAAGGGCTTCGAGAAGTTCGTGGTGATGAAGAAGATCCTCCCGCAGTTCGCGGAGAACCCCGAGTTCGTCGACATGCTGTTCGCGGAGGCCCGGGCCAACGCGCGGCTGACGCACCCGAACGTCGTGCAGACGTTCGACGTGGGCGTGTCCGACGGGGTGGCGTACATCCTGATGGAGTACGTGCGCGGGCCGGACCTCAAGAAGCTGGTCAACGAGCTGCGGCGCAAGGGGCTGGCGCTCCCCATGGAGCACGCGCTGCGCATCGTCGCCGAGGTGGCGGCGGGTCTGCACTACGCACACGCCTATGTGGACCCGGCGGGCACGCCGCACCCGGTGGTGCACCGGGACGTCAGCCCGCACAACGTCCTCATCTCGCTGGACGGCGCCGTCAAGCTGAGCGACTTCGGCATCGCCAAGGTGGCGGGCGAGGAGCACACGCAGGCGGGCGTGCTGAAGGGGAAGATTTCGTACATCTCCCCGGAGGCGGCCTCCGGGCGCTCGCTGGACGCGCGCAATGACGTGTTCGCCCTGGGCGTGGTGCTCTTCGAGCTGCTCACGGGCCAGCTTCCGTTCCGCAGGGACCACGACGCGGCCACGCTCAACGCCATCGTCCGCGAGGCGGCGCCGGTTCCCTCGCAGCTCAAGCCGAACATTCCCCAGGACGTGTCGGACCTCATCCTCCGCGCGCTGGTGAAGGACCCGTCGCGGCGCACGCCGTCGGCGGCGGCGATGCGCGAGGAAATCGAAGCGGTGATGGCGCACCACCGGCTCAACTCGTCTCCGGCGGCGGTGGCCCAGTTCTTCAAGGACACGCTGGGGGACCGGCTGGTGGAGTTCGCGCCGTCGACCACCACCGGCACCGGCAGCCACCCCCGGCCCATGCCCTCGGGCACGGGCAGCGGCAACGTCAACACGGGCGACATGGTCGCCCCGGGCGACGGGCGCACGCCGGGAGCAAGGGGCAGTGGCTCGCATCCGTCCCCCACGGGCAGTGGCAGCGGTCCCCGCTCCACGGGCAGCGGCAGTGGTCCCAGGCCCATGACTCCGCCTCCCGTGAGCGTGGCGCGCCCCACGGGAAGCCAGCCGCGCGTGGGCCCCCAGGTGGTGCCTCCTCCCGCTCCGCTCCCCGAGCTGCCCGACCTGGACATGGGCGACCGCACGGAGATGGTCCCTCTGTCGCTGGGGCCGCCCCGGCCTCCCGTGGAAGCCGCGCCGGCCCGGCCCGCGACACCGGTGCGGCCGTCGCAGCCGCATCCCGCCGTGCATCAGCCGGCACGTCCCTCCGGGGCCGTTCAGGCCGTGGCCCCGACGGCTCATGCGCCGCATGCGCCGCATGCGAATGGCGCGGCCCAGCAGGGGCGTCCGCCTCCGCCTCCCCAGGTGAAGCCCGTCGTGAGCGCCGCGGTGGCTCACCCGGCCCGGCAGACGGCGCAGGTCCCCGTCGTGGCCCCGCGTCCTCCGCCCCCGCCCGTGGCCGAGGAGGCCCCGGCGAAGTCTGGCTCCTGGAAGTGGATGGTGCTGGGGGGTGGCGGGCTGCTGGTGCTGGCCGCGGTGGCCATCGTGCTGCTGAGGGAGCCGGGCTCCGGGTTCATCAACGTGGAGCAGGGCGAGCAGGTCTACGTGGGTGGCCTGCGCCTGGAGCAGGGCTCGGCCCCGCTCGCGGCCTCCCAGGGGCCGCTGCTCATCGCCACGGCGGTGAACGGCCAGCTGCGCCGGTTCGGGACGACGCAGCTGCGTGAGGACATCGACGTGCGCACGCTGGCGGACGCCAGGCACCAGCCGGGCACGCACGGGCTGCTGAGCGTGAAGGGGAGCGCCCCGGGCTGCCAGGTCCACGTGGGTGGGGCGGTGCTGCCCGGCGTGACGCCCCTGGTGAAGTCCCCCATCGAGGCGGGCCGGGAGCTGGAGGTGCTGGTCAGCTGCCCGAGCGGGGTGAGCAAGCTTTGGGTGATGGCCGTGCCTGGGCAGGAAATCGAGTTGCCGGCGCGGTAGCAGGACCGAGCAGCAGCGGTAGCGGCACACCTCGGGGCGCCGCATGCGCCCCAGCACGAAGGGTGCGGAACGCATGAAGGGCTGGACCCTCTTCCCCCACCTCGTGGTGCGCACCACGGGCTTCCCCTTCGACTGGCTGGAACGCCTGGGGTGCCCGGAGGCAGCGGCGGGAGCCCGGCGTCTCGCGTCGGAGCAGCGCGCGCTGGAGTCGCTGCGGGCGGCGGGCCCCCGGGTGAAGCGCCCGTCGCGCGCGGTGCTGGCGGCGCTCAAGGCCGGGCGCCCCGTGGACACGGAAGGGCTGGAGTCACCCGAGGTGTTCGCCGCGTGGAACGCGCGGGCCCGGGCGGCGAGCGACGCGGAGGCCGCCTTCACGGAGGCGCTGGAGCGCGAGAGCGCGGCCGTGGAGTCGGCGCTGGCGGCGCTGCGGCGCGAGCCGCGCTTCCTGGAGGCGGTGGCCAGCTCGAGTCCGCCCGTGGCGAGAGACCTGGTGGAGGGCCGCGACGGCGCCCGGCTGCGGCGGCAGGTGGCCAGCTACCTGCAGCGCCTGTGCGCGAAGAACGAGACGATGGGCTTCTTCGGCCCCATCAACTACGGCCGGGCGGACGCGGAGGCGCCCACGGGGGTGACGCTGCGCTGGTCCGGGCCGGAGGTGCTGGTGGGGCGCAACACCTTCGCGGCCTCGTGGCTGGTGCAGGGGTTGGTGCGGGCCATCGCCTTCGACCCGGACATCGCCGCCTGGCTGGTGCTGCGCCGCAAGGCCTTCGCCGAGGTGCCCGCGCGCAAGACAGCGCCCACGCCGGAGAGCGTGGAGGAGCTGCTGCCCCGGCTGGTGGAGGTCGCGGACGGGACGCGCACGCTGGCGGGGCTGGCGTCGTCGCTGGGCGTGGCACCGGGGCTGGCGCGCGAGGCGGCGCGGCTGGGCTGCGAGAAGGGGTTGCTCACGCACCAGCTCGAGGTCCCCGCCGCCGTGCACCACCCGGTGGACGACCTGGCCGAGCGCGTGGCGGGCCTGTCCTGCCTGGCGGCCCGGCGCCATGTGGAAGGGCTGAGCGCACTGCTGGAGCTGATGGGCCGGTACGGCGCGGCGGACGCGGCGGGGAAGATGGCGCTGCAAGCGGCCTTCGCGGAGCGCGCGCGGACGCAGTGGGGCGTGGTGCCTCCGTCCGAGCGCGGCCCGGCCTCCGAGTCGCACAACTTCTACCAGGACCGGCTCCCGCTCCGGGAGGAGTGTGGCGGGGACCTGCGCGTGGAGGTCGGCGGCGAGCGGGCCCACGAGCTGGCGACGCGGCTGGAGCCCGCCCTGGCGTGGATGGGCGAGGCGGCCCGGCGCACGCGCGAGGCGGCGAGGGCCGCCGTCGCCGGGCTGGTGGGGGCGCGCACGGTGCCCTTCTGGAAGGTCGCGGCCGCGTACTCGGACCGGCCGGTGCCCTCGGACACGTCGGTGACGGACGTGCTCGCGGCGGCCATCACCGACGCCTCCGCGCGCCACGTGGAGCTGGGGAGCGTGGCGCCGCCGTCACCGGTGGAGGATGCGCGGGCGCTGCCGCTTGTCACCTCGGTGGACCTGCTGGTCGGCGCGCGCGACGCGGAGGCGTGGAGCCGGGGCGAGTACGAGCTGGTGATGGGCGACGTGCACGACACCGCGCTGGTGTGGGGCTGGGCGCTCCAGTTCCACGAGGCGCGGGGGCGGGTGGAGAGCGCCATGGTGCGGGCGCTGGGGACGCTGAGCCGGCCGGTGCCGCTGGTGACGGTGCTCGCGTCCCGGCGCACGGGCCTGCTGCCCTCGGAGTTCCCGGGCCCCGTGGTGGAGCTGGGCGGGGTGAGCGCGCGGGCCTCGGCCTGGAAGCTGCCGATGGACGACCTGTTCGTGGAGAGCGACGGGAAGACCGCGCGGCTGTTGTCGAAGCGGCTGGGCTCGGAGGTGTGCCTCTACAACGGTGAGCTGGAGAGCCTGGTCCACACCGCCTTCGCGCTGCCGCGCATCCGCCCGCTGCGCGTGTCGCTGGGGGCCCATACCCCACGGCTGACGCTGGGCGGCGTGGTGGTGCAGCGCGAGCAGTGGCGGCTGGGCGCCGAGGAGCGGGAAGCGCTGCTTGCCTGCCGCGACGACCGCGCGAGGCTGCGTGCGGCCGTGGGCGTGTGGGAGGCCCGGGGGATGCCCGACTGCGTCTTCGCGAAGTTCAAGGACGAGCGGAAGCCCGTGCTGGTGGACGTGCGCAGCCCGCCGCTGCTGCGCGTCTTCCTCAACCTGCTGGAGCAGAAGGAGGAGGTCCTCCTCTCGGAGATGCGGCCGGCGCCGGACCAGCTGTGGCTGCAGGGGCCGGGAGGCCGGCACACCGTGGAGCTGCGCTGCACGCTGCTGTGGGGCGCGCCACCTCCGTCCGCCGAGGAGGGGCGGGGATGAAGCTGTTGGTCCTGCCACCCCACCGCGACGTGACGCTCGTGCCGGAAGCCCCCGAGGGGTGGCACGTCGTGGACGTGGCCCGGGACTTCTGTCGCCGCGTCGTCTCCGATGGGGCGATGGCGGACGCCGTCGATGCGCGGGTGACAGCGCCAGCGACGCCTCAGTCCATGAGGGAGCTGCTCCTGCTGCGTGCGGCCGGGGCGCTCTCGGGGCGTGGCGACCTCCACGGCCCCACCCGGCTCCGGGCCCTGGGCGCGGTGCTCACGGCCCTCTCCGGTCCTCCGAGCGGCGTACGGCTGCGGCTCGATGACCTGGAGCTGGAAGCGGGCACCACCGAGCGGAGCTCGGACGTGCTGCGCACGGCGGGACAGCCCGCGCCCTACGCGGAGGACCTGGCCCGGGCCGCCGAACGCTTCACGAAGGCGGAGCGCGTGCGCCTCTGGCTGGAGCGGGACCAGCAGCTCCCCTCGGCGGCCTGGCTCGCCCGGGCCTGTCCGCCGGAAGTGCCACTCGAAGTCACGGGGCCCTTCGCGGTGGCGCACAAGAAGGTGCTGGCGCGGCTGCCCATGTTCCAGCGGGCGGAGTTCCTCGATGCCGTCCCGCCCCTGCGCTGGCGCGTGGCTCCACTGGCCGGTGAGTCGGGGCCGGAGTCACTCGTCTGGATTCCCGAGGCGCTGGACCTGTGGGTCTCCACGCCGCCCCCCGACGATGAGCGCGGCTGGGCGACGCTGGGGGAGGTGCCCGAGCCCGTGGACGTGAGGGCGCTGACGACGGGGCAGGTGCTCGGGGTCTGCACTCCGGAGCAGGTGCGCGTCTTCACGGGCGGAGCCCCCTGGGGTGGCCACGTGGGGCTCCTCTCGCTCGCGCACGCGGACGCGCTGGTGGAGAGCGGCTGTCGCGTGGCGGTGGTCGGCTTCTGCGCGGTGCGCGAGGACGGCGTGCAGGAGCCCTCTGGCCACTGGCGGCGGCGGGCGGAGCTGGCGCGCGGAGCCGAGCGCCTGCGCGCCGCGGGCGTGCGCATTGTCGCGGAGTGGTGGGTGGGAGCGCCGGGCGTGGACGCGGCGGCACTGGAGCTGACGCTGGCGGCGCTCGAGGCGGAGCCGTTGTTCGACCACGTGGCGGGGGTGCGTCCCTTCCACTGGCCGCTGGCACGGAGCGAGGCCGCCCGTGGGTTCTGCTGGAGCCCCGTCCAGGTGCGCGCCCCGGCCGAAGACAGGGACCTCGCCCGGAGTACACCATTTGACGCGCCAGCCACGCTCTCGGGCTTCCAGCTCCAGGAGACGCTCACGGCGCTCTCTACCCGGCTGATGCAGCGCGTCCCCCTGAACCCGGGCCGCGTCGCCGCCGCCTGCCTGCGAGGGCCCACGGCCCCGCTGCCCACGGGCGCGTCCCAGCAGGTGGATGAGCGCAGCGCCGCCCCGGACAATCCGCCCATCCGCCTCGACGACGACTGCGCGCTGGTCCACCTGCCGGCGTCCCTCGACGGGGCGGCGAAGTCCTCATGGTACGCGGCGAACCTGCGCACGGGCACGGTGCTGGCGATGGATGCGCGACTGGCGCCGAAGCTGTCCGGCCTGGACCGGCCCGCGCTACCGGCGGAAGTGTTGGGCGCCGTCCCCGAGGCGCAGCGGCGGAAGCTGGTGGACACGCTGGTGGGGAAGTCCGTCCTGACGAGGGTGCACGGATGAGTGAGACCTGGACGCTGGGCGAGCTGTTCGTGCTGCGCCACGCGGGCTTCCCGTTCGACTGGCTGGAGTCGCTCGGGCTGTCGGCGGAGCTGCTGGCGGAGACCACCGGACTCCTGGCGGACGAGGAGGCGCTGCTGACGGAGGTGCGGGCCCACGGGGGTGACGCCGACGTGCGGGCCCTCCAGGAGGCGCTCGCCCAGGGACGCGAGCCCTCGCTGAAGCCTCGCCAGGGCGCTCCGGTCCGGGACGCGCTGGCCCGCTACCGTGCGCGCCGCGAGTCGCTCCAGGCCCGCTACGCCGAGGAGCGCACGGCCCTGCGGCGGCAGCTGCGCGAGCGGGCGGCGGCCCCGGCCATCCAGGAGGCGGTGTTCCTCTCCAGCCCGGCCATGTACGACAACGTCTGGGCGCGCTACGTGCGGGGCGGTGAGCGCCCGGATACCTCCGACGCGCGCCGGGTGGAGCGGCAGGTCTACACGTACCTGCAGCGCTTCTGCGCGAAGAACGAGACGACGAGCTTCTTCGGCCCCATCTCCTACGGCGAGCGCACGGCAGACGACGGCTACGACGTGCGCACGGTGCCCAGCGGCAACACGCGCCGACGCACGTTCTTCTCCTTCTGGGCGGTGACAGAGCTGTCGCGCGCGGTGTGGCGCGAGCGCACGCTGCGCCCGCACCTGCCCTTGCGCCTCAACCCGCTCTTCACCGTGACGCCGGGCCGGGCCGCGTGCGCGCCGCTGAAGCTGGACGTGCCCCTGTCCCCCGAGGCGGAGCAGCTCCTCTCCGTGCTGCGGGCCACCCCCACGCCCGCGGAGGCGGCGCGGGTGCTTGGCATCCCCACGGAGGACGTGGAGCGGCGCGCGCTGCCGCTGGTGAAGTCGGCGCTGCTGCTGTGGGGCCTGCCCTTCCGGGCGAACGACTTCGGCACCTTCGAGAGCGTGCGGGACTCGGTGGCGGCCCTGCCGGAGTCCGACGCGCGGGCGCGCTGGCTGGAGCGGCTGGACACGCTCGCGCGCCTGCGCGCCGACTTCGAGGCGGCGGACCTGGACACCCGCCGCGAACTGCTGCCGCGCCTGGAGGCGTCCTTCACCGAGGCCACCGGCAAGCCCGCGCGTCGCGGCGAGGGGCAGGTGTATGCGGACCGGCTCATCCTCTACGAGGAGGCCAGCTCCCCGTTCCGCCTGCGCTTCGGCGCGCGCTTCACCCAGTCGCTGGAGTCGGCGCTCACCGGCGCACTGGAGCTGTCGGCGGCGTACGGAGACACGGTGCAGCGCGGCTTCCGCGAGCAGGTGCGCGACGCGCTGGGCCCGGACGCAACGCCGATGGACCTGCTGGACTACGCGGTGCGGCTGCGCCCGGACACCGTGTCGGGGAGCCGCTTCTCGCCCGTGCCGCCCGTGCTGCTGGAGGACGACGCCGCGCGCGCCCGGACGCTGCCCGTGGACTTCCTGGGCACGTCCACGCCCGGAGGCCGGTACGCGCTGCCGGACGTGTGCCTCGCGGCGAAGCCGGACGGCGGTGGTTTCGAGGTGATGCTGGCGCGTGTCCACCACCACCTGCTGCTGTGGAGCTGGCTCGGCGCCTTCCAGCCGGAGCGCGAGCGTTACGCGTCCGTGGCCTCCCGGTGGCTGGACGCGGACCCCGCCGCGCGAGGCCTGGTGGGGCTGGCCATCCGCCGCCGCAACAAGGGCTTCTACGTCTTCCCGGGACGGCGGCTGGTGTACTCGGTGTCGGACGTGCTGGACGTGGAGGAGGGGGCACTCACTCCGGGCGATGTGAAGGTGCGCCCCACGCCCCAGGGGCCGGTGCTGGTGGACGGGAAGGGCGAGCGGCTGAGCCTGTACATGCCGCTGGACGACTTCTCGTCCTACCCGCCCTTCGCGGCGCTGGCCCATCCCCAGGTGCTGCACGCGCCGCTGCGCACGAAGGGCCGCCACCTGCCCCGGCTGAGCGTGGGCGGCGCGGTGTACCAGCGCGAGCGGTGGGAGCTGTCCTCGGAGCGGCTGTCCCGGCCCACCGGCTTCGAGCTGTTCCTCGCCGTGCAGCGCGAGCGGCGGGCGGGCGGCTGGCCCCGCTTCGTGTTCATGCGCAGCTCGAAGGAGCGCAAGCCCTACCTCATCGACACGGCGAGCCCCTTCGCGCTGGACCTGCTCTCCCACCTCGCCCGGGAGGCGGAGCGGCTCTCGGTGGAGGAGATGTATCCGGCGCCGGAGCAGCTCTGGCTGAAGGACGCGCGAGGCCGCTACACCTGCGAGCTGCGCATGCAGTTCACCCGGTGGACCGCCGGAGCCCTTTGACATCCGGGGTGTCTCACCGGCCAGAATGGCTCCATGCTCGGACCTGGCGGGGCTTTCCGCCCCCGCCGGGTTGACGGGCCCCCATTTTCTGGAGAGCGCCATGGCCGGAGAGAACCAGGTCGTCCCTGAACCGAAGAAGCTGAAGAGGCCGGTGGAAGAGGTGCGCGCGGAGCTGCTGGCCGACAAGGACGTCAAGGAGCAGGCCCAGCTGCTGAAGGTCGACGTCGAGACGTACGTGGAGAAGATCCTCGACTACGCCCTCAACCCCGAGAAGCCGCCCCAGCTCGTCATCACCCCGGACGAGGAGCTGAAGGCGAGGGACCCCAACATCCCCACCGTCGAGGAGCTGCAGACGCACCTGCAGAAGATCGTCGACGGGGAGATCATGATCAGCCGCGCGCAGCAGCGGGATGGCTTCAACGCGGAGGACGCGGACGCACGCTACAAGGCCGCGCTCGCCTCCGATGCCGTCCAGAAGGGTGCGCCCGAGGCCCGCAAGGGACTGTCCCCCACCGCGGTGCAGGTGGACCCCAAGAAGACGCCCTCCGACAAGAAATGATCCGCGCTCCGGGTGCGGGAGGATTTCACCGGCTTTTTCCATGTCGCCGCTTGCCAAGCACCCGGATTCCCTTGGGTTTCTCCCGGGCAGTCAGTTTTTTCGGGTAACACGGAACAAATAAGCCGAGCCTCCGACAATTCGTACATCAGGCTCACTTGAGGGTCGCACCGCGGCCCCTACTAAAAAGGATTTGACCATGGGCGGCTTTACCAAGGTTCTCGGCAAGGTGATGGACGTCGTCAAGCCGTTCGTCTCGATGGTCAACCCGCTGCTCGGCGCGGCCATGGGCTTCGCCAGCGGCCTGATGCAGGGCAAGAACCCGCTGCAGTCCCTGCTCGGCGCGGCCGGCGACCTCATCCCCGGCGGCATGGGTGGCGCTCTCGGAAATGTCCTGGGCAAGTTTGGCGGCTCGGGGCTGATGGAGGGCATGGGCGGCAACAGCCTGCTGAGCGGCGCGCTCAACCTGGCCACGGGCAAGAGCAAGGTCACCGACATCGCCAAGGACCTGCTCAAGGCCACCCAGAAGAAGGAAGAGATGACGGATCAGAGCCGTCAGAACACCATGGAGCTGATGGCCCAGCGCATGGGGTCGATGCTGCTTCAGTAACCCATGACTCCCATCCCCTACGTTCCAGAGCTGCACTTCGAGCAGATCAAGGGCTGGCTGCAGCTCTGGAATGAGTCGATGACGCAGGATGCCCTGCCGCAAACCGGGTACATCATCCCCGGCAAGGCCGCGGGCTTCCTGTACCGCACGGACAGCTCGGTGGCGCTCATCGAAAACCTCGTCGCGGCGCCGGGAATGTCTCGCGAGGAGCGCACCGGGTATGTCGACGCCATCGTCGCCGCCATCTGCGCGGAGGCGGCGAGGCTCGGCTTCAAGCTCCTCATCGGCTACACGCAGCTGGACGCGGTGGTCAAGCGCGCCGAGCGTTTCGGCTTCACCTACGTCGCCAGCAACTTCCACGTCGTGGCCCTCGTGCTCGACCCCGCCACCGCCGGCCAGACAGTCGAGGCGAGGCAGGCCAAGGCCGGAGTGAGTGAAGGCTGACGCCGACATCGTGATTCTCGGAGCTGGCGTCGTCGGCCTGTCGGCCGCGCGCCGGCTCGTCGCGCTTGGAGCACGCGTCACCGTGCTGGACGCCGTGGACCCCGGAGGACGGGGCTCGCGAGCCGCCGCCGGAGTCGCCATTCCCTCCGTGCGCCTCTTCGATGACCTGGACATGCTCGTGTTCGCCCGCGCGGGCCGCGCCGCCCTGGCGGACGACCTGGCCTCGCTTCCGGATGGCCCCCAGCTTCGCCGGGGGCAGGGCATCCTGCGCGTCGTCCCGGACGCGAAGTCCCGCGACGCGCTGGCGGAGAAGGCCGCGAAGGACGTGGAGGGGCCGGGCCTCTGGGTGGATGCGGCGAGGCTCGTGGCGCTGGAGCCCGCGCTGGAGGGCACGCCGCTCTTCGGAGCCTTCGAGAGCGAGCAGGGCCACATGGTGGACACGGACGGCTACGTCAACGCGCTCCGGGACGCCGCGGCTCGAGCGGGCGTCCGCGTCCGGCTGGGCGTGGCCGCGCGCTCCATCCAGGAGACTGCCCATGGCGTGGAGGTCCACACGGACGAGGAGACGCTCCGGGCGGACCACCTCATCGTCGGCGCGGGCCCGTGGTCGGCGGGCCTGGAGGGACTGCCCGCGCTGCCGCTGAAGCCCGTGCGCGGACAGATGCTGGTGGTGCACCAGCCGGGCCTCCAGCTGTCGCGGGTGGTGTCCGGTCCCTCGTACCTGGCGCCCTGGCGCGCGGGGGAAATCGTCGTCGGGGCCACGGAGGAGGACGCGGGCTTCGCGGAGCACGTGACGCCGGCGGGGCTGCTGCACCTCAGCGCCACGGTGGCGAAGCTGGCGCCGCGCCTCAGGGATGCGCGCTTCGTCCGTGCCTGGGCGGGGCTGCGCGCCGTGACGCCGGACGGGCGCCCGTACATCGGCCGCTACCCGGGCATGCAGCAGGTATATGTCGCCACGGGCCTGGGAGGGCAGGGCATCCTCACCGGCGCGCTCACCGGAGCCTCCATCGCGGAGCTCGTGGAGCACGGCCGCTGTGACGCGGTGGCTCCGTTCGACCCCGCGCGCGCCGCCAGGCTCTGAGCGACGCGCTGCCCCTCACCCACGGGCGCTCCCGCTCCGCTCGCGCGAGCGCCCTCGCTTCCGTCAGTACAGGTTCACCGGGTCGAACGGGCGGTTGAGCTTCGTCCTCGCGCGGGGCAGCGCGGCGTGCACCGCCTTCGCATCCCCCCGCGTCAGTCCGTCGAGCAGGGCCGCCGTCTCCTTGGGCCACGTGGTGCTGGCCTGGGCGCAGCGCAGGGCCTCCGTCCAGTCGGTGCGGCCGCCGGCCACCGCGAGCCCCGCGAGGCTCTCCGCCGTCTTCAGCGGGTCTCCCACGGCGCGCGCGTGCTCCTCCGCGCGGGAGAACCACTCCACGGCGGTGGCGGGCTGCTGCTCGTCCAGGAACAGGCGCCCCAGCTCCGCCGCGATGACCTGGCGGTGGAACGAGTCCCCCAGCTCATCCGCGTTGGCATACGCCGCGGTGAAGTGCTCCACGGCGGCGTCGCGCTCGCCCGCGCCCAGCTCCAGCCCGGCCAGCCGGTAGCAGTGGTGCTTGGCGAAGTTGGCACCCCACTTCGCGCTGATCTTCTCGAAGCGCCGCCACGTGGCGATGGCGTCCGCGTACTGCCGCGCCGTCTCCTGCAGGTAGCTGGCGTTGGAGATGAGGTTGATTTTCAGGTGGGTGGCGCTCGCGTCGTGCAGGTCCCCCACGCAGCGCATGGCGAGCTTCTCCTCCACCACCGCCTTGTCCAGCTTGCGCTCCTGGAACCAGGTGAGCGCGCACACGTTGCGCAGCCAGCCCTCCTGGAGGGCGCGGTCCGGGGACGTGCTGCGCTCCAGCGCGGCCAGGCCCGCTTCCACCTCGGTGCGCGCGTTCGGAAGCTGCCCGAAGCGCTTCGTCAGCGTGAGGGCGCGGAACATGTGCAGCCGCGCCACCAGGTCCGGAGGAATGCGGCACGCCAGCCCCAGGCCGAAGGCCTCCATGGCGGCTTCGTGGGAGCCGGTGAAGACGTGCACCACGCCCATGCAGCGCGCGAACAGGGCCCGCAGCTCCTCCACGTCGCCCAGGCTGCTCCGGTCGATTTCGATGGCGGGCGTGGTGAAGCCCGTGTCCAGCGAGTCCCAGGCCTGCGCCACGCGGCCGGGCAGCGCCGCGTCCGTGTCCAGCAGCGCCAGCCCCTGCTCCGCGGCCAGCATCGCGCCTTCGTAGTTGGTGGTGAAGAAGCAGCTGCGGATGGCGAGGATGGCCGCGGCCACCCGCACCTCGCGCGCCTGCGAGCCGTCCACCGCGAGCTGCAGGTAGCGCCCCTCCAGGTCCACCGCGGGCTCCACCGTGCGCGAGGACACCGGCCCCGGCCCCGAGGCACGCGGGGCCCGCATCCTGTCGCAGAGCGCGTCCAGGTACGCCTGGCGGCGGGCCTCGAAGGCCAACGCACCATGCGGCCGGCGCACGCTCCACCCGGTGAGCAGCAGCGTGCCGTCCAGGCCCTCCAGGCGGCTCCACTCCGCGGCGCGCATCACCGCGCGCAGGCTGACCAGGTCGCACTCGCCCGCGCCGTGCAGCACCAGCGGGCGTCCGCTGGCGCGCAGCGTCTCGACGATGGCCTTCGCCGCCACGTTGAGCACCCAGAACATCTGCTCGGACTCGCGGTGGAGCCGGCGCTCGGAGGGCGTCAGCGCCAGGTCGCTCAAGTCAGGCACTCCGGCGATGGAGCCCGGGAAGAGGCGGTTCCACTCGGAGGGGTGGGCCCGGGACAGGGCGCCTACCACCTCCGGCGCCGCGTCCTCACAGGCGCGCAGCACCTTGCGCAGGCCGCCGAAGGCCACGGGCAGGGCCACGCCCGCATCCACCTCCAGGGCTCGCGCGGGGAGGACCGAGGGGACATCGCCTGCGACGGAGACCGCCAGCGCATGGGGCCTCATGGGCGCCGCACCGTCCCAGCGGAAGAGTGAACTGCGGGCGCCTGCGGTGAGGGCACGGCGAGGGAGTGGCTCAAGGTCAGCTCCTCGGAGGGGGAGCATCCATCCTCACACCCTCTCAAGAAGTGAGCAATGACCGCCCCACGGTAACCCTCCGCTCCGAATCCAGGTGGCCAACGCTGAACGGCTCAGGTGGTCGGTCCGGACCCCTCGGGTACACCCCGGCTGTAGTGGAGGATGAGCCGGGGCAGCCAGCCGTCGAGGTTGCGGCAGCGACGCAGCGCGGTGAGGTTCATCTCCTTGTAGGGGAGCCCCCGTGCGCCCCGGCTGTAGTAGTGGACGACCCAGGCGTTATCGAGGAGCCACTCGACCTGGTCCTCGGACATGCGGAGCTCGCCGGTGAAGCCGCTATCGGACGGCCAGTTGAGCTGACCGGTGGACAGCCGCTCCACGGGGAAGCGGCCCGAGTCGATGACGCGGTTGACGAGCTTCTGGTCCGTCGTGGGCTCCCACTGGGCGTCGGGCACGGCCTTCATCGCGTTGAGCCACGCCTGGGCGAAGGCGTCTCCCGGCGGGCTGGCGCAGGCGGCGGGGCAGCGGCGGCGCGAGTCCCAGCATTCCTCGCCAATGGTGAAGCGCTCCACCGAGGGCAGCGTCTTGAGGGTGAGGGTGTCGAAGGCGTCCAGGTACCAGCCTCCGTGCTGATGGAGCGCGAGCGCCGGCATGCGCCGCGCGGCCACCTCCATCCGCGTCGTCTGCAAGGGGCCGAAGTACTGCGTCAGGTCCTCGAAGTGCGCCTTGGGCAGCAGCGGCTGGTAGCGGGGGATGCTCGCCGGGTCGCAGTAGATGTGGACGACGGCGTTGCGGTTCTGGGCGATGGCCGAGCGGACGGCGGCGACCACGGTGGGGCGGACGATGTGGTCGTGGAAGACGAAGGTGAGGGCGGGAGTCATGGCGGGCCTCAGGGGGCTCCCGCGGCGAGCGGGTGCTGTTCCGTGGAAAGGGTGGCGTGGCGAAGGGCGTCGAAGGCGTCCCCCATGAGCGCGCGGACGGCGTCGGTGGAGTGGGGGTGCCAGAAGCGGTGGTGGACGCGCTTGGGGTCCACGTTGGCGTCATGCACGCAGGCGACGAAGAAGGACGCGTCCTCCAGCGCGAGCAGCTTCCGGGAGGGGTCGTTCCAGAGGAAGCGTGCGTCCTCTCCGACGTTGATGTCGGGGAAGGGATTGCGCCGCCAGAAGTCCCGCGTGTAGCAGAGCGTGTTGCCGGACACCCAGGGCCGCTGGCCGGCGGGGTAGACGTACTGCCAGGAGCGGCCGGTGGTGGGCTGGTGGTAGTAGACGCGGGTGAGGCCGCAGACGGCGGCGCCCGCCTTCAGCAGGGACGACACCTGGTAGGTGAGGCGCGTGGGCGCGGACCAGTCGTCGTCGTCCCAGTGGACGATGACGCTCCCGCTCGCCGCCTGGCACGCGAGGTTGCGCTTGGCGCCCAGCGAGTGGCGGCGCTCCAGGCGCACGTAGCGGATGCGTGGGTCCTCGGGGAGCAGGTCCCCGCAAGGCTCGTTGCCGTCGTCCACGACGATGAGCTCGCGGTCCGGCCAGTCCTGCGCGAGGAACCAGCGCACGGCGAGCGGGACGAACCGGCGCCGGTTGTACGTGGGCATGATGCAGGACACCCGCGTGCGCGCCGTCCCCGTCAGCGGCGCTTCGACGGGCAGAGCAGCAGCCTCGGCAATGCCAACCATGCTCTCGCTTGGCGGCGCCTCGGTGGGCCGTGCCGCCATCGCCTCCACCGTGGCCCCGCCGTCCTTCATGCGCCCGGGCGCGGTGATCGCCTCCGCGCGCTCCGCCGCCGCCACCTTCTCCATGACGACGAGGGTGCCCGCCGTGTGGACGCGGCGGAACCTGCCGCCGCGCAGCAGGTCCTGCACGAAGCGCTTCACGCCGGGGAAGTAGTCCGCGCAGTCATGGAAGGCGGCGAGCCCGCCGGTGGCGAGCCACGGCTCCAGGTGGTGGAAGTCGGCGGCGACGCTGGCGTAGTCATGCAGCCCGTCCACGAGGAGGAAGCCGATGGGCTCGCTCCACGGCACGGCGGGCGCGGATTCGAAGTGGACGCGGACGCGCGAGGCGAGCCCGGCCTGCTGCAGCGTCTGCTGGAGCTTCTCGCGCGTCGGCCCCAGGTGGCGCAGGCCGCCATCCCGCGAGCCGACCACGCCGTCCCCGGGGTCGATGGCATGCACGGGCGCGGTCGAGCCGAGCGACTCGGCGACGCGGCCCAGGATGACGGTGGCCTTCCCGCAGAAGCTGCCCACCTCCACGACGGCATGGGGCGCGGGCAGCGACGCCAGGGCGTGGGAGGACGCGGCGATGAGCAGGTCCGCCTCCTCGTCGGAGAGCCAGCCCTCCACCTTGCGCATCTCCGCGAGGATGGGCCACGTCAGCAGCAGCCGGGGCCGGTTCGTCTCCGCACCCGCGGTCTCCTCCTGCACCGGCGTGCCGTTCCGTCCCTCCACGGCATGCGCCTCTGGTGCCACGTCCCCTACCTCCACGGCGCGCGTCTCCGGAGCCACGTTCCGCGCTTCCCGCGCGGCCCCCTCGTACCCGGAGTACCGCGAGCGCACATAGGTGCGCAGCGGGTCGTCGGGACGGCGGGGGATGGGGTGGGCCCAGAAGGCGGCCGGGTTGGCCATGGCCGCGTCGAGCTGCCGGAGGCTGTACCGGACGCGGTAGCGGACGAGGTCGTAGTTGCAGGGGCTGGTGAGGACGCGGTGGCCCAGCAGCGCGACAAGGGTGGGGAAGAGCACCTCCTCGGTGGCCCAGATGCGAGAGCGTCGGAGGATGTCATTCAGCTGCGGGTCTCCGTCCCACAGCTTCACCAGGTCACGCGCCGCGTCCGCGCTGAACACGGTGGAGGGCCAGAACGTCCAGTGGACGAACTGGGCCTCGCCCTGGGGGAACTTGCGCAGGAAGGGCCGCCACAGGTCCAGCTCGCGCCGGGCATTCACGGCCGGGGCGGCGCGGTTGCCCGGGCCCTGGGGTGTCTGCACATTCCCCAGCAGCCCCGCGCCAGGGTTCGTCTTCAGGAAGTCACCCAGGAACCCGGAGTACCCGGGCCGAAGCCCGAGCTGGTCCGAGTCGACGATGGTCATCGCGTCGAACGGCTCGTGCTCCAGCGCGAAGCGGAAGCAGTCGAGCGCGAAGTCGTGCAGCCACCCCCACTTCATCGGCCGTGGGGTGGGGTGGACGACGGCGTTGTAGCGCTCGAAGGGAAAGCCCTGGAGCAGGCCCGCGTCGCGGCCTCCGTTGTAGAGCAGGATGCGCGAGTCCGGGTCCAGGTGGTGGAGGTTGCGCACCAGGTCGATGACGCACTCCGGGCTCTCATGGACGAGGCAGGCGAAGATGTTTCGACGGGAGCTCATTCGCCGCTTGGCTCCTCTGCCCCGGTGCCCGAGGCGTTCGCGATTTCCGCGTCGATCTCCTTGTTCGAAGGGACGCGCCAGGTGCCCGCCTCGTGCTCCGCGAGCAGTCCGATGACGGCCAGACTGATGTCGACGAAGTCGGCCGTCTCCGGGGTGAAGTTCTCGGCGAAACCATGGAGCTGGAAGGTCGGCGCCCCGCCAATCCCCCTCCACTCGCTAAAGAAGATCTTCATGCCCAGCAGGTACCCCTGCCGGACGTACTCCCCCTGAATCCATTCGGACTGGAGGCTGCAGCCGAGTGCCTTCTCAATTCGGGGGATGACGGCGGAGGCGGGCTCCGCGGCGTCAGCACGTATCGAGAACTCGAGGACGGTGCGCTTCATGTGTTCCTCAGCTTCCATGAAACGAAAGACGGTGGTTTCTCACGGCGCATCCTTCCGCAAGACGAGCGAGGACGTCCGGACCTTCCTCACATGTGGGAAGCGGGTAACCAGGTCACCCACGACGGCGGCCTGGGCGCTGACGAGGTCTGCCAGTCGTGAGCTGGGTGCGAAGATCTTGCCGTTGAGCACGGGCGCGCCCTTGCGCCGCGCCTCCTCGAATGCAACGGGGTGGATCACGTAGAGGTCCACGTCGAAGTCCGCCACATCGAAGTGCGTCTGCGCTTTGTGGGGGCCGCGCCATGCCGTGGCGGTACTGCCCCTGTATTTGACGGGTACGCTCCGGAACGCGTGGCCTGCGACGGTCGCATCGACGGCCGCCTTCGTCTGCGCCCAGGCGGCTTTCCAGAGCGCCTCGCCCTTGGAGCGGAGCGTCTGTTCCACGGAGGCCTTGCTGAGGTCCGCGATGCCCGTCTTGGAGCCCCACTCCACGAGCTGCGCCAGGAACTTTTCTGCCTCCTTCTTGAGCGCCTCCACCTGGGCCTTGGCCTGTGCGTCCGAGATGCTCTCGTCCTTGAAGCGCTTCTCGTAGATGTCCTTGAAGCGTCCGACGAGCGAGGACTGAAGCTTCTCGAGGTCCGGCAGCATCTTGGTCTGCCATTCGGTCTTCACCTCCGGGACCGTCACAGAGGACATGTAGTACTTGAAGTTGTCGATGGCGGAGTGGGCGACCTTGAACTTGTCCGACAGCGGCAGCTTCTCGGACGCCATCAGCACCACGACGCTTCCGCCGCGAGGCTCGAACGTCAGCTGGTGGCCCGTACCGGCCATGGCGAAGCCGATGTCCACTTTGGGCTTCTCGGCGCCCTTCTTGTCCTTGCCACCCCCTCGCCCGAACAGCTTCTTCACGTACTCCCAGGCCTTCTTCAGCCACTTGAGTACGGCGGCGCGGACCTTCGTCTGCACCTTGGTGATGAACTCCTTGATCTTCGCGGAGATGCCGCCCAGGCCGATGAGCCGCGCGAGGAAGCCGATGACGATGGGGATGAGGCTCGCCAGCGCCTTTTCAATCCACGCAGCCGCGCCGCCAATCGCTCCCGTCGCAATCGCATGCACCGAGTTCACCATCGCCTCGATGAGCGCGAGGATGCGCGAGGCATTCTCGATGACCCACATCACCACGTTGTAGATGGCAATGACGGCCTGGACGATGGCGCCGGCCGGATTGAACATCGAGAGAATCTTGGTGACGGCCTGCTTGACGATGGTCTCGATGAGCCAGTTCTGGATGGCGTCGATGACCATTGCCTTGAGGTTGGACAGGTCCTCCTTCAGCTTGTCCCACAGCGCCTGCGGGCCGCCCTTGATGGTGATGGTGATGTACTCGACCAGCTTCTCGAGGAGCGCCACGTTGCGCTCGCCCATCAGCTTCACGGCCTCGCTGCGCATCCACGCGTAGGTCAGCCCGAGCACGTCGAGGACGAGCTTGAGGATGGACCACACGTTCAGGTCGCTCGGCACCTGGATGCCGGCGCTGGCCAGCGAGCCGAACAGCCACTCCATGAATCCCTTCTTGAGGTGCGTCCAGATGTTGCCGACGAACTGGTTGAACCCCAGCTTGATGGCGGCGAGCAGGTTGCCCAGGAAGCCGATGGGGTCCGCGAGGATGAGCTTGATGGTCTCCAGCCCCTTGCGGAGCACGGCCATCAGCTTGTCCTTGAACTCGGTGAGGATCTTGATGACCTCGCCGATGGCGTCCGCCAGCTTCTTCAGCGCGCCGGCGTTCTCCTCCTCCAGCTTCTTGAGCGCCGAGTCCGCCTTGTCGTGCGCCTCCTTGTATTTCTGCGCCAGCTTCTGGGCGAGGTCGTTCTTCTTCGAGTCGATGCCGCTGCGCAGCTCGTCGAAGCGCTCGGTCATCGCCTGCTGCGCTTCGCGCCCCACGGCCTGCAAGTCCCTCGGCAGGCTGTCCACGTACGTCTTGATGGCGGCCTGGCCCTTGTCGACCTCCGCCTTCGCGTCGGCGAGCCGGCCATCCACCATGGCGGAGATGCGCACCGCCAGCGCGTCCATCTTCGATGCGAAGCGCGTGCGCGCCTGGCCGAGGATGACCTTGATGCCCTCGGGCACGGGGCGGAACAGGTCAGCCAGCCAGCGCGCGCCTCCGGTGATGCCGCTGTAGCGGTCGTCCTTGAACTTGTCGATCTCACGGTTGGCGTACGACTTCATGTCCGCCAGGGCCGCTTCCGCGCCCACGTCGAACAGGCGCATGACGTCGGCTTCGAGCGTGGACAGCTTCGTGTCCACCTTCTGCTTCGTCTTCTGGTACAGCGACTCGATGTGGTCGCTGACGGCCTTGCGCCGCGCCTCGTCCTTCTGCTTGGCCAGGAACTGCCGCGCCTTGACCTTGCTGTTGCCGGACAGCTTCACGCCGCCCATCTGCGCCACGCCGGCCTTCGCGTCGCCGGACGCCTTGCCCTTGGCCTGCCCCAGCGTGGCGGACTCGCTGGACACGTACTTCCCGGGCGCCGCCGCGGCGAGCTTCTCCACGGTGCCCTTCTGCGACACCACGGAGGAGAAGCGCGGGTCATTCGCCTTCTTGAGCCGCTCCGGCGTCAGCTCCGCGTCCTTCATCTGCTGGTCGGCGTCCTCCTTGGGCTTGCCCAGCGCCTGCACCTCCGCCTTGGGCTTCGGCGCGGGCATGGCGGCGGCGCCGTTGACGGGCGGAGGCGGCGCGGCCGGCTCCTCGGGCATGGCCTCGGCCTGCCGAGCCGGCACGGCACTGGGGTCCGGCGGCGCGGAGGTGGCCTGCTCGGTGGGGCCCGCCGCCGTGTCCTTCTGCTCCTTCACGCCTCCGGAGACGGCGTCCTTCACCTGGCCCGTCTCGCCGCCCTCCATGAACTTGTCGGCATCGTCCAGGTTCTTGGGCATCACCTTTTCGATTTCCGCGCGCAGCAGCGTGAGGAAACCGTTGGGGTCTGCCTTGGGAGCGTCCGCCGCCTTCATGGCGTCGACCTGATTGGCCTTGGCGCCGGCGGTCCGCTCGGTGGGCGGGGACACGGCGGCGGACTGGGCCTCGGAGGCCTTCTGCGAGGCGGGCGGGTGCTGCTGGGTCTTCTTCGCTCCTTTCTCCAACTGCTCGATGACCTTGCGGAAGCGCGGGTCCTTCTCCGCGTCGCCGCCCACCTTCACCGCGGCGCCGCCCGGTGCCGGCGCGGACGTGGCGCCCGCCCGTGCACGCGCGGGGGCCCCACCGCGCGCGGGGGCGCGGGAGGGACCTCGTGCTGCGGCGCGGGCGGGAGGCATGGGTGGTGGCTCTCAGCCCCGCAGGGAGGTGGCGCCGGTGCGGCGCAGGGGACAGACATCGCCGGCCTTGCGGTACTCGCGCACCACGCCGGCCTCCAGGTGTGCCGAGCCGAGCGGCCCGCCGTCCTCCAGCGCCAGCAGCGACGCGTGCAGCACGGCGTTGCGAATCTGCCCGCCGCTGAGCTGGCAGCGGGCGGACACCTCGCGCAGCATGCCCGCGTCCACGGCGTGCGCGGCGGGCAGGTGGAGCTGCCACAGCGTCCAGCGCTCGGACGGGTCCGGCGCGCGGAAGTCCACCACCACGTCCATGCGTCGCTGGAAGGCGGTGTCGATGGCGTCCGCCGCGTTGGTGGTGACGAGGAGGATGCCCTCGTAGGACTCGATGCGCTGGAGGAGGTAGTTCGTCTCGAGGTTCGCGTACCGGTCCGTGGACGAGCCCACGCCGGTGCGCCGGGCGAACAGCGAGTCGCCCTCGTCGAAGAGCAGCACCACGTCCAGCTCCTCGGCGAGCGAGAAGATGCGGGCGAGGTTCTTCTCCGTCTCGCCGATGTACTTGTTCACCACCGAGGACAGCTCCACCCGGTACACGTCCAGGCCCAGGGCCGCGGCGACGAGGCGCGCGGCCAGCGTCTTCCCGGTGCCGCTGGGGCCCTGGAAGAGGGCGCGCACGCCCGGCGTGAGCTGCTGGGCCAGCGAGCCACCCACGGCCTCGCCCATGCGCTCGCGGTTGCGGCAGCGCGTCTCCAGGAGGCGCAAGTCACGCATCGTCTCGGTGGACACGGAGAGCTGGCCCCAGTCGCCCGGAGTGGTGAGGCGCACGGCCAGGGTGTCCAGGGCCTGCCGGTTGAGGGCTCGCGCCGCCTCGCGCACGTCGTTGGGCTCCACCGCCGCGCGCCCGGCGAGCGCCGCGTGAGCTTGCGCCAGCCGCGCCGCGCGGCGGACATGGCCCCGGGTGAGGCGGAAGGCGGCGCTGAGCTCCTCCACGCAGGCGCAGGGCCGGCCCGCCAGCCCCCGCTTCCAGTGCAGGGCGCGTTCCTCGGGGCCGGGCATGTCCACCGCCAGGGTGAGGGCGCGGTCCACGCCCTCGCCGGAGACGCCGCCCAGCCGGCCGAGCACCACGCCCAGTGGACCGTCCAGTCCGGTCAACTCCGGCACCTCCGCGGCCTCGCCGGGAGCCGGCTCCAGCACCGCCACGGGAAGCGCATGGAGCAGCGTGGCCAGCGGCCCCACCATGCGCCACCGCGCGTCGTCCCCCTTCTGCGGCCCCTCGACTTCCAGCACCCCCCGGCCCAGCGCGCGGGCCACCGAGCGCAGCAGTGTGCGCCGTCCGTTGTGACGGGGGCCGCGGACCACCAGTGCGCGGATCTCGCCCGAGGCCAGCAGCACCGGCAGCCGGGTGAGTGCTCCCCCCAGCGCGTCGGGGACGATGAGCGGCTCGTCGCGCGTCAGCGTCTCGTGGGCATGGTGCTTCATCCACGGGGCGGGACGCTCCGGGGCCTCACCGTGGAGTGCATCCCAGATGGGACCGGGGACATGCAGTGCCCACTCGGCGCGAGGAGCCTCGCGGTCGGATACTTCGACGAGGCCCAGGTCCATCAGCCGGCGCAGGCGCGCGCGCACCTCGCCCCGGTCCTCCTCGCCGCGCCAGCTCGCGTTGAGCAGGCCCAGGGTGGGGCGGTGCAGGGTGGGCGTGCCTTGCAGGGCGGAGAAGAGCGCGCCGAAGCGGGCGTCCTCTTCGACCATGCCCACCGCGACCAGCAGCGTGAGGGCCTCATGGTCCAGCCCGGCGGCCTGTCGCAGCGCGCGCAGGGGCAGGTGGCAGGACACGTCGGCTTCCCAGGCGGCCAGGGCCTCGGGCCACGAGCCAGGGCCGTTCTCGCCTTCGAGCGCGGCGATACCCAGCTCCGTGAGCTCCGTGCGGTACCCCTCCAGGAAGGGGAAGCGCGTCAGCAGCGCGCCCTCACCGCCGAAGGTCCTCGCGCCATGCGCCAGCACCCGCGTGGCGGCGGCGAAGAAGTACAGCTTGAAGTGCTCCAGGGGCTCCGAAGTCGAGTCGGCCCCAGAGGAGTCGCCACGCGCGGAGCCAGCGGAGGAACCACGCGCGGCGCCAGAAACATCACCAGACTCAGTGCCACGCGAGGCGCCAGCAGAAGAACCAGACTCAGCGCCACGCGAGGTACCAGCAGAGGAACCAGACTCCGCGCCACGCGAGGCGCCAGGAGCGGAGTGAGGAGCAGCGGCGTTCGGGGTGTCGGACATGGCGCGTCTCGGGCTCACTCGAAGTGGAAGGTGAGGTGGCGCCCGGCGGAGGGGAGCCACCCGATGTCGCGGTCCAGCCCGGCGACGCGCACGGCGAGGGGGAGCTGCGAGAGCGCGAGCACCACGTCCACGTGCGTCTCCGTGACATGGAGCCGCGCATCGTGGGTCAACACCGCCGCCTCCAGCGCGGGCGCATCGTCCGGAGCCAGGCCCAGTGCGCGGACCAGTCGCGAGCGGCAGTAGGGCACCAGCCACGCCAGCCACCGCTCCAGCGCCGAGGCCTCCACTTCGGCCGGGGCCGGCACTGCTCCATCAACGAGTGTGAACGCACATTCGCGAGAGAACGCCTCCGTCTCGCGAAGCACCTGCGCCCCCGCGTCGTCGCCTCCCGCGCACGGAACATCCAGCACCAGGAAGCCCGCCGGGTGCAGCACGCGAACCCGTTCGTCCCGGGCCTCCCACGTCCACAACGACTCCTCGGGAGCGCGGAACGCGAGAAGCCACTCCGAGGGAATCCGCCAGGCCTCCGGAGGCTCGAAGCCGGCACCGGGCGCGTCACCGGCCTTCCGTCCGGACAGCAGGGCCAGCACCTTCCACACGGGGTCGCCAGTGCGCGGGTCCACGAGCAGCCGCCGTCCCACCAGCGTGACGAAGTCCCACAGCGACAGCGGCAGGTGAGGGTGCGCGGGCCGCGAGAAGTCCCCGTACATCTCCAGGAACAGCGCCAGGTTGACGAGGTAGAACAGGCCCCCCAGTCCGGTGGAGATGGGCAGCCCCCACGCACGTCCGGGAGGAGGCTCGAAGACCCGGGGCGGCGTCGACGGCAGCTCCGGAGGTGCGGGAGGCGCGGGTGCCTCCACCGCTCCCACCGGCTCCATCACCCGCTCGGCCTCCATCCTTCCGTCGCTCACCGGAGGCAGCCCGCCCATCATTCCGGGAGCAGGGGAGGACTCCACCGCCACGACCGGAGTCTCCAGAGTCCCAGCCATCTCCCGCGGGGCGTGGACCGCACCCGAGTCCACTCCAACCGGAGCCGTCTGTTCCGCCCTAGAAGCCACTTGCTCCGAAGTCGCCTCCGTCACTCCGCGCGAACCCGAGCCACCGTCCCCCGAGTCGACACGCTCAGCACGAACCTCCATGGCAGCCGTCGGAGCCACCGGCGCCGGCCGAACCTCCACCCCCTCCAGAACCTCATGCTTCCCACCGCGCCACGCCACCACCGCCGGAGCGAACTCGCTCCGACGAGTCTCCTCGGGCGCCCGTCGCAGCATCAGCGCCACGCCCAGCAGCGCCTGCCGCGCCTGTCCGAGCCCCAGCGTACGGACCTCCGGCACCCACGGCTCCCACGGAGGCGCGATAGCCACGGAGCCCCCCACCACCGCCCCGTGGCCATCTCCCCCCGCGACCTCCCGCGCCGCGTCCCGCGCAGGCCCCTCACCGTCCGCCCGTCCCACCGGCGCCAGCGTCGTCAGCCCATGCACCCGGGCCACCTGCGCCAGCACGGTCCCCGCTTCAGCTTCCGTGAACAGCGCCAGCACGGGCCGTGCCTCACCGCGGCGCACCGAGGCCTCCAGCGCGGCGGGGACGTACTCGGGCTGGCGCAGCCACTCGGCCACCACCGTCCGCGCCAGGTCCACGCTGGGGAACAATCCCCGCCACCACCAGTGGGCGAGCGCACTGCCCCGGCTGACGTCACTGGCGAGACAGGCCAGCAGCTCGGAGGGGTCCGCGAACAGCACCGCCTCCGCGCCGGGAGGCACCGCGCCGCGAGCGGGCCGCGCCGCCCGGGCCACCTGCGCCTCCAGGGCGGAGACCATCGCCTCGTCCCACGCCGAGGGAGGACGAAGCGCGAGCTGCCGCACCGGCAGCACCCCCGGCTTGGGGTCCATCAGCCGGCGGATGCACACGGTGGCCGAGGGCGGCAGCCCCAGGGGCACGAGGTGGGCGCCGCTCAACAGGGACTCCAGCCGCAGCCGCGCGGAGAGCGGCTCAAGGTCCGCCCCGCGCAGCCGCAGCTTCCCGATGATTGTGCGTCCCACCCGCGCCCCCTCACTCATCGTCGCGGCGTCCCCTCCGGCGGGAGATGAAGCCCAGCATGAGCAGGCCCATGGCCCCCAGCATTCCGCCCGAGGACATCCGCCTGCAGCCGCACCCGCCGGGGCCCGGCGTCGGGCCCGGCCCGGTGCCGCCGTCGGTCGGCTTGTCCTCGCCGGGCTTCACCGGCTCCAGCTTCGTCACCGGCCCCTGCGCGACGGGAGTGCCCGTCACGTACACCAGCACCTCGGTGTCATCCTTCAGGCCGGTCAGCCGCGCGCGGTACGTCCCGTCGACCTTCGGCGTGTCCACGAACTCCAGTCGGCCCTCGCCCTTCACCTCCGCATGGACGTCGTTCTCGAAGCCGGGCCCCACGTAGTGGCCCAGCACGTCCCGAGGCGTGAGGATGACGTCGTAGACGCCCTCGGACACCTTCTGCGTCGTCACCTCGGTCGCCGGCCCGTGCGGCAGCACGTCCACCTGGGTTTCGATGGTCTCCACGCGGCGCAGCGGGCGTCCGTCGGCGTCCTTCGTCTCCAGCGTGAAGTGGAAGCGGTAGGTGCCCGGCAGCTGCGTGTCCTTGTACTCCAGCCGGTAGATGCCGGTGTCCGCCTCCTTCAGCGTCAGCGGTGTCTCATCCAGCTTGGTACCCACGCGCTCCAGGAACTCCTTGTCCCGGAGCAGCGCGTTCAGCTTCGCCTGGTAGGGCGACTGTGGATCCACGCCCCCGTCCGACTGCGAAGGCGTGCCTCCGTCGGACTGCCCGGACCCCGGCTCGGGCGTCTTCGTCTCGTGCATGAGCGTGCCGAACGCGGTGAGGGGGCGCTCCACCCGCACCGTCAGGTCACCCTCCAGTCCCTTCATCGGCTTGCCGTCGAAGGCGACCTGGGCCGTCAGCACCAACGGCTTGCCGGCCGAGTGCCGCTTGCCCCCCAGCGACAGCAGGAAGTCCAGGCTCCGCTCGTCGACGTACGCGCCAAGCTGGTACACGAAGTTGGACGTCACCGAGCCGCGCACCACCTCCAGCTTCCAGTCACCCGGCGGGCCATTCTTCGGCAGCTCGAAGCGGTGCAGCACGTGGCTGTTGCCCCGCACCTCCACCGCCGGCTTCGCGATGCTGCCGTCCGGCGCCGTCACACGCAGCAACAGGGGCGGAGCGCGGTAGACGCCGGAGTACCAACCCAGGTTCACGTAGAGGCTGCGGGCCGTCGAGTCCACCGCCACCGTCCGCGTTTCCGTGCTCGTGCCGGCCGGCAACGTGGCGGTGCTCTGCAACAGCGTGGACAGGGTGTTGCCCTTGAGCGACTCCACCAGCATCCCCGCGAACGCGGGCGCCGTGCCCTTGCTCGTGGTGAGGCGGCTGGTGCCCGCCGTCTGCTGCGCGATGTCGTCCATCACCGTCACGAACGCGTCTGCCGCGTTGCCCATGGACACCGTCAGGATGGGACGGCACTTCTGCACCAGGGGGGTGTCCACGCCCGCCGTGAACTCCAGGACCTTCTTCCCGATGTGGGCGCCCACTCCGTCCTTCACGCGGGGGTTCACGTTCTGCATGCCGTCCGACATGAGCACCACCGTCAGGTCGTTCTTCGGCTCGGGCAGCGCCTCCCAGGCCTGCACCGCCGCCTTGAGGCCTCCGCCCATGGCCGTGGACCCGGCCGGCTCCTTGGCCCTCACGTCGTTGCTGAGCTGCGTCCACGGGTGCGTCGGGCCGGCCACCGCGCCGACTCCGCGCTCGACGAACAGGTTGCCGCCGAACGGGGTGGGCTCCACGACGCTCTGGAAGTAGACGAGCGCCAGCCGGTCCTTCGCCAGCGCCCGGCCTCCCGTCTGGGTGAAGGGGTCCATTCCCTCCGCTGCCCAGAAGTTTACGAACTGCTCGATGGAGTCCTCCAGCGCCCGCCACTTCGTCGACGGCTCCGAGTCTCCCGGCGTGGAGCCGCTCATGCTCCCGGAGCGGTCCAGCACCAGCGCGATGTCCTGCGGCAGCCGGCCGTTGTTCGTGCCCGGCGGCGGGGTGAGCCACTCCATGAGCTTCACCCGTCGGCGGGCGCACGTGCACTGGTCCTCCGACAGCGCTGAGTACCCGGTGAGGCGGTAGCCGTTGATGCCAGCGAAGCTCGGCGTGAACGTCACCGTCCGCTGGCCGTTGTCCAGCGGGTCCTTCGAGCAGAGGTTCGAGATGTTGGTCAGCAGGCTGTAGAGCCAGTACTCGACGACCACGGTGTTGCCGGCGGCGTTCAACACGGCGTTGTCCCCGTTGGGGAGCAGCACGTTGCCGGGAATGCCTACCGGCGTGCCGCCGAAGTCGATGGTGGAGCCGGCGGGCACGGGTGCCCCCAGCTCCAGCATCACCTTCACGTGGGTGACCGCCTGGCCTCCCGCGGGAGTGATTGGCGTCCGGAAGGAAAACTGCGCCTCGGCCGTGGCCGGGGACAGCAGCAGCGCGAACAGCCCTGCGAGCAGCGACAGGCGGTATGCCATCTTCATCTCCTGGTCATTCGGTGGAGCGCTTGTGCGGCGCCCGGTACGGCTTACGGGGAATGCGCCACCACCCCAGCAGGGGCAGCGCGAGGAACAGGCCGAGCAACCCACCACTCGCGCCGCACTTGCGGCCGGGCAGGGGCTCCGCCTCGGACCGTTGCTTCGCCGTCTGGTCCGCGGGCGTCGCGTTCCTCAGGTCCTGGGGGTTCTCCAGGATGAAGGCGATGGAGTTGTCCAGCACCACGGCGCCTCCCATCCAGACGGAGAGGTGCGCGGTGTAGTTCACGCCCCACAACCGCAGCGTGTAGGTGCCCATCTGCTCGTTGTCCCAGAGGGAGTAGCCGACGCCCTCGCCCGTGTCGGTGGAGGGCGTCAGCTCCTGCCAGTCCACGAACACCCGGACGGTGTTCTCGTACCCCGGGCCCAGCCGCCGGTACTCGAGGTCCCTCGGGGTGAAGTGGATGACGAAGCGGTCGTCGCCCTCGGGCTCTCCGCCCGTCGCGGTGGCTGACACGTCGGGCAGCACCACCACGTGGGCCTCCAGCGTCTCCACGCGCCGCAGCTCATCCGGCCCCGTCACCACGACGCGGAAGCGGTACCGGCCGGGGATGGACGTGTCCGTGTAGGGGAGCTGGAAGCGTCCGCCACCCACCGGCGTCAGCGGGAGCTCCACGCGCGGGTACAGCGCGGTCCGCGCCGCGAAGTCCTCATCACCTTCCAGGAGGTCGTCGAGCTTCCATTCGTAGGCGGTCCGGTCATTCGCCAGGTCATCCGGGTAGCCGCCGCCGTACTCGCTCATCACCGTCCCCAGCGACTCCACGGGCCCCTCCACCTCCACGGACACCTGGTAGTCGCCCGGGTCGGCCGGCTCTCCATCCACGCTGACCACCGCCTCAACCTCGAGCGGCTCGCCCGCCGGGTGTTGCTCCCCGACGACGCGCACGACGAAGTCGAGCACCGACTCCTCGGCGATGACGGAGACGTTGTACGGCACGCCCACAGACGCGCCGCCGTTCACCTCCACCGTCCACACGCCGGGCGGGCCGCTGTCCGGCAGGTCCACCCGCAGGGCCGAGAAGAGGAAGCCGTCCTCGTTGGCCACCGTCGGCGCCTCGTTCCCATTCGGGTCCAGCAGGCGCACCGACAGCGCACCTTCCACCAGGTTGGGATTCCCAACCCAACCGAGCACGACGATGGCGTTCTCCACCGACGAGTCCAGCGTCACCGGATGGAGGTGCGTGCCCCCACCTGGCGGCATCGTCCGCTGCTCCTGCAGCGCCAGGGACGGGGTGTTGCCCTTGAGCGCATCCACCAGGCTGGAGATGAAGCTCGGGCCAATCTGGCTCGGAAGGGTGAGCTGCGTCGTCCCAGCCGTCTGCTGCGAGAGCCGCTCCAGGTCCTCGGTCCACGGGGCCCCGACGTTCCCCACGGGGATGGTGAGGATGGGCGTGCACTTGTTGGTGAGGTCGATGTCCGTGCCCGGGTACACGATCGACATGTGGCCGTTCAGGCCCTGCTTCACCAGGGGCTGGACGTTCTGCATGCCATCCGTCATCAGCACCACCGTCAGGTCATTCTCGCTGCCGAGCTGGCTGTGCTCGCTGAAGGCCGCCTCCAGTCCGGCGCCCATCGCGGTCTGTCCACTCGGGTACTCCGGCCGATCCAAGGCATCGGTGAACTCATTCCATTCGTTGCCGTCCAACCCCCGCTCCCGGAAGCCTTCTGACACCACGTTCGAGCCGAACAGGAAGAGCCCGAGCCGGTCCGTGCCCAGCTTCGGATCCACTGCGCCCGTCTGGCGCGGCATTCCCTCCAGCTTCCACTGGGCAATGAACTGGGCCACGGCGGAGCGCAGGCCCATCCAGCGTGACATGCCCTGGGTGACGGAGCTGGACATGCTCCCCGAGCGGTCCACCACCAGCGCGATGTCCATCGGGAACCGGCCCAGGTTGTCGCCGGGAGGCACCTCGGTCCAATTCATGCCGTTCTTCACGCGGCGCTTGGAGCAGGTGCAGCTGTCCACGGAGGCCGCTGAGTACCCCGTCATCCGGTAGGTGGAGATGCCCGTCCAGCCGGTGAGCGTGTACTGGTATTCCGAGTCCGTCGCGCTCCCGTTGAGCGCACAGGGGTCGGTGTTCGGGGCCGCGTAGAGGCTGTACACATGGTGTCTCAGGAATACCGTCTCGGTGCCGACTCCCCGGAGGGTGATTTGATCGCCGTTCGACAGGGTGTGCGCCCCGTCCATGGCGGGGAAGGTCCCCAGTTCATCGCCCCCCCCGTCCCGGACGGTGAAGCGTGCCCCGGTGACAACGCCCCCAACGTCCTGTCCGGGCGCGAAGTCGTCGTACAGCGAGAGCTCCACCCTGACCAGCGACACAGGCTGCGCGGGGGCAAGCACGTGCGGCAGTTTGTAGGCGAACGTCTGCTCTGCCGCCTGGCTCGCGAGGCCCGGCAACAGCAGACAGCAGAGGAGTGAGAGGAACAGCGCGTGGCGGTGGGTCATGAGAGGGTCTTCTCACTTCTCGAGGATGACTCCCATCCCCAGTGAGGTCATCGGCCCCACGCTGACCTTGATGGAGACCGTCTTCCGATCGCCGGTCACTCCAAAGCCATCCAGGTTCGCCGGAATCACGACGGTGAGCTGGGTTCCCGTCGCGGTGGCCGGCTGGACCCCCACGGGTGCAGGGGGACTCCCTCCCAGTGGCTGGTCATCGAAGAAGACCCTGACGTTGCTCGGCACCGAGCCGAAGTTCTGGCCGGTGATGGTGAGCGTGGAGCCGAGCTTCGCTCCAATGGCCGGGCTGAATGACGAGACGGATGGGGTGGGCTGCGCGGGCGGTGGCGTGATGACGAGCTGCGCGGTTGCGATGCCCGTGGCGGTGGTCACCACCACCGACACCACCTTCTGCTGTCCCGTCGTGGTGGGCGCGCCGGGAATGCCCGTCGGCACCGTGACGAACAGCGAGAAGCGCGTGCTGTCCGACGAGGGCGTCGCCGCCGTCACCCCGTCGAACGTCACCTTGTTGCGCGACTGCACCGGGTCGAACTCCTTGCCGATGATCTGCACCGGGGTGCCCACGGGCGCCGTCAGCGGAGAGAAGCCGGTGATGACGGGAGGCTCCGACTGCTGGGGCCCACTGCCCGCCACCGCCGCTATCAGCAGGAAGACGTTGGTGTTGTCCGCCACCCGTGCGTCGGGCGGGGGAATCTGCCCCACCACCAGCCGCCCCGCGTTCTCCGCGCGCCCGATGTCCACCGAGACGCCCGCCGCGTCCAGCGCCCCGGCAATCTTGAGCTTGTTGCCCCCCTGCGCGAGGGTGTTCTTCACGTCGCTGATGGTGCGCCCGAAGAGGTTGGGCACCGGGTTGTTGCCCACGCCGGCCACCAGGTTCTTCATCTCCCGGACGAGCGTGTTGATGAGGTCGGAGGTGATGAGGTCTCCGGGTTTGATTTCGGGCAGGTCATCCAGATCAATGGGCATCGCGCTCTCCTCGCGGCCAGCGAGCGTCAGGTAGGGGAAGGGTCATGGCAGGGCGGAGTTCGCGAAGCTCCAGTGCGCGGCGTCGAAGCGTGGGGTGCCCAGGTACGGCAGGTACCCGCTGGTGAAGACCAGGTACTGCTGCGGGCCCGCGGTTCCGTTCTCCGCCGCGTGGTTCTCCTGCACCCGGTACAGCCAGAGGCCCGGGTCCCCACCCGCCACGTTGATGGGCGGGTACGCCATGGACAGCCGCAGCAGCGACTGCAGCCGCGCGCCCTCCACGTGCAGCGGGGGCTGCCGCGCGGTGACTCCCTCGAAGAACTTCGCGTACACGAAGCCCGCGCGGCCCCCGCCCTCCAGCGGCAGCAGCCCCACCGACGGCAGATAGGAGAAGTGGTCCACCGCGCGCACCGACTGCGGCGTGCCCTGGCGCAGCTTCTCCAACTGGTCCTGGAACTGGAGGAACATGGCCTCGCCCTCGGCCGCGCGGCGGTCCGCCACCCCGGACGCCCAGCGTCCCAGCAATGTCGGCCGCGTCAGCCGCCGCCGGGCCGCCCACGTGTCCACCCAGCGCAGGCCCTCGCCGTGTCGCCAGTGCAGCACGGCCAGCGGGACGTCGCAGCTCGTGAGGGCGTTGGGACGCAGGCCGTCAATGAGGCCGTACCCCTCCACCGCGGGGCCGAACGGGTCCCGTATGAAGGCCTTCGAGCTCGGGTCCGTCGTCCCGAAGCAGTGGTGCGCCACGCGGTTGCGCAAGAGCCTCCGCACGGCCTCGTCACTTCCCAGCTCGGCGGCGTCCGGCAACGTGAGCTGGAGCAGCCGGAAGCGCACGCCCTCCACCAGCCGCTTCGCCTCGCATCCGGTGCCGGGCAGTCCTCCCAGGCCGCTGGTGGACGCGCGCCCCTCGCGTCCCTCCGCCTCGGAGATGACCAGCAGGTACACGCCCGCGCCGGACACGTAGGCGCTCCCGGGAGGCTCGCATGTGGCGAAGGCGCCCGTTCCACCCGTGGAGGAGGTGGTGTTGGCCGCTCCGCGCAGCAGCGCCACGTTCACCTCCTGGAGCAGCTCCAGGGGGCGCCCCTCCCGGTTGATGGCCAGCCCCGGCTTCACCGTGACGACGGGGTCCGTCGCGGAGCTGCCGCCGACGATGGCCTCCACCTCCAGCCCGTGGGCCACGCCCTCGCCCACGGCGCGACCGAACTGCTTGAGCGCCTCCTTGCGGGACTGCTGCTCCTGCGTCAGGTCCTCGGCCGAAAGCAGTCGGCCGTTGAAGAAGTTCGTCGAGCGGATGCCGTCGTCGAGGAATGCCGTATCCAGGTCGATGCGCATGGCGCCTCACCCCTGAGGGAAGCGGAAGTACTGGCTGACTTCGATGACCACCTCGAGCTGCTCGAGGTCGCCGGGATTGGCGTACTGCTGGTTCGGCATGTCCCAGAAGTGGAGGGCGAACACAGAGGAGTCATCCCCTTCGGGGAAGCCGCCGAAGGTGACGGAGTCCAGGTGGGGGAACTCCGGGTGCTGCACCATCATCGCCTTGACGATGTAGACGTACTCCTCGGGCTTGAAGACGCAGTCGTTGAAGGTGAAGTAGGCCGTCCCGTCATCCACGATGCCGACGCACCGCAGGCCGTTGTAGGTGGTGCCGGGGTCCTCGTCCCGGAGGGGGACGATGCCCGCTGCCACGATGTGGTAGTTGCCCAGGTCCGGGTTCTCGGGGCGCCGCACCACCCACGGGAAGGGTTCTCCCGGGTCGCCCTGCGGACCCTGCGCGCCCGTGTTGCCGGGGTCGCCCTTGTCACCCTTGTCGCCCTTCACACCCGGGTTGCCGGGGTCACCCTTGTCGCCCTTCACACCCGGGCTGCCGGGGTCGCCCTTGTCGCCCTTCACACCCGGGTTGCCGGGGTCGCCCTTGTCGCCCTTCAACCCCTGGGGCCCCTGGGGACCCGCCGGGCCCGCGCCACCGCCGCCGCCGCCGGCCGCGGCAATGGACAGGAGCATCTCCTGGAGCATCCGCAGGTGAAGGACGAAGGGCCGGTCCTCCTCGAGGAGGCGGATGGCGCCGGGGTCGTCATCCACCAGCCAGTCGCCGGCCACTTCGGACTTCACCAGCGCCACCTCCACCTCGGCCAGCATCACGCAGTCGCCGTCGCTCGCGGGCTCCGGCGTGACGGGGGAAGTGCAGCCGTGCGCCGCGCCCAGCCAGTTGGGCCGCCACAGCGCGCGCAGCTCCGTCACCCACAGCCGCAGGGCGGCGCGCAGGTACCGCTCCATGTCCTCCGTGTAGATGAGGAGCGGCCCGGGCGGGGACGCGTCCATCATCGGGTCCAGCGGACTGTTCGGGGCGGGGGGAGAAAGCGGCGACGACGGCGGCGAGCCGGTCACCGCCGCGTCGCGGATGGCCTTGAGGAAGGCTTCCATGGAGATGGAGCTGGAAGGGTCGCTTGCCCCCTGGATGTGGCCTTGCAGCCAGCGCATGAAATCGCGGACGGCGTCCTCTTCAGGCTGGGCGGGACGCCCCAGGCGCAGCTCCAGCCGGAAGTCGTCCGTGACGCGCGAGGGCGCCATGGAGTCGTCCTCACTGCGGCACGGCTCCCCGGGGACGGGCACCATGTCGGTGAGGCACTCGCGGTAGCAGAGCACCACCCACAGCCGCAGGAGGTCCGTCGCGGAGACGTGCGGGTCCACGGCCTCGCGGTTCGCCTTCAGCCAGTCATTCAGTGACGCGCACTGCGAGGGCGTCACCCGGACGAGCTGACCCCGCGGGGTGAGCGCCACGCCGGGCGACACCCGCACCTCCGGGCCCCGGGTGCCAAGGCCGGACGTCACGGCCAGGCCCCAGGCGGTGCCGTAGCCGAGCAAATCGCGGGCGAGCCACCTGTCCCGCTCGGACAGCCAGGCGAACTCCTGATTGAAGTCGTCCACGCCCAGCACCATCCCCAGCACGTAGTTGACGTGCTTGGTGGGGTCGGCGGCGGCGCGCGGTACTGACGTGGAAGTGAAGGTGCTCATAGGGTGTCGCTCCCGTGGGTCTCACGGCGCCCGAGCGCGTCCCGTCCCAGGATCTGCCGGTCCTTGGCATCCTGTGGGGGTCTCGGGGCCAGATGGCTTTCCGCCAGGTACTCGCGGCCGAGCTGCATGGCGGGCATCAGCTCGGGGGCACGGCTGCCCAGGTCAATCAGGGTGTCCACGCCCAGGCGGGCTTCGCCGACGCGGAACATGGCCCAGTAGAACTTCACGTCGAACACGGTGTGGGCTGGCTTCTCCACCGCCACCACCCGCATCGCCTGCTCCAGCCGCGTACGCTGCTCCTCCGCCGCGCTGCCCTTGGGCACCGGCAGCACCACCGTGAAGCGGTGGGCCGCGGCGCGCACCGGCAGCACCACCGTCTCGAAGTGGTACCAGTCCGTCTGCGCCGGGCCGTCGTCCGGCAGCACCACGGGCAGCGCGGCCTGCGTGAAGTCCGCCAGGGACGTCAGGTGCGCCGCGTTGAGGGCGGTGACGTTGCGGTAGCGCCGCAGCAGGAACTCCCGCCACACCGAGGTGGTCGCGACGGTCGCCGCCGGAATGAAGCCCAGCGCCTCCATGCAGAAGGAACGCCAGACGGAGGAAGCCGTCGCTCCCGCCGGCTCGCGCAGGGGGAAGCTGTCCACCGTCGCCGTCACGCCCGCCGCCTGCAGGGCCGCGCGGTAGCGGTCCACCAGCTGCGCGCGTCCCTGCGAGGGCTCCCAGCGCTGAGTCGTGGCGGTGGTGACGACGTGGATGCCGTCCGACACGGTGGACTCGGGCGGGGTGATGAAGGGCGTGCGCGCCGAGCGGAAACGCTCGACGATGCGGAAGCGGGCGCGGGTGGGCTCCGTCTCCTCGGTGAAGATGGTGTCGTCCGGGCACTCGTCCAGCGCCACGCGCAGGGCCATGATGAGCCCGCGCGGCGTGCCCCTCCACTGGAAGAAGTCCAGCGTGTGGCGCAGGAACAGCCGCCGCCGCGTCTCGTCCCAGGCCGGGTCCATGGCCACGCCGAACCAGGACGACAGCCAGTCCAGGGCTTCGGGCGGAGCGCCCCGCGCGTCGAACAGCACCTGCGCGGCGGCGATGCGGTCCTCGAGCGAGGTGAACAGCCCCTCCACGTTGGCGAGGAACCGGTCCAGGAAGCTCGCGGACTCGGCGTCCTGCCGGTACAGGCCCGGCAGGTACTGCGCCAGGTAGGAGAAGCGCGGGTACCACGCGCGCAGGGCGTGGATGCGAGGCGTGGTGGCTCCGCCGCCGTGCAGCGTCAGCTCCACCTGCGCGTAGCGCCCCTTCGCCCGCTGGAAGAGCACCTCGAAGGTGCCCCGGTGCCCACTCGTGGCGCCGGCCACGTACGGCAGCTCCGAGCCTCGGCCGCGCTTGTACGGCGTGGGCTCCTCGATGAAGGGCGTGGCCTCCAGGTCCGCATGCTCGTTGGCCGCGCGGGTGCGCACGGTGACGCGGGCGCCGGGGGGAATGGACGCGTCCAGCATCAGCCGGTGCCACACGCAGTCGGGCGCGCGGCCGTCCAGCACCGGCGTGCGCAGGGTGGCCTCGCGCACGTAGCGGGGCCGGCGCTGGGCCACCAGGGGCACGAAGGTGTCGGCGAAGTCGTAGAACGCGCCGCCGTCCACGCCGATGAGCGCCTTGCCGCCAAACAAGCGCAGCGGCAGGTACTCCGGCTGGGGCACGGCGGACAGTGCGCCGCCTTCGCCCACATGCAGGTCGAAGGCGAACACCTGGTTGCCGTCACGGCCCACGACGAGCACGCGGTGGGGCGTGTCCTTCGTCCCGGGCACCAGGGCCATGTCATGCGGCACCAGCGCGTAGCTGAACGCGGAGCCGGAGCCCTGGAGGATGCCCTCCACCTCCAGCGGCAGCGGCGCTCCCTCGGGCTGGCCGTCGCGGTACACGCTCAGGAAGCCGCCGGCCTCGCCCCGGTCCAGCACCAGCACGCGGCCGTCGGGCAGCACCTCCACGGAGATGGGGTCCGCCGCATCCAGCGGCAGCGACGCGTCCAGCGACACCGGCTCGGGGAAGGTGACGGCGGGCACGCGACGCGGCGGGCCGCCCTGCGCCGGCTGGAAGACCTCCACCACCTCCTCGGCCAGCACGGAGTCGCCGCCCAGGCGCACCACGCGCAGCTCCGCGTCCAGGCGCCACAGGCGGCGGTGCTGCCGGTCCAGCACCACCGCGCCGCCGTCCGGCGTGGCCGCGACGTCCCACGGTGCGAAGGGCACTCCCGCGGGCCATAGGTGCCGCACCGGCGGGCCGCCGGAGTGCAGGTCGAACACCAGCAGCCCCGGCTCGGGCGCGAGCGTCCCCACCACGAGGTAGTGGTGCGCGGTGATGCCCAGTCCGCCCAGCGGCACCGCCGCCGGAGCGGACGGAGCCACCACCGGGCCGAAGCCGCCGAACGTCGCCGCGCGGGGCTCAGAGGGCGCCACCGGCCAGAAGGTGCTGGTGAGCCGCGAGCCGCTGGACATCACCTTCACGGCGAGCCCGTCACGGTCAATCCAGTAGAAGCTCTTGTAGCGGTCCCTCGCGGCGCCGCGCCGGTCCTCCAGCTTCGGCGGCACGTCGCGGGGCGCGGCGGGAAAGCGGAACAGCTCGGCGCGCAGGGACACCTCCGCGCGCAGGGCATCCCAGGCCACGTCCGCGCCGGTGCCGGATGCGTCGGCCCACGCCTCGGCCAGGGGCTGCCCCTTGTCGGAGGAGCAGCGGCCCCAGTCGTCGCGGCCGAGCAGCAGGTGGAAGCGGGAGCCGTTGGCGTCCATCTACCGGCACTCCTCGGGCACGACGGGCACGGACACGAAGGGCCGCTGCGCGCCGGTGGCCACGGGGCCGGTGCCGCGCAGCTCGTCCAGGGACGGCGGGTCCCCCACGGCCACGGAGATGCCGGCCAGCCGGGGCAGCTGCAGGCCCGTCAATGGCACCTGGCCCTGCGCGGCGCCGGTGGCCAGTCCCAGGCTCACCCCGCGCACCAGGGCCACGCCCGCCACGCGGCTGGCCACGGCCGCCAGCTCCAGCGACACCACGGCCTTGCGCAGCGGCCAGCCCCGCTGGAGCACCGTGGCCTGCGGCGCGCCGGCCAGCGACACGGTGGGCTCCAGCAGGTCCACGTCCTCGGGGGGCAGCGGCGACAGGAAGGCGGTGAGGGCGGCCTTCACCGCCTCGCGCACCACGGCCTGGGACACGCCGGCCACCACCTCCAGGCCCACCGTCACCCAGACGGGCTTGTACTGGGCGCGGCGCACGAAGATCTCCGTCGTCACCAGCCGCCGGGGCGCCAGCCAGCAGGCGATGGCATCCAGGAAGGCGTCCGCGCCCTGCGTCTCCGCGGGGTCCGGCTCGAAGCGCGGAACGGCCATGACCGTCACCGCGCCGGGCGCGTCGCCGGGCTCGTTGGGCGACAGGGCGGGGTGGAAGGCGGGCAGCACCTCCACGCGGCCCACGGCCACGCCGGGGGTGCGCAGGGTGAGCGCCTCGAAGTCCTGCACCGTCACCAGCCTGTCTCGGTGCTGGAGGAAGCGGGAGATGCTCCGCTCTCCCTGCTTCACATTCTCGGCGTCCGCGCCGCCCCAGGTGGGCAGCGGGTTCTCCACCTTGATGCCGGGAGGCAGCGCGGGGCCGCTCGTCACCGTGCCCGCGCCCACATTGCCGGCGCGGCCCACGCCATGGTCATAGTCCACGCGCAGGGTGGCGCCAGGGGGCGGACGGGCGCCGTGCGCGCCGTCGCCGAAGCGCAGCTCGCCGGCCTCCGCGTCCAGGAGGAACACCTTCACCCGCGTGTTGGTGTACGCGGGCGTGCCCGGCGGCAGGCGCGGGTCCGGCACCGCCACCTCGGGTCCGGCGCTCATCAGGTCATCAATCGCCTCCCACGTCTCGGAGGTGCCGTTGACGGTGACGGTGAGCTTCACCGTGCCCGGCAGCACGGGCGAGCGCGCCAGCTTCGCCACCTGGTCCGGCTCGCCAGTGCCCGCGGGCAGCAGCTCGCTCGTCACTCGCTCGCGCTGCGTCACCGGCGCCGCGTTGATGCCCGCCCACAAGAGCTTCACGGACACGGGCGCGGACGAGGTGATGCGCAGCCACGTAATCACGCGTGCATCCAGCGCCTCGTCGTCCAGCGCGGGAGGGAAGTCGCGGGTGCCCGCCTCCAGCGGGTCCAGGTTCGACCACAGCGCCAGCTCGGCCTCGCTGGAGGGCAGGGGGACGTCCACCACCACCGGCTCGGCGGGCACCTCGGCGGTGGCCAGGGTGCGCCAGCTCGCGTTGCGGTCCGCAGCCGACTCCGGCAGCTTGCCCTCCGGCGGCAACCGGGGGAGCTGGAACTGGAGCACCGCCGACCCCTCGGGCCGCGCCTGCCCGTTGGGCACCAGGTCCCTCCCTCCGGTGTCTCCGGCGGGCGCGATTCCCACCGTCAGCACCTTGCCCTTCAGCAGCTCGCAGAGCTGCGTCTTGGCACCCTCCGGCCCCAACGGAGACGACGCCAGCTTCAGGTCCGCGGGCCGCAGCAGCAGCGCCACCCACAGTGCCCGGTCCAGTGTCTGGGTGTTCAGGTCCAGCGGCTCGGTGCCGCGCGGCGAGAAGGGCGTCGTCTCGTAGAACTGGAGCGCGTTCAGCGGCGCGAGCGGGGGCGTGGTGGCGGTGAAGGACGCGTACAGCTCCTCGTAGTACGCCTTCACGCGCTCCTCGGGCGCGACGCTTCGCTTGTAGAAGAGGGCGGCCTCCACGGGCAGCACGTCCAGCCCGCGCTCGGTGCGGAAGGGCACCTTGCCGGCGCTCACCTCCACGCCGTCCGTCAGTGTGAGTGCCTGGGGCGTTCCGCCGCGCTCGTTGCGGAAGGCGACGAGTCCCCTCGCGGACGACGCGGGCTGCAGGGGGACGCCCAGCAGCTGGAGGAACTTGAGCCGGTTGCGCTCCGGAATCTGGTTGGCGCGGTAGAGCAGGCTCTCCGTGAGGAAGGAGAACAGCTCCAGCAGGGTGACGCCCGGGTCGGCCTTGTTGAAGTTGGTCCACTCGGGGTTGTGGACGGGGATGCGCGACAGCGCCTCGTCCAGCAGTTGCTGGTACTTCCGGTCATCGATGGTGGGCAGGGTGAGTGGCAAGGTGGTGTTACCCCGCGAGCGTGATGTTCAGGCTGAGCCGCTCGCGCGCCCCGGTGGCGACGAGCTTGTAGGTAATGGTGGCGGTGGCGGCCCGGGCGTCTTGCGCGTCGGCCTCCACGCTCACCGACTCCACGGAGATGCGCGGCTCCCACAGCGCCAGGGCGCGAGTGATCCGCTCGGCAATCTGGTGCCGCGTCGTCACGGTGTTCGGCTCGAAGAGGAAGCGCGCCAGCCCCGCGCCGAACTCCGGCAGCAGGAGGCGCTCGCGCGGCTCCGTGGCGAGGATGACCTGGATGGCCTCGCGCACGTTGCGCTCGCCCTCGGACCACTGCACGCGCCCGTCCGGGCCCACGCGTGGGGGGAAGCTGATGCCTCGGCCTATGAGCTTTCCGGCGTCCATGGACTCACCCAACCCTGGGCTTCGGGAGGCAGATCTTCAGGAAGGGCATCCACCAGAAGATGATGTTGAGCAGCGCCAGGAAGATCATCAGGACGATGAAGGCGCAGAGCGTGATGATGGGAATGGAGAACATGCACAGCTCTCCCAGGTCGAAGCTCAACCCGTCGTCGAGCTCGCCATCCATCGTCTTCTTCAGGCCGGCCACGCGGGACATCTGCTTGCGCAGGCCCTTGGACAGCGTGAAGCCGACGTTCTTCTTGAACCGGCGCAGCCCGCGGATGCTGGTGTCCACCGGCAACTCGATGCGCACCGGGCGCGCGGGCGCGTCCGGGTCGAAGAACGGCGCCAGCGTGAAGGTCCGCGAGGGCGCGCTCACCAGCGGCGGGCACAGCGCGCCGCAGGCCGGCTTCAGGTACACGCAGCGCAGCACGTAGCGGGTGACTCCCGGCTGCTCCAGCTTGGACACGGGCTCGGGCTGCGAGGGCAGGGAGTAGGTGCCCACCGTCGCGGCCTGCACCAGCGCGGACCGCAGCGCGGTCACGGTCACCTCCGTGCACAGCCGCAGGTTGTAGTTCAGCGTGTTCGGCCGCCCGTTGAGGATGTTCGCGCGCTCCCGCATGGCGTTGCGCAGCGCCTGCTGCCAGGTGTCGCCCGAGCTGCCCTCCACACGGTGGTTGCCGGTCAGCAGGTTGAACAGGCCCAGCGTGGCGTCCGTCGGCGCGGGCCCCGGGCTGTCCTTGTCCAGCCGGGTCCACAGCGCGTGGAGGCGCTCGTCCAGCAGGGTGGCGAAGTCCACCAGCAGGAAGCGCGTCGCCTCCTTCTGCACCTCCACCGCCTCGGAGGTGCTCTTCGTCCACAGCAGCAGCTGCTCGAAGGGGACGATGACCTGGGCCTCGGCCTCGTCGGCAATCATCTTCTCCGGGTCCAGGCCCGTGGCCGGGTCGGTATCCTGGAAGGCCTCGGCGGACTCGAAGGTGTCGCGGCTGGACGTGGGAACCAGCCCCACCAGCATCCGCCTCCGCTTGCCGTCCGCAGTGAAGTTCACCGGGAACAGGGGCAGCAGCTCCTCGCCCTTCGCCAGCGTGCCCGTCTTGGTGGACTCCAGCTCCTTCCAGATGCGGCGCTTGATGGCCGGGTTCTCGGGGGCCTCGGGCACCCACGCGGCCTCCTTCCCGTTGCCCAGCTCCTTGCGCAGCACGAAGGCGGCCTTCTCCCCCTTGGGCAGGTCCACCACGTGGTCCGGCATGCCGGGCAGCCGGCACACCAGGCTGGACGCCACCAGGTAGAAGCGCCCGTGCGCGGGCTGATACAGCTTGGGCGTCTTCGTCGCGTCGACCGGGTCTTCGCCGGGAATGGGCTCGCTGAAGCTCTCGAACTTCGTCACCAGCAGGCCCGTCAGGTCCGGCCGGGGCTGCTGCTGGAGCCGCTCGGCCAGCTCCTCCATGAATCGGTCCGAGTCGAACTGGAGGATGCCCGGCGCCTGGATGCGCGCGAGCTTGTCCACGCCCGCCCACAGGGGAGAGGCCGTCACCCACTGGACGGGATGTGCGAGCGCCGTGGCCATCACCAGACGTTCCCCGCGCCCGGCGTGTACGACGCGCTGACGACGCTGTTGGTGATGACGGTGTCGGCCTGCACCACGCCGCTGAACTTGGACATGCCCGCGTTGACGGTGAGCATGCCGGCGGAAATCTCAGCGGTGCTGGCGTTGACGGTGACCTTCGCCGAGGCCGTCACGGTGATGCCGCTGGCCTCCATCTTCAGCGAGTTGCCGTTGCTGTCCTGGGCTTCGATGGAGCCGGGCCCGTCCTTGAGCGTCACCTTCTGGCCGCCGGGCGTCTCCAGGGTGAGCGTCTCCTGGCCGTCCGTGTCGTCCAGGGTGATGACGATGCCATTGCGCGAGCGCAGCACCTTCTTCGCGTTCTTCCCCGCGCCGTCCATGCTCTCCGGCGGCGCGTCCTTGCCGTTCCACAGCGCGCCCACCACGTAGGGGCGCCGTGGGTCCCCGGCCTCGAAGCCGACGAGCACCTCGTCCTCCACGTCGGGCACGAACCACGAGCCGCGGTTGTTGCCGCCCATCAGCGTGGCCAGCCGGGCCCAGGCCTCATAGCGCCCGCCGCCCGCCGCATCCGCGGCCCAGGGCAGCGCCACCTTCACGCGGCCCTGGCTGTCCGGGTCCTTGATGTCGGTGACGCGCGCCGGGTACAGGCCATAGAACCGGCCGCCCAGTCCTCCGGGCACCCGCTCGTCCGCCGCCATCTCCCAAGCCGAGCCGTCCATCATGACGCCCTCCCCAGGCCGACCCGCTCCGCCAGGAACTCGGTGCGCAGGCCGTGCGCGCCGTCGAACAGGTGCTTCACCTCGGCCAGGTGGTACTTGCCGCTGAACAGGGGCCCCAGCCCCGTCAGCTCCACCCGGGTGCCCACGCGCAGGCGCGCGTCCGTCTGCGCGGTGCCGCGTCCCACCACGAAGCGCCGGGCCATCTGACGGAACAGTCCTTCCGCGCGGGACTGCGCCTCCTGGCTGCCCAGCGGCACGGTGTGGACCACCGCCTCCTTGCGCTCGGCCAGCTTGGAGGACAGCAGGCTCGCGCCGCTCTCGTCGTTGCCCAGCTCCGCGCCCAGCACGGACGGGCCGGCCTCGTGAGTCACCGCGTCCTTGTCCTGAACGCTCCAGCCGCTCACCGTCACCGCGGAGCGCTGGTTGGCCAGGTCCGCCAGCACGGTGAAGGCCGTCAGCTCGTTTCCGCGCCCCAGCTTCAGCGCCTCGCCGGTGGAGCGGGCCCCGCGCTTCTTCGCCTTCAGGGTGCGCCCCTCCACCCACAGCTCCACGTCCACCGCGCGGCAGCGCTCGCGCAGGAAGGCCAGGTCGCTCTGGTTCACCTGCGCCAGCACCTTGTGTGTGGGCCCGGACACGTCCAGGTCCGGCGTCAGCCCGTGCTTGCTGGCCACCTGCCGCAGCACGTCCGCGTCGCTCACGTCCGCGTACGTCGTCGTCCGCCGCGTCATGCGCAGGTCTTGAAGTCGGTCTTCCGCGAGCACCGTCAGCGTGGGCGGCGCGCTCTCCGGGAACTCCGCCTCCAGCGCCATGATGCGGCCCTCGAAGAGGACGTCGGTGGTGCCCAGCCGCACCTCGAAGGGCTTGCCGAAGTCGAGCAGGGCGCGGTCGAAGTAGAGGAAGCCCGTCTCCCCGTCCTTGGGGCCCCAGTTTCCGAAGGTGGCCTCGCACCGATACAGCCCCTGGACCGTCTCGACGATGGACAGCTCCATCAGGCCGGCGGAGAGCTCGGCCTGCTCACGTCCGTCCACGCGCAGGGTGGGGCGGGCGGCGAGGAGCTTGTTGTCGGAGTTTCCGTCGGCCATGGCTGTCCCGGCTCAGTGCGAGCGCACGCGCTCCATGCGCTCACGGCGGCGCTCCAGGCCGCGTCCCAGCTCGTGCGCCTGCTGCACGCCGGACGTAGGGGCCTTCTCCTCGCCCTTGCCGCCACCCGACGACGCGGCCGGAGGCGGCGCGCTCACGACTTCCATCTCGTTGATGACCACGGCCATGCGTATCCCCCTACCGCCTCACTCCGACGTTGAGTCCCGCCTGCAGGTCCACCAGCTGTCCGGCCGCGAGCTTTCGCGGATTCTCGATGCCGTTCGCGGTCGCAATCGCCTGCCAGTTCCCGCCCTTGCCCTGGTCCGCCGCCAGCCCCTGCATCGTCGAGCCCGCCGGTGCGGGCGTCATCGGCGCGGTGCCCGCGGGCTTGCCGCTGGGCGTGGTGCCTGCGCCCGCCGGAGGCTTCGCGGTGGGCGCGAAGAAGAACTTGTCGATTTTCTGCTGCGACAGGGTGAAGGACACGCTGGCGCGCAGGGGCAGGCCCTCCGCGGAGAACAGCTCCAGCGACTCCTCCAGGCCCTCCATGATTCCGTCGAAGCGGAAGCTGCCCCACAGGAAGCGCACGGCGGGCGGGATGAACTTGTCGCCCTCCTTCTTCGGGGTGATGAAGAAGGCCACCTTCTCGGTGAGCTTGCGCACGTCGTCGACGGCGTTGCCCTGGTCCTCGGGCTGGCCCGTCACGTCGAACCACAGCTGCACGGCCAGCTTGGTGGTGCCGGCACCCACGAACTGCTGCGTGGGCGTGCCGCGCTGGTCTCCACCGCCGGACGGCTGCTGCACCTGGTTGGCGTAGGAGACCTTCAGCGTCTCCGGGTTGAACTGCACCTCGCAGGACGTCTCCTTCTCGTCGATGGGGTTCTCGAACTTGGAGTCGAGCTGGATGAGCTTCGCCTTGGCGAGCGGCGCGGCGTCGTCGGACATGGGCTAGGCGCCTCCCTCGGAGACCGTCTTGCGGCTGAGCGACTCGTAGGCAATCTGCAGCTCTTCAATCGCCACCATGCCGTCCTTGGCGTTGAGCGGCGGCGCCTTGAGCTTCACCGGCAGGCAGCGCGACAGGACGAAGCGCGCGCGCTCCTTCTGCTGGGGGCCGGGGGCGAACACCACCACCTCCGCGCTGGCGCGCAGGCGGGGGCGCGTGCGCATCGCCTCGAACCACTTCCACAGCTCGTCGTTGGCCGTCATGCCGCGCTTGAGCGTGAGCTGGCCGAAGCTGAGCGCGCCAGCGAGGCGAATCTGCCGGCCGTTGTTGCCACCCTCGCGAATGGTCTTCACGTCCATGGTCATCTCCAGGCCGTCGCACTCGGCGAAGGCCGCGCTGCACGCCTTCGGGCTGACGCCGGGAATGTCGATTTCCACCGCGAAGGCGAACGCGGTGAACGGGGCGATGACCGTCTCGTCCTGCTGGTTGGCCATGGCCTAGCGCGCCTCCGTGACGGTGCCGCGGTCGCCGCTCTGCACGAGTCGCACGTTGAGGAAGGTGAGGGGCTGGGACGGCGCCACCTTCAGGTCTACGAAGAAGCGGCCCTGCTCCGCCTGGGCGGGGGTGTTGAGCGCGTCGCCCGTCACCACCTGGAAGGCGCCCTCGCGCGTCTTCCCCGCGAAGGCGCCGCGCACGAAGAGCCGGCCCAGCAATTCCTCGAAGCCGCGCTGCACGCGGCGGCGGAAGCTGGCGTCGTTGGGCTCGAAGACGTACGTGGAGCCCAGCCTCAACGCGGCCCGGCGCAGCAGGGACAGCAGCCGCCGCACGTGGATGGGTCGCAGGTCCGGGTCCGTGGCCAGCGTGTCCGCGGACAGCGTGAGGAAGGCCCGGGGCTCCTGGCGCACCACGTTCACCTGCGCCTCCTGGAGATCCAGCCACCGCTCGGCGCTCATCGCCGGATTCAGCGCCACCACGCCGTTCCACTGCTCGTTGGCCGGAGCCACCCACGCCCCGCGCTCCAGCGCCCGCCGCGCCAGCACGCCGCACGCGGTGCCATCCGGAGCCAGCCGCCGGGGCACCCCGGGCCGCCCCTCCTCGGACACGAAGGTCCACGGGTGGTACAGCGCGCCGTAGGAGAGGGCCGTCTCCTCCGCGAAGCCCAGCGGAGGCACGCCGTCCTCCTCCGCGCCCAGCGGGGACTGGAGCGTCGCCGCGTGGCCCATGGCGTCCGCCTCGCGGTAGTGCTCGGGCAGGGACAGCACGGCCAGCAGGTCGCCCCGGGCGCACCCCATCCGCATCAGCGCGCGCTGCACGGCGAGCAGGGGCCCCACGTCGTACTGGGACACGGGCACCAGGTGCCACCGCGCCTGGGGGGCCACGGTGACGTCCAGGCCCTCCGCCCACGGTCCGGTGACGCCGCCACGCTCCGCGCGCACGCGGTAGTAGCGGGTGCCGGCGGTGCGCCCGTACAGGGTGCGCGCGGAGAGCGGCCCCCGGTACAGCTCGGCGGCGTCGCTGAAGTCGCGGAGGGTGGCCTCCTCCAACACGTAGACGACGTCCGTGCCGGGCACCGTTCCCCAGTCGAGCGTGAAGGCCTGCCCGGAGGACGGCTCCTCGGGCTCAGCGACGAAGGGCTCGGGTGCGGGAGGCGGCCGCAGGGCGCAGTCCAGGAACGTGCCCCACGCCGGCTCCGGCAGCGGTTGGGCGGGCAGGGCGGGCTTCACGTCGGGGCGACCGGCCAGCACCCACGGCCGGTGCACGGCGTCGGGCACGGCCACCAGCGTGGCGTCCAGCCGGTCCATCACCGCGTGGATGCCCCGGAGCGAGCGGGGCTGGCTGCTCTGGTAGCGGAGGAAGTCCGCCTGTGCCAGCAGCGACTCGACACCCAGCGACTTCACGTCCGGGTCCAGGAAGAGATCCGCGCCGAAGGCCGCCAGCCCATCGCGCTCCAGCGAGTCTCCGGCGGGCGGCGTGCAGCCCACGTACGCGGTGGGCGGGTCCGTCAGGCCCAGGGGAATGGAGAAGGCCTCGCCCCCGGCGCCGGGCCCGGCGAGCGGGAAGCGCTCGGTGGGCACGCCCTGGCGCCAGTCCTGCGGCAGCCGCTCCTCGGGCAGGCGCGAGGGCAGCGTCTCCTGGTCCTCGTGCCGGGCCCGCTCCACGTCGGTGGGCAGCGCGGCCCAGTGACGCGGGTGCGCCGGACAGAAGCCCAGCCGCTCCAGCTGCGCCGGTTGCTCCTCGCCTCGCCGCGTCCACAGGCCCAGCGTCAGTCGCTCGCACCACGCGTGCGCGGAGGCCACTTCCACCGGCGAGGACGTCAGCAGGCGCGACACCCCACCGGACACCAGCACCGCGCCGCCTTCCGCCTGACCCAGCTCCACGGACTCCACCAGCAGCCAGTTCTCCCCGGTGGCGCTGTCGACGATGCGCAGCACCGCGCCGGCGGGAGGCGCGTCCTTCGCCTCCAAATCCAACGTCAGCGTGAGCACGCGGGGCCGCGCGTCCGGCCCCGGGTCCGTCACCTTGGTGACGTCCAGGGACACCTCGTCGCCCTCGCCCCGCAGCCACGAGACGAAGGGCGTGTCGTCCACCGGGGCCACGTCCGTCTGCTGCCACAGCGCCTGGGACGAGCGCACCCGCGCCGTCACCCGCCGCGACACCGGGCCGGACCACGTCAGCGCCGTCTCCTGTGCCACGGGCTCCACCGACTCCACCGGCACCAGCAGCGAGCACCCGGTGCCCTCGAAGCTCACCCGCAGCAGGTCGCCCACGGACACGCCGCCGGGCGCCGTCACCGTCAGCTCGGCGCCTGCGCCGTCCACGCTGCTCCAGTCCAGCAGCTCCACCGGCTCGCGTTGGATGGAAGCCGCCACCGTCGCGCCGTCGGACCAGCTCCCCTCGGAGCGGGCCCGCGCCAGCGCCGCCGTCACTCCGCCGCCCTCCGTGCGCCGCAGCAGCCCGGGCACGGGGAAGGTGTTCGTCTTCGCGCCAGGCCCCGCCACGCGCACCACCCAGCACCGCCGGCCCCCGTTGCGGAAGAAGGCCCGCACGGCGGACTCCAGCTGCGCGTGGACGGGCTCGCCCCGCTCGGCGTCCCAGGCCAGCAGGGGCGCCGCGCCGAACACGGCCTCGAAGTCCGCCACGTCCTCCACCGCCACCGGCACGTGCAGCGGGCCGGAGGCGGCGAAGCCGACGAAGGCGGCCACGTCCATCCGAGGCAGCGCGTCCGCCACGGGCGGCGCCTGCATCTCGAAGCGGAGGCCGGGAAGGCGTCTGGCGGCGGGGCGGCTCACGTCACTCCATCTCCAGCCGCTCGTAGGCGATGGTCAGCTCTTCAATCGCCACGTCCGTGCCCTTCGCGTTGAAGGGGCCGGACACGTGCTTGATGATGCGCGCGCGCAGCAGCTTCCACGTCTGGACCACGGCCGTGTGGTCCTCGTTCTGGAGCTGGATGGTGACGGTGCGCAGGGCGTTGGCGTCGCCGTTGCGGAGCTGATCCAACCACCGGTAGAGGCTGAGCGAGCCAATCACCCCGCGCTTCATGGTGACGTCCGTGGCCTTGTTCAGGCCGGTAATCTTGCGGACGCTGTTCTCCTTCTCGTTGCCGTTGCGGTACTCCGCGACGGTGACCTCCATGCCCACGTTGGAGATTTCCTGGAAGCCCGCATCCGGCCCATCGGTGGTGCCGGTGCCCAGGTCGACCAGGAAGTTGAACTGCACATAGGGGCGATCACGAAAGACGGCCATGTGGAATCTCCTGGAGGGTTACTTCCGGTCGCCGGTCCACTGGCCGATGCGGAAGATGACGAACTCGGCCGGGCGCAGCGGCGCCACGCCGATGAGGCAGACCAGCCGACCGTTATCCAGGTCGTTCTGGCTCATGGTGCTGCGGTCGCACTTCACGAAGTACGCCTTGTCCGGCTTGTCCCCGAGCAGCGCGCCCGACTGCCACTCGTTGAGCATGAAGTCCTCAATCGTCCGCCGGACGTTCGCCCACAGCTGCTCGCCGTTCGGCTCGAACACCGCCCACTGGGTGCCCTTGTCGATGGAGCGCTCCAGGTACGCGAAGTACCGGCGCAGGTTGACGTACTTCCACTCGGGGTCGGACGACGTGGTGCGCGCGCCCCACAGCCGGTTGCCGCGCCCCTCGAAGAAGCGGAAGGCGTTGATGCCCTCGGGGTTGAGCACCTCCTGCTGCGCCTTGCTCAGGTTGGCCTCGAAGCCCAGCGCCAGATTGACGACTTCGTTGGCGGGGGCCTTGTACACGGCGCGGTTGACGTCGTTGCGCGCGTAGATGCCGGCCACGAAGCCGCTGGGCGGCAGGAAGATGGGCTGGCGCGTGACGGGGTCCAGCACCTTCACCCACGGGTAGTAGAGGGCCGCGTGGCTGGTGTCGATTTTGGCGCGCAGCGCACGCACCTGCGACAGCGTCTGCCCGTTGCCGCTGTCCAGCACGGCGATGCGGTACTTCATCCGCTGCGCGTGGGAGATGAGCAGGTTGATGATGGTGGCGGCGTTGGTGCCGTAGCCATTCTCGTACCCGAAGGTGGAGCCCGGCGCGGCGACGATGGAGATGTCCTCCAGGTCCTCGAACTGGATGAGGCCCGTCTTCCGCGTGGTGTTGGGAATGGCCTGGCCCCCGTAGTCGTCCGCGAGCGGCCGCAGGCCGTCGCTGCCACCCTTGAGCAGGGTCTCCAGCGAGCGCGACGACTCGGTGGAGTCCGGGTCCTCCAGCGAAGTGTCCAGCGGCGGGCTCATGATGGGGCTGGTCAGGCTGGCGTCGAGGAACGCCTTGAGGACGGCCACGCCCGTGGTCAGCGCCTGCGTGTCGATGATGATGGGCACGTCGCGGTTCTTCGTCGGATCGTCCGCGTCGTAGCCGAAGCGCGCGCTGATGGAGTCCGCCGCCCCCGCGCGGGTGTGCAGCGGGTCCAACGCCAGCCCGTCCCACGTCTGCGCGGACGCGGGGTCGTCCGTGGGGATGACTGTCACCGCCGCGGTGATGACGCGAATCTCGAAGCCCGCGCCGCTCGTCAGGGTGGACAGGAACACCGGCGAGCTCGCGCCCCCGGTGAACTTCCAGTCCTGGACGTCCTGGTCCCACTCGGCCAGGTAGATTTCACCGCTGCCCGGCACGGGGGAGATGGGGGACTGGATGTCCCGCATCATCACCACGTCGCGCTCCAGGAGGGCGCCCACGCGCGGGGCGCCGTTCTCGAAGGAGAGGACGTTCTGCCCCACCCGCAGCGTGTAGCGCACGCGCAGGTTGCCGGCCGAGCCAGGGTAGCGGGCGGCCAGCGCCAACGTCCCCGTCCCGCCGGTGGAGTCCAGCAGCGCGCGGGCATGGCCGTCTTGGAAGGGCGCCGAGGCTGGGGATGCGCCCACCAGGGAGATGTCCGGGTCCAGGCCGGTGTAGGACTTGTTGTCGGGCCGGCGGTAGACGCGGCTGAGGTAGAGCCGCTTGCCGCCCTCCTCGAAGAAGGCGCGCACCGCGTGCCAGGTGTAGTTGTGGAGGGTGACGCCCGAAGGGAAGGCGAGCTGCCGGCGGTTGCCGTAGACGCGCTCGAACTCCACCACGCTGGTGATGAGGTCCGGCTCCAGGTCCACCGGGCCGTAGCGTGTGGGGCCGATGAAGCCCGTGGTGGTCGTGCTCACGCCCTCGATGGACTTGGCACGGAAGCTCGTCTCTTCGATGAATACGCCAGGGGCAAGATATTCGGGCATCGGTCTTTCCTAGGGAGTTGAACCCGTGGGGGTGATCCACAGCCGGGAGCCCGGCGCGTCCTGGGTCCGCAGGACGAGCTCCTGGCCGTAGCGCAGCGTTGACTCGAGCAGCTCCAGCGGGCTGCCCGTGTCCTTCCACACCCCCGCGGGGGGTTGGGACAGCGTGAGGCACACGTCCGGCAGCTCCGGCACGGGTGTGCGTCGGGCGTAGTGGAAGCGCACCTGCAAGCTCCACTTCTGCTCCAGCAGCGGAGGCCCCGCGGGAAAGCTGGAGGCATCCGCTGGCGAGCCCGGCATGAAGTCCTCGGGCTCGGGGTACTGGAAGAAGAGGGCGAGCCGCCCCAGCTCATCCGCCATGCCGCGCGCGGTGCCGCCTCCCGGGGGCGTCACCTCCACCAGCGTCCACGCGGCGGGGACGCGCGCCTCGATGTCCCACAGCTCGGCGCGCAGCACGGCCAGCGGCACGGCGGCCTGGCGCGCGGGCGCGGAGAACAGCGGCACCGCGGGCCCGTCCGCCGGAGACAGCGGGGACACGGGAGACAGCGGCGAGGACACGCAGTCCGGGACGAACAGGCCCCGGTGGGGCAGCTCCGCGCGGAAGGCCCACGGCAGGAAGCGTCCCTGCGTGTCGCGCACCTCCACGGTGTACGGCCGGCGCGCGGGCAGGGCGGCCCACCACGCGTCGTCGCCCGCGTCGCCATCGGCGTACTCGAGGTCCCTCAGGCCGGGCAGGTCCATGAGGACATGGACGCCGGAGCGGTTGACGACGGAGGCCCTTCGGGCGGCGGGGAGGCCCACGGGGAAGGCGGAGACCTGGAGGCCGTCACCAACGAGGGCGCCGGTGGCCTCGTCGAGGAAGCGCACGCCCAGGGGGGCGATGCGGGACAGCCGCTCCATGACGTGGATGGGGGGCCTCATCGCTCGGTCAACCTCCCCGGAGCGAGCACGCGCGTCTGCACGGGGCCGGCCTCTTCGTCGGCGATGCCGGACTCGATGCCCACCATCCGCGCGATGTACGTGGCGGACACCTGGATGTTGGGCTTCCCCGGCTCCCAGATGTTCAGCATGTCCTGGATGGACAGCGGGTCGTAGACGAGCGTCACCGTCTCGTCGGGGAGGAAGGTGTCGGTCTCGGAGGAGCCGTAGTGGTTGAGGAAGCTGGCGGTGAGGGTGGGCGTGTCCTCGAGCTGGCGCATGGCCCAGCCCAGGAGCCGGTGCTGCTTCACGGCCGTCTTCGCCCAGGGGGTGAGCAGGTAATAGAGGTCCAGGGGCAGGGGCCTGCGGGTGCGGCGGCCCTGCGAGTCCACGCGGCCGGGGAGGTTGCGGCGGGTGGTGCTGGGGGTGACGCGGTAGAGGAAGAGGGAGACGCCCTCGTCCATGGGCGTCTTGAAGTCAGCGGCCTGGTAGAGGCGGAAGCTGGCGCCCTCGAACTCGGGCTTGGGACACGCCTGCTCCAGCAGGGCCAGTAGCCCCTGTCCCACCGCCGAAATCGCCGCGTACGTCGCCAACAGCCATACCCCCGGGCCCGAGAACTGCCCCTGTCCACCCACACCCCCTTGGTGCGGCGGAACCGTCCCGGGCCCAACAGCAACGCGCGTGCCCAGGCGTGCGGGCTGGCGGATCAACGTGATCCCGCACACTTGAAGGGCGCGTCTGGAGGCTTCGGATGGGGGAGGGCGGATGAAAACCTCCACCCCTCGCGCGCAACCCTGTGGGATCACTGCGGGAAGTGGGGTGGACGAAAACCTCCACCCTGTTCGAGCCGGCCGTCCACTTCGCGGCCACCGCAGGTGAGCGACGAATCAGGGGCAGCCGTGAAGCGATAGGAGTCGTGCAGGGAATGATTCAGCTGTGCAGGGGCGACGGGCTTGAACGGATGCGGAAGCCGGCGGTCGGCACGAAGCTGACGTCGCAAGCGGTATGACCTCGCGACGTACTGGAGTGAAGACAGGAGTGAGCGTGTGATTCAGTGTTCGACTCACGGGCTGCAGGGCATCATTTCATGCTGCGAGCATATTGCTGACGCCGTTGAGGCGAACCGGTTTGAGAAGATGCATGTCGTTTTCGACGGCTGGGGCTCCGCCGTGATGCTTTGCAAGGAGTGTCGTGACCGAGCCCTCCGGAACATCGAGAAGGCGGAGAGAAGCCCCAGAGGTGGTTACGAGCTTGACTGGGGCCTACCCGAGCGGGGCCGGTGCGACGCTTGTGCATCTTCGTGGTTTGAAGCAACCGGGCCCGGTGGATTCTGGGAGTTGATCGACCAGGCCCGAAGGGATGCCGGCTTCAAGGTTCCAAGCGGGTAGCGGGAGCGCGTCGCTCGGTATGTGCTGTCGCGAGCTTGAGCACTGCGAGTGCGGAGCCGGGCGCGAGCCTGCCCCGGTTCGGGAACTCTCTGTCCAGCTGCCGCTGCCAACGGGCCGGAGACTACGACAGCGCACGTCAGCAGCTGCGCGACGTGCTGGCCGTCGAAGTCGTGCCGTACTACCGGGCGATGGCGCAGGGCCCATTGGATGACCTGGCCGACGACCCAGGTCAGTGAAACGGGAGGAGCAGCACCTGGCGGAGCCCGAGCAGACTCCCCAGCACCCCGAAGACGAGCAGCACCGTGACGAGTCGCTGGTTGCGCAGCTTGGTGGCGAGTCCCCCGAAGAACAGGCCCAGGGCGAAGTAGACGGTGGAGAGGATGAAGTCGTCGGAGTTCTGATTCGCGCGCTTGGCCTCCTCCGTCTGCTGCTCGGCGCGCTGCTCCAGCCGGAGGCCCTCCTGGTACTGGGCGTTGGAGAAGGACTTCAGCTCGAAGGGGGTGGGGGGCGCGTCCGGATTCTTCAGCGGCTTGAGCGCCAGCCACTCCTCCGCGAAGGGCCTGAACTCCTTGCGCAGGAAGCGCTCGCCCACCATCCGGGCCAACTGCTCCTCCCCCTGGAGGGCGGTGAGCACGAGCTGGACGAAGGTGTTGGCGTCATAGGACATCTGGACGCTGGCGTTGCTGAAGGCGCGTATCGCCTCGACGCGCGCGGCGGACGCGCTGGCGAAGTGCACGGACTGCACCCCTCCCCAGCGCGAGGACTGCCAGGCGCTGAAGGCCGAGCCCACGGCCGCCAACGAGAGCAGGAGGGTGGCCAGCAGCTGCTGCCAGTACGCAGGCTCCAGTGAGTGCCTCTCGTGGGTAGCCATGGGAGGGAGGCGGCTCAGAACGTGGCGCCGATGCTGAGCGTGGCGTTGTAGCTGCCGCCGTCCACGAAGTTCACGTCGAGGACATCCTGCTCCGCCACCGGGACGCCCGGGGCGAACTCCTCATCGAAGAGGAAGTTGTAGTTGCCGCGCAGGTCAGCGGAGAAGTTGCCGGAGTAGAAGCGCAGGCCCGCTCCCATTGGCACGGAGCCCACGGTGTCGTCGGCGTAGCCCAGCGCCTCTGCACCCTGGCGCACGTTGAAGTCGTTCACCCCGATACCCCCGAGGATGTAGGGCTGCACGGGGCTGGCGGTGAGCCCGACGGTGGCCACGGCCTGCGCGCCGTTGCGGACGATGCCCGGGCTCCCCACCAGGTCCTCGGCCCCATCCAGGTCGAGGGTGTTCACCGCGCCGCTGTAGCCCACCTCGAAGCCGAGCACCCTCGAGGGCTTGAGGGTCAACGTGGCACCGTAGGCCGCGCCCGGGTCGATGCGTGGCGCCAGCCCTCCGCTGTAGCCTTCCACCCCGCCGCCCGCGGACACCGTGAGGCCCCGCATGTCGGCGTCGTCGTCCTGCGCGAGGGCTCCGGCACCCCAGAGCAAGCCCACCACCATCAACGCCTGGAAGCTCTTCATGCTCTTCATTGCCGCCCCCTGACAGGTTCAGCGACAACCTTGGGACCCGGGCAAGGCCGTTCAACCCAGGACAGCTTCAACACGGGCCCGCTGGCCAATCTCCCGGCCGTGCTGCGTGGCGGGTGCGCGCCAGCCCTCATGCCCTCGAGGACCTGCGCCGAGCGGGCTCCGGGGGCACGCAATCCCTCTCACGACCGCCCACGCCATGGCCCCCGGTACGATGTCCCGCGAGGGCGACCGACCCTGGGGCAGTAGCGGGAAGACGTCATCCCCACGCACTGAGACGTGGACGAGGAGAGCACCAGCTGTACCGGGGGATGAGTTGGCCGTAGGCGGGCGTCCGGCGGCTCGACTCCAACGGCGGGCCCTCCTCTCCCAGCGCAGCTGACCGGCAGGGACTACGCCCGTCCCGCCGCGGCGATGCCGAGCTGCTGGACCTCGGCGATGCGCTGGGTGGCCAGCTCCCGGATGTAGGCCGCCACCCGGTCCAGTGGCGCTGGGAACTCTCCGCTCAGGATGTCCCGAGCCTCATCGAAGCGCTCCAGCTCTCGAAGCGCCTCCGCCCTGAACAACCGCTGCGTCACATCATCCGGCGCGCACAGCGCCACCAGCGCGCACAGATTGTCCCTTGCCCCCTGGGAGCGTTGGGAGAACGGCACCCAGGGCGTGCCCTGGCGATACGGCTCATTCCCCGCCCACCAGGCCTGGAGCCGCAGCTCGCGCTCCTCGTCCTGTTCCTGTGCCAGCCCCTCCGCGAGGGCCTCCAGGAACCCCGCCTCATCCGGGTCCCGCACGCGGGGTGCCGACTCCGACCCGACAGGCGTCGTCGAGCGCCACACCTGCGACATCTCCTCCCGCAGCGTCACCCGGGCGCCCAGCGCCTCGAAGCGGGCGGCGAGCTCCCTGACTTCGCCCTGGTGGAAATACCGGCCGAGCTCCGTCGGCAGCCGGTCGATGCGCCGCTTCACCTCCTGGAGGTCCTCGCCGATTGCGCGCCGCACGAGGTGCATGACCTCGACCCGGCGCTTTCCCACGGACTCCAGCGTGACGACGGTGGCGGACTCCAGAACGGACTTGGAGGTCCCGAGCGCGCCCCGTCGCTCCGCCCGCCCGACCCAGAAGAACCGGTGGCAGGCTGCGCACCGCGAGATGAGGGGCGGCAGCGGCAGCATCGGGGCGTCGCGCCAGCCATCCGTCCAGACGATGGCGCCGAAGGTGTTGCCGGACGCCAGCGAATGACACCGGTGAAGCGCCCCGCAGCGCGGGCAGGCCAGCACTAGGACGGGACCAGGCATCATGGAGCAGGCCATCTCCGGAAGAGGTGAGCAGGGAAGGGCGCGAAGTCCTGACGAGGCCTCGGCCTCTTCGCGGCCTCCGACTCCTCGGTGTCTGGCCCTCAGTCTACCGCGAGCGCGCCTTCAGCCCATGCCGTCGCATCAGCTCGAAGAACGCGCGTCGGTGCTTCCCACTGGCGCGGGCCGCGGCGGCGATGTTGCCTTCGTGCTCCGTGAGGGACTCCTCCACCCACGCCCGCTCGAAGGCCTCCACCACGCGCCGCTTCGCCGCCTGGAAGGACTCGCGGGACTGGCGCTGCGCCTCCAGCCGCGCGGCCCCGGGCGTCCATTCCGTCAGCAGGGGCAGGTGCTCCACGCCCACCTGCGTCCCCGCGCGGGTGCACAGGAGGAACCGCGCGCAGTTCTCCACCTCGCGGACATTGCCCGGCCACGCATACGTGAGCAGCCGCTCCATGGCATCCGGCGAGAAGCGGACGGGCGCCTGGCCATACTCGGCTGCGTAGTGCTGGAGGAAGTGCTCCAGCAGCGGAGGGATGTCCTCCGGCCGCTCCCGCAGGGGTGGCACTTCAATCGGCAGCACGCGCAGGCGGAAGAACAGGTCGAACCGGAAGTTGCCCGCCTGCGTCTCCGCGAGCAGGTCCGCGTTGGTGGCGGCGATGATGCGCACGTTGGAGCGGTGCAGCTTCGCGTCCCCCAGCGGCCGGTACTCCTTCTGCTGGATGAGCCGCAGCAGCTTCACCTGGTTGGCCAGGGGCAGCGCGTCCACCTCGTCCAGGAACAGCGTGCCGTGCTCCGCCTCCGCCACCAGTCCCCGGTTGCGTGAGCGGGCCCCGGTGAAGGCGCCGCCCACGTGGCCGAACAGCTCGTTCTCGAAGAGGTCCGGGGGCAGCGCGCCGCAGTTGACGGGGATGAAGGGGTGGGGCGCGCGCGGACTCTGCTCGTGCACGCGCCGCGCGTACAGCTCCTTGCCGACCCCGCTCGGGCCCTGGATGAGGACTTCGGCGTTATTGGCCGCGGCGGCGGCGACCAGCGCCAGCAAACGGACATGGACCGGACTGCGTCCCAGGATGGTGATCATGTGCGAGCCCCCCCGCGACACCCGGACGCTATCGGCCTTCCCGACTCTTTCAAGAAACGAGCATGTCTCGAAATGTCGGAGAGAAACGCAGGGCTCATCATCCTACCCGTTGGATGGGAAAGACTCCGGAGACCTTCCAATGCTCACGAGCGTTGAACGGGCTTCACGAGATTTCTTCCCCACGCGCGCGGGGAAGGGCGCTCAGTCGTGGGTGCCGATGTGCTGGTCGCCATGCGAGTCACAGACCCAATGGAAGGCGCAGGAGCACGCCACGGCGCGGGCACGCGTACAGCAGCGGCCCCCAAAATGCTCTGGCAGCGGAATGGGCCCCACGTCCGGGGGCGGCTCGGGAAGCATCAGCGTTGCCGCGAGACCGGACCTCGCGGGCTCGCTGTCACAGCAGCCGCGGGCGATGCACCCCGGGCACAGGGACAGCTCGCAGTTGGCGCACCAGTCGAAGATTTCCCCGGCGCGGCCGAGACGCTCACATCCCCCACAACTGTCGAACATGGCCGACCTCCTGGCTCGTGAGCGTCAAGGTAGAGAGGGGGTCTGACAGGAGGGCGCCCGACGCTGGTGACGGACGGTGTCCTGCCAGCCGTCCTGCAAGCGTCAAAGTGGCCTCTGTCCGGGGGTGGATCCTTCCATCGGTGAACGCCTGGCGGCCTCAGTGTGGGGAAGTGAACCGGTTGCGGCGGGTGCGGCGTCCAAGCATGGAAGATGCTGGGGGCCGGGCAGGTCAAAGTGGTGGAGGTACGGAGGCCATGCGCAGGGAACGGCGGATCATCGGCGTCTTCGGATCAGGCAAGGAGGGCCACGAGGAGTGGGTCATCCCGCTCGTCCGGTGGATCGCCGAGGCGGGCTTCGACCTGCTCACCGGTGCAGGTAGCGGCGTCATGCGCGTGGCGGCGGACGCCTTCGTCCAGGTGGAGGGCCGGCGGGGCATCTCCATCGGCATCGTCCCGGGCACGGTGGACGGCGGGGAATATCGCCCCCGCTCCGGCTACCCCAACCCCGGCGTGGAGCTGGCCATCTACACCCACCTGCCGCTGAGCGGCGAGCAGGGCACGGATCCGCTGAGCCGCAACCACATCAACGTCCTCACCCCGCATGCCCTGGTGGCGCTGCCGGGCGGGGCGGGCACCGCGTCCGAGGCCAGCCTGGCGCTGCGCTACGGCAAGCCCGTCATCCTCTACGGCCCGCCGGAGTCCTTCCGCCGCTTCCACTCGGACCTGGAGCGCACGGACTCCCTGGAGCGGGTCGCCGAGTTCATCCGGGAGTCCGTCCGGGAGTCGGGCCGCCTGTCCGCCCACTAACGCTGGAATTCCCAGGACTTCACGGGTTGGTGCGGCACGTGGGAACCGCGTTCCAGAACGTCTAGAATGGTACACAGGGGGGAAACGTCCGGAGCCGCTCAAGAAACGGGCGGCCGTGTCGTCTCTCGTGCGCCACCATGATCAGTGCCCAACATCCACTCGCCAGCTGGTTCCTCGTGGTCTCCGTGGCCTTCTTCCTGGCGGTCTACGCGCTGCCGCTGCTGCTGGTGCCGCTGACGTGGGCGCGCTGGTTCGGGTGGAAGCCGCAGGAGGGGAACACCGACCTGACGGTGTACTTCGCGAGGTGCCTGGGCGCGGTGGCGCTGGCCATCATCCTGACGGTGGTGCGCTTCATCCCCGACCCGGGGAGTCAGCCGGCCCTGTTCGACCTCATCGGGCTGGTGTGCGTGGGCATGGTGGTGGTGCACGTGTGGGGGGCGCTGAGGAAGGCCCAGCCCCTATCCGAGACGGTGGAGATCTTCTTCTACGCGGTGGTGGGCGTGGTGGCCGCCTGGATCCGCTTCGAGATGCTGGGCTGAGGGCGCCACCATGCTGCCGGCGAACACCGACCCCATCCTCGCGTCGCTGGTGCCGTACATCCCCGGCGCGGTGCTCCGCAGGCTGGAGCACACGGAGGCGCATTCCCTGCCACCGGTGGAGCCGGTACGGGGCGCCATCCTGCTGCTGGACATCGCCGGCTTCACGCCCATCGTCGTCAGCCTGAGCGAGGCGGGGCCGCGTGGCATCGACGCGCTCCAGCGCCTGCTGACCAGCTACTACACGGAGATGATCGACGTCGTGAAGGACCACGGCGGAGACATCTACCAGTTCGCCGGAGACTCCATCCTCGCCTGCTTCGAGCCCGCGCCGGGCGAGGACGACGCGGGCGTGGTGCAGCGCGCGGCCCGGTGCGCGCTGGGCGTGCAGCGCCGGCTCCTGCGCTTCGCTCAACTGGAGCTGCTGGGCCAGCGCTTCACCGTGTCCTCGCGCATCGGCATCGGCTTTGGCGAGTCGCACCGCATCGTCCTCGGCTCCACGGGAATGTGGATGCACCCGGCGCTCATCGGCCAGCCGCTGGAGCAGGCGGTGAAGGCGGAGAAGCGCGCCACGGTGGGCGAGGTGCTCCTGAGCCCCGAGGCCTGGGCGCTGCTGCCCGAGGGCGCGCGCAAGGGCGAGGTCCGGGACGGCGCGTACCGCCTGGAGCCATCCGCGCCGCTCCAGTCCCAGCCGCCGCCGTCCCTGGCGCTGGGCGGTGGGGATGACCTGGTGGGGCGCTGCGCGCTGCTGCTGCACCCGGTGCTCTTCACGAAGATAACGACGGCGCACCAGGAGTTCAGCGGGGACTTCCGCGACGTCACCTGCTTCTTCCTGCGCTTCACCAACAGCAGCAAGCCGGAGCAGGCGGAGGAGTTCACCCGCGAGCTGAACACCTTCTACGAGTACGTCCAGCGGGAGAGCGCGCACCACGGCGGCGTGTTGCTGATGACGGACTTCACGGACAAGGGCAACGTCCTCTACGTCATCTTCGGCGCACCCACGGCGCTGCAGAGCAAGGAAGTGCTGGCGAGCCGGCTGGCGTGCAAGCTCATCCGCGAGCGGGAGAACTTCCCCTTCGTGCAGGAGCTGCAGATCGGCGTCGCCACGGGGCACGCGTACTTCGGCGACATGGGCTCGCCGTGGCGCAAGGGCTACTCGGCGCTGGGCGAAGTGGTGAACCTGGCCGCCCGGTTGATGACGCACGGGCGGGGCACGGGCATCCACATCGACGGCAACACGGAGCGCAAGCTGCAGCAGAGCGGCTTCGCCACCGAGTTCGTGGAGGACGCGAAGCTCAAGGGCGTGGCGCGCACGGTGCCGGTGTACCGGCTCCAGGCGGAGGTGCGCCGCAGCCTGTTCATCAAGGGCAAGGGCGACATCGTCGGCCGCCAGGGCGAGCTGCTGGCGCTGCGCACCGCGGTGGAGGAGTCCATCGACGGTAGTGGCCGCATCTGCGTGGTGTCTGGCGAGGCGGGCATCGGCAAGTCGCGGCTGGGCGCGAAGGTGGTCGAGGAGGCGGAGGGGCGCGGGGCGCGGAGCCTCTACGGCATCTGCTACTCGTACGAGATGTTCACCCCCTTCTTCCCGTGGAAGGAGGTGCTGGTCCAGGTCTTCGGGCTGCATGAGGGAGCCGACCTGGACACGCAGCTGGCGCAGCTGCGCCAGGGCTTCGAGGGGCTGGAGGACACCGGGCCGGAGTGGATACCGGTGCTCGCGGGCATCATGGGCCTGCCGCTGGAGGAGGAGCCCGTCACGCGCGAGCTGGACGCGCGCCGGAAGAACCAGAAGCTCTTCCAGATCATCCTCCAGTTGCTGGAGAAGCTGTCGAAGCAGACGCCGGTGCTGCTGTTCTTCGAGGACCTGCACTGGGCGGACAACATCTCCGTCGACCTCATCGAGTACGTGGCCGCGCGGCTGGCCCCGCTGCGGGTGACGCTGCTGGTGACGATGCGGCCGGGCGAGCACCTCAAGAACCTCAAGGGGCTGCCCGGGCTGCACCGCCTGGACCTGGCGAACCTGGACGACGACGACACGCGGGCGCTCCTGCGGCTGCACCTGCGCATGGAGCCTCCGGACACGGTGCTGGAGGACATGCTGCTGGCGAAGGTGCAGGGCAACCCGTTCTTCGCCGAGTCCATCGTCCAGGGGCTGGTGGAGGGCGGCTACCTGGGGCCGGTGTCGCCGGGGGCGGAGCGGATGGAGCGCAAGCGCAGCCTCCAGGCGCTGGAGCTGCCGGACAGCATCCAGGACGTGGTGCTGGCGCGCATCGACCTGCTGAGCGAGACGGAGAAGCTGGTGGTGAAGGTGGCCTCCGTGGTGGGGCGCATCTTCACGCTGGAGGCGGTGGCGGAGCTGGCGCCGGGCTCGGTGACCCGGCAGCGGATTCGCGAGGCCATCGACACGCTGACGAAGCTGGGGCTCATCCTGCTGGAGGTGGAGGAGCCCTTCACCTGCATCTTCAAGCACATCGTCATCCGCGACGTGGCGTACAACACGCTGCTGGTGTCGGCGCGGGAGGAGCTGCACCGCCGGATGGCGGGCTTCATCGAGACGCGGGCGGGCGACAACCCGGTGAAGTCCGCGGGCATCCTCGCGTACCACGCGCTCGCGGGGAACGATGAGGTGAAGGGGCTGGAGTACACGCTGATGGCGGCTCGCAGCGCGCGCGAGCAGTACGCCAACGACGACGCCATCCACCACTACAACCGGGCCATGGAGGTCCTGGGCGGCACGGTGGCGTTGGATCCGGACGAGGTCCTCATCAAGACGCGCCGGGTGATGCAGGAGCTGGCGGAGACGCTCTTGCAGGCGGGCAACTACGCGGGCGCCATCCTGATGTTCGAGCAGTGCCTGGCGGACGAGGAGCAGGAGTCGCGCAAGGCGGAAATCCACCTGGGGCTGGGGCGGGCGCACCAGGAGAAGGGCGAGTCGAAGCGGGCCATCCAGGAGCTGGAGACGGCGCTGGTGCTGATGGGCCGCACGATGCCGCGCAACCTGGCGGCGCTGGGTGTGCGCACGGTGCTGGCGCTGGGGCTGCACCTGCTCTACGGCGTCTTCCCCTGGCTGGTGCGGCCGCTCGGCTCCCGGCTGCCGCTGTACCTGAAGCAGCTGTCGACGCTCATCTCGCTCATCAAGATCTACTACTTCGCGGACATCGGGAAGCTGACGTGGGCGACGATGGTGGCCGCGACGATGGCGGAGCGCTCGCGCAGTGAGTACGGGCTGGCCCTGGCGAGCAGCTATTACGGCTCACTGCTGTTCGGCTCGGGGCTGCTGAAGCGCTCGGGCACGTGGTGCCACCGGGCGCTGAAGCACGCGAGGCTCTCGCGAGACGCGGCGGCGGAGGGCATTGCCCTGAGCCGGCTGGCGACGCTGTCCATCTTCACGAATGAGCAGTCGCGGGCGACGCAGTACGGCGAGGAGGCGGTGGCGCTGCTGCGGCAGGTCGGCGACATGTGGGAGGTGCAGACGGGGCTGATGATGCTGGCGACGAGCCAGTTCCAGGCCGCGCGCTTCGAGGTCGCCGAGCGGAACTACCGGGAGATGGGGCGGGTGGGGGTGGAGCTGAACGCGCTGATGCACCAGGGCTGGGCGCACGCGTGGGTGCCCATGTGCCGCTACCTGCGAGGGGACGGGGACGTGGGCGAGCTGTGCGCGGAGCTGGAGGAGGGGCTGCGCATCAGCATCGAGGTGCAGGACCTGGCGAACCAGTGCGCGAGCCTCAACCACCTGGTGAATGTGGCGGTGCGCGAGCAGCAGGTGGAGGAGGCGGCGCTGATGGCGGTGCGTGCGGACGAGGCGCTCTGGCGCTACCACGTGCTGGTGCCCTTCCTGCAGATTGGCCTGGTGGACGCGGCGGAGGGGGCGCTCTTCGCGCTGGAGCAGGGGGCCGTCTCGGTGCCGAAGGAGCAGCTCTGGGCGATTGTACGCCGCTGCGCCTTCAAGGCCCGGGCGCTGGGGAAGCTGTACCCGTACCTGCGGGGCCCGGCCATGCGGGTGACGGCGCGGGCGAAGGCGCTGAAGAAGGGCGCGAAGGCGGCGGAGCCGCTGTTCCAGCGCGCCTTCAAGGTGCTGGAGGCCACGCCCAACCGCTGGGAGACGGGCGTGGCGTACCTGGACGCGGCGGCGGCGCTGCCGCACCGGCGGCCGGAGCTGCTGACCCGCGCCAGGGAGGTGTTCACCTCCATCGACGCGAAGGCCGAGCTGCGGCGCGTGGAGCGGCTGGAGGCGGAGTCCGGAGTGGGCGCTCAGGTCGCGGCGGGCTGAGCAACGGGGGGGCTTGCGGAGCCCCCCCGGACGCGACACGCCTCAGGTCAGGCGCTGCGGCTGCAAGCCCAGTGTCTGCATCTGCCGCACGTCCCACTCCTCAAGAGAATCCTGGCCGGCGATGTACCGCCGTGCCTTGTTCTTCACCGGGTTGCGGATGCTCAGGATTTCAGGCCCGGAGAACAGAATCGTCTGCTTGTACCGGGGCATGTCGCTCATGGTGAGCTTGGACCAGTAGTGCTTCGCGATGTTGGGCAGGCTGCCCAATTCCAGGCACAGCCGGTTGAAGTGCTCCACCACCTCGGATGGGTGCAGGTTCTTCGGCTGGTGGCAGAGGGTGTAGCCGTCATAGTCCCGGCTCACGGTGCCGGGCAGCAGTCGGTTCTCGGCCTGGAGCTCGCGGAAGAAGGGCGTCTCCGGATACGGGCAGACGATGCCAAGAAACGTCACGGAGAAGTACTTCAGGTCCGCGAGGTACATGGGCAGCTTCTCCAGGTACTCGTTGGTGTCCCCGTCCGAGCCGACGATGAGGCCGAAGGACAGCAGGATTCCGGCGGAGAACACGCGGCGGATGACGGCATCCACCTCGCTCAGCTTGTTCTGCCCCTTGTTCATGGCCTTGAGGGAGTCGGGATTGAGGGACTCCAGGCCGGTGTACACGTAGCGGCATCCGGCCTTCGCCATCAGCTTCACCAGCGCCTCGTCCTTGAGGACGTTGAAGGTGAGCGCGCACCCCCAGGTCTTCTTCAGGGGGATGAGCGCCTCGCACAGCTCGCGCAGGTACTTGGGCGAGCCGCCCAGGTTGTTGTCGAGGAAGATGAACGCATCGTCCATGAGCCCCAGGAAGTTGGGGTTCCAGTGCATGCGTGTCTGGATTTCGTCGATGACGTGGGCGACGGGGCGGTAGCGGTAGCGCTCGTTGCCGGTGAGGACGCAGAAGTTGCAGGTGAAGGGGCAGCCGCGGGACGCCTCGATGCCGGGCAGGCGCAGCTTGTTCTGGGTGAAGTCGATGAGCTCGTAGCGGTACGGCTTGATGGCGGTGGGGCCGAGCGAGGGCCGGTTGTAGAGCGACTGGAGCTGGCCCTTCTCGAAGTCCTCGACGAGGGCGGGGACGTTGGCCTCCGGCTCGCCGGTGATGACCGCGTCGAAGTGCTCCTTCGTGTCATCCGGGAAGTAGCTGGCGTGGCGTCCGCCGGCCACGGTCTTCATCCCCTTCGCGCGGAAGAGGGTGGAGAGCACCTTGGTGTGCTCGTAGTACGAGTGCAGGTACGAGAAGAAGACGAGGTCCCAGTGGCGGTCCAGGGGGATGTCGGTCTCCTTCTCGTTGAAGATCTCCACCTCCGCGTGCGCAGGGCACAGGCCGGCGATGAGCTCCGGCACGGAGGACTGCATGATGGAAGGTTCTTTGACGCGCAGCCGGGTGGGATGGGTGTACGTGGCGATGACGGCGATGCGCATACGGGGCTTGGCTCCAAGGCAAGGCGGCGCGGCGGCCAGCACGAACGAGGAGTCCAGTTCACGGTACGTTTCCCCCTCCGGACTGACCGTGGGCGTCAGAATCCCCCGGGTGCAGCGGCTTGGCAAAATGACAGCCGCGTGGGATGCGAAAAACATGTCCTCCGACAAGCTGACCCAGGTCTCCATCTTCCAGGTGCGCGTCGCCACCGAGGCGGATGCGCCGGTGCTCCTGGCGCTGCTGCGCGAGTTCGCGGCGCATGAAGAGAGCGCGCAGTTCATGTTGGCGACGGAGGACCGGTTGCGGGAGGCGCTGGGCGCGCGGCCGCCGCTGCTGCGGGCGGCGCTGGTGGAGGGGCCGGAGGGGATGGTGGGCTTCGCGACCTACACGGTGGACTTCATGACCTGGGCGAACTCGCGCGTCATCCGGCTGGACGACCTGTACGTGCGCGCGAGCGTGCGAGGGGCGGGGCTGGGGCGGGCGCTGATGCGGCACCTGGCGGAGGTCGGCACCGCGGAGGGGCTGCCCGTTCGGTGGGAGATGCGGCCGGAGAACGCCTCCGCGCGAGCCTTCTATGCCCGGCTGGGTGCCACTGCTCGCGAGAAGACGGTGTTCCGCTGGATGCCGGATGCGATGCAGCGGTTCCTGGAGGAGTAGGCACGCGCGCCACGGTCATCTGGGGGAAGGAGGCGGGCCCCCGGTATCGGGATTCGTGGTGCGATTACGTAGGATGGCGGGCTGGGAGTGCGGTGGGGGTGGAACGGAGACCGTCGGAGGACTGCATTGACGCGCATCGTGTTGCAGGCCCCGGAGCTGGGGGCGGAGTCCATCGAGTTGGTGGAAGGCGAAGCGCTCCTGGCCGGCAGGCAGCCGGAGGCAGCGGACCTCTCAGGCGAGGTGCCGCCGGGCCTGGAGCGTCCGCCGCGGGGAGTGGCCCTCGCGTCGCCCAGCGTCTCAGCCAACCACGCGCTCGTCTGGGTGGAGGGGGGCACGGTGTGCGTGCGCGACGTGGGCAGCCGCAACGGAAGCTGGCTGTTCCTGCCAAGGCGCCAGACGGTGCGGGTGCCCGCGGGGCAGTCCGTCATCCTGCAGCTCGCGGCGCCCGAGCATCGGGAGCGGGGTGATGGCGGGCCGGCGGACGCATCCTGGTCTGGGAGTGAGGACTTCGGCCCGGGGCTGGTGCGGGCGGTGCAGGACTGGCTGGCACGGGTGGGGATTCCCGCCACGGTCTCCCTGCATGGCGGCAAGGGGGCGGAGACCCTCGCGGACGAGCCCGGACGCATTCCGGTGGCGGGAGGCCGCGAGCTGCGCCTCTCCCTGCAGGAGACGATGGACCGGCGCTGGGCTCGGGTGCTCCAGCAGCTGTGGGAGTACGTCAGCCGGCAGAACCTGCTGTTCGAGGCGGAGCGGCAGACGCGCGAGGAAGGGCTCATCCTGGCCTCACGCTCCATCCGGGAAGCGCACCGCGAGGTGGTGGACGCCGCCGCGCGGAGCATCCGCATCCTCCTGCTGGGGCCCTCGGGGGCGGGCAAGGAGGGGCTGGCGAGGACGTACCACCGTCGCTCGGGCCGGAGCGGGTCCTTCGTGGCGCTGAACTGCTCGATGTTCGGCAAGGACCTGCTGCGCTCGGAGCTGTTCGGCGCGGAGGAGGGGGCCTTCACGGGGGCCACGCAGAAGATCATCGGCGCGGTGGAGCGGGCCAACGGAGGCACGCTGTTCCTGGACGAGGTGGCGGACATGCCGCCCGAGGTCCAGCCGATGCTGCTGCGCTTCCTGGACAGCGGCGAGTACGAGCGCCTTGGCGGATACGGCCGGCCGAAGCGGGCGGACGTGCGGATTGTCTGCGCGACGAACAAGGACTTGCGGGCCGCGACGCTGGAGGGGCGGTTCCGGGCGGACCTCTGGTACCGGCTGTCCATCCAGGTCATCGATGTGCCCCCGCTGAGGGAGCGATGGGAGGACCTCGCCGCGTACCTGCGCACGCGCTCTCTGGGCGAGAGGGTGACGGCCTACGACACGCTCACACCAGAGTCGCTGGAGTTGCTGCGAGCACACCGCTGGGAGGGCAACTTCCGGGAGCTGGCCAACTTCGTCCAGCGCCTGCCGAGGGAGGCGGTGAAGGGAAGCATCGACGCGAAGGCCTGCCGGCGAGCGCTGGAGCAGGGGGCGCTGCTGCCAGTGGCGCCGCTGCCCCAGGAAGCCCCGCGCCCGCCGGTGGAGGGGCTGGCGCCAGGGGATGACTGGGAAGGACTGGCTACGCAGGTCGCCGCCACGGCGGTGCGGGCCTTCATCGAGGACCACCAGCACGCGCCGCGCACGTGGGACGACCAGAAGGAGCTGAACGAGAAGTACCTCAAGCCCCTGTTGCTGTTTCACATGAGCGGAGCGGCGCAATTCCCGGTGCCGCGCACGGCGGAGGAGGTCGTGTCCCTCGCGCACCGGGTGGCCCCCCGCGTGTCGGCGGACCGGGGCACGGCGGTGAAACAACTCACGCGCTACTTCGAGCGCTTCGGCGGCTGAGCGAGGCCGCCGAGCGCGAGAAACGTCGATTCGGCAGGCCCGGCCGCTTCGGGGTGTATTTGCCCCTGACGACCGGACCTGCCGAAGACGCCCCCCATGCCCTCGTGGCGCCCTCCGGAAGTCGCTGACCTGCGTATCCGCCTACCGCATGTCCCCTCCGGGGCTGCCCTCCGCTGGCAATGTTTGTGAAGAGCAAGGCGCGCGCCATCTGGTGGGCGTTGAGAAACCATGGGGTTCCGTGAAGGCCGCCGCTTGAAGAGGGCGTGAGTGCGATCGCATTCCCGGGAAGCGTCCTCGCATGAGGCGTGGATGCTCCTGGTGTGAATCCCGACCTGGCAGGCGCTGTGAGTGCGATCGCGCGATTGCGATCACGTCCACTGTCCGTGGGTACGAGGGCAGCCGCGCAAGTCAATGGAATTGCTGAGACTGCCCTTTGGTACGCGCGCTGCTTTAGGAGGCGCAGCGCAACAATTTCAAGGGCATTGAGTACGCGCTCCGAGGAGGAGTGCCCGATGAACGTATTACCGAGAGTCATCCTGGCGATGTCCGTGGCGGCCATTCTGGCTACTTCGGGATGCCCCCATCCTCCCGAGGGAGGCTCGCTCGAACGGGATGGAGGCGTGGTGCCCCGTCTCCAAGACCAGCTCCTGGAGGACTACACGTACGAGCAGATGATCGGCAACCGCTTCCCGGCGCCAGCCATCTCCTCGCTGCGGAACAATCCTTCCTACGCGCTCTCCACGCTCTATGTCCGCAAGGCAAGGCGGGAGGGTGTCTCATGCGATTCGCCCGATGCGGGTGACTTCGAATTCGAGCGCCTCTTCAAGCACCAACTTGCCGGATGTGAGGTGGACTCGCGCCCGGGCATCGACGCGCTGACCCTGAAGAAGGTCACGGGGCAGGCCGCGCTGTCCTTCCAGCATGTGGTCGGCGGAATCAATTCCTCCGCCGATCATGCCTATGAATTCAGCATCTCCGACCCTGTCATCGCAGCCGAGAAGGATCCCGCGAAGTGCGCGAACATTGTGGAGATCATGCGCCAGCGTCTCCCGGCGCGCACCTGCGAGGTCCGCTACATCACCGGCGTGGTGCTCACCCAGATCACCTCCCGTGAGCTCAAGGAGGTGAAGGTCGAAGGGCAGGCGGCGCAGTCCGTCGTACAGATTGGGGGGAAGTTCTTCGGAGCGACGACCAACATCGTGAACAAGTTCGACATGACGGTCGACGCCCTCCCGGTCACCCAGTACTTCGCTCCAACTCCCACGTTCGGCTATCTGGCGAACCTCCCTGTCCTTCCAGATGGGGGCGTCCGGGCCTCGCGATGGAGAGGGAGGACACCTCGAGGGCCCATGGCTTCTCCCGAGGCCATGGCCACCAGCCCGGCAGGGGAAGGGGCGCCCGACGAGCAGCCGCCCCTCGAAGACCTGCCCACTCTCACGGAGCTTCGTGACGCCCAGCGGGATGGGGGGCTGCATGACGCCCACTCGCTCGCCATCCACAAGGCGCTCTCCGTCAGCGAAGCCCCGGTCAGGGACGACGCAGGAAGCCTCTAAGCCGCACGCATGCAGGAGATGTCAGTCATGAAGCAGCCCTTTCACATTCGATGGATTGGAGCGGGAATCGCCTGTGTCTCGCTCTTGAGTCTGAACTCGATTGCCGGGGACGATGAGCCGGCGGGCGCGGGAGTGGACATCGCGGATGCGGGCATCCCGGCGGACGAGAAGTCCCTGGGGCTCCTGTCGATGTCCGCGGAAGAAGACGCGGGAGTCGCGGCGGGGGCCCCGGTCAAACGCGCGCAGCTCGTGGAACTGGAGGTCACGGCCCTCATCACGCCTGGCAACCAGCTGCCTCTGTCCGTCAGCAAGCACTTCCAGCGGCCCATCGCCACGCGCGCGACGGTGCCCGTCGCAGCCGAGCTCAAGTCGACAGAGCCAGAGGTGCTTGAGTCGCTCAAGGCGAATGACCGGGTGGCGTGGATCGAGCTGGCTCGGCCCCCTGACGTCGACGAGCTCTGGGCACTGAGACCCTTCAACCAGGACGCCCGCTCCCTCCACCTGGTGCCGGAATTCATGGCCACCTATCCGGGCTTCGATGGTTCGGGCATTGTCGCCGCGGTCTTCGATGAAGGGGCCATCCGGGCAAGCCATTCCGAATTCCTCACCCGCTCCGCGAGCCACCTGACGTCCCGGGTCTCCATCCGGACGCAGCGCCCGCCCAGCACGCATGCATCCCATGTGGCGGGGACCATCGCGGCGCGCGGTGTCGACTCGCGTGCCCGGGGCATGGCCCCCTCCGTGAGGCTGTGGAGCTTCGACTTCCACGAGGCCTTGAATCAGCTTCCGCTGATTGCCAGGGACGTGCAGATCTCCAACCACTCCTATGGCCCTTCTTCAGGATGGGAACGTCGGAATGGCGCATGGTTCTGGTGGGGAGACCCGAGCCTCAGCGAGACCGAGGACTTCAAATTCGGGAAGTACACCTCGACGGAAGCCCAGCTCGACGCCGTCCTCGCTGCCTACCCACACCTGTCCTCGTTCGTTGCCGCGGGAAATGACCGGAGTGATGCTCCCAGCTTCCAGCCCGTGGTCCACTACAGCCTTGGGAGGGACTCCACGACAGGAAAGCTGATCTGGGTCCGCTCCGCCCTGGTTCGTGCTCCGGACGCTTCCGAAGGCGCGCAGCGGGGCTTCGACACGGTGACAGGGCTCTGCGTGGCGAAGAACAGCATCTGCATTGGCGCCATCGAGGACCATGGCGGGGCCCCCATGCCCATCCGGACGACGGACTTCAGTAACTGGGGGCCAACGGATGACGGCCGCATCAAGCCTGACCTCGTGGCGAATGGGCAAAGCCTGTTGTCAGTCTCGGCGGAAGACGACCGCGCGTACACGGAGATCAGTGGCACCTCCATGGCGTGCCCGACGGCCGCTGGGATTGGAGCGCTCCTGCTCCAACAGTTTCAAGCAAGGCGTGGCAGAAGCGCCTCATCCGCCGAGCTGAAGGCCGTGCTCATCCACACCGCAGTGGACGGGGGGGCCCCCGGGCCTGACCCCATGTTTGGGTGGGGGGCCATCCACTCGCTCCAGGCAGGGCATGTGATTGCACGCACGGGTCAACACCTGGTTGAACTCTCCGAGGTCTCAGCCGGCACACCCTTGAGGCGCACGCTCCGGTCTGACGGTGGGCCGATCCGTGTGACGGTGGTGTGGACGGACCCTGCTTCCGAGCCGAACGGCGCGGGTGTAGATGATTCCACGCCCGCGCTCCGGAACGACCTGGACCTCATGCTCGTGTCCCCCGACGGAGCGGTGCACTTTCCCTTCAGCCTCGACAGGTCGGACCCCTCCGGTATGGCTGCGAGGAACGGTCCCAATCGGGTGGACAACGTCGAGGTCGTGGTCGCCCCAATCATGGATGGGCGCTGGACCCTCGAGGTGAATCCCACCCGACTCTCCGTGGGGACGACGCAGAGGTTCGCCCTCGTCACGAGCGGCCTCATGCCATTTGACGATTGACGTCCCAGGTTCCTGGATTGCTCCAGACGGCGGATCACCCGAAGCGGAGGCTTCATGAAACTGCAAGTGATTGCTCTATTGCTCACCCTGACTGCATGTAAGAACAACGCATCCGCCTCTCGCCAGGGAATCGTCATGCCCAGCAGCGTCAATGATGGGACGATGAGCTATTCGGACGTGGAAGAGGTGAAGGAGGGTACGGCCCAGATCATCCCCACTCCCTTGTTGGAGGACCGTGACATGGCCGCGCAGGCGCGCAACTGCGCGGTAGCATACAATGATGCGCTGGCTGCCTATCGCCGTTGCGGATTCACAGCCGGCTTCCTCAAGGCTGGCCAGCTCATCAGCGCGGGAGTGACGGTCATCGCGGCAGGCGTGGGGCCGAATACGTCCAACGACACCGTGCAGCGGCACTGGACCTACGCAGGTATCACGGGGGCGGCAGCGCTGGCCTTCTTCACGGGCTTTGACTCCTGGCTGAACTGTGGGGAGCGCACATTCGTCCAGCAGGCCCTCGCCTCACAACGGCTTGCAAGCCTTCACAACGCGGGGCATCTGGCTGCATGCGCGAACCGCCTTCGAAAGAAGGAAGCGCAGGTTCAACGCGCCTCCTTCCAGCTGAAGGCCCTGATGAGTGAGGGGGCGGAGGCCGGGTCGAATCTCACGCAAGTGCGAGAGTTGCTCGACGATGAGTCACTGCCGCCCGGCGGGTTGCTGGAGGCGATCAAGACCCTGGAAGCGCCGGTGGCGGGAACGCCGCCTCAGGACGCGGCTCAGCTCAGGACTTTCGAGGAGAAGCGCGCCCGAGTCGCGGAGCAGCGCACGTCCCTGGCCGATTCGCTGAAGGAACTCCTCACGCTGCGGCCGGTGCTCTGCAATCAAGCGAGACTGGAAGCAGATGCAGAGTCGAAGCCCCTGGAGGTCCAGGACTACGTCGACAGGGCCCATGAGCAGCTCGTCCAATGCCTGTCGGTCAGCCCCACCCGGTTCAACGTCCAGTCCGTCACCACGGCCGGGAATGAGGGCGGGTGACGCTCGAACAAGCGTCGCGCTGCCCTGTTGAGTCTTGAAACTCCCCTTGCCAATGCGACCGGTCGGTCATATGACTGACCGGTCACATGCCCACGCCCACCTTCTTCCGCCTCCCGGACGAGCGCCGGGACCGCCTCGTGAACGAGGCCATCGTCGAGTTCTCCGACCGGAGCTACACCGAGGCCTCGCTGTCGCAGATTGCTCGCCGCGCGAGCATCCCCAAGGGCAGCGTCTACCAGTACTTCGAGGACAAGCTCGACCTGTACCGCTGGCTCCTCACGGAGGAGGCCCCGCGCCGCAAGCGTGAGTTCGTCGGCGCCGCGAGCCAGGACGGAGACTTCTGGACGCGCCTGGAGACCTTCATCGAGCGGGGCATGGCGTTCCTCGTCGAGCACCCCCGCCTCGCCCGCCTCTCCGCGGCCGCCGCGGCGCCCACGGCCGTCGTGGAGGTCCGCGGCCTCTACAAGGCCATCTGCGAGGCCGGAATCATCGAGCTCCGTGCCGTCCTGGAAGAGGGCGCCCGGAGCGGTGTCCTGAAGGCGTCCGACCTGGACATCGCCACGCGCTTCGTCGCCACGGTCATCGGCCCTGGCTTGACGGACGTGGTCCTCCAGGAGCTCGGCGCCGAGCTCCACGAGGTCCTCGCGTCGGACTCCCTGCGCAAGCGGCTCAACCTCAAGCGCCGCCGGGCCCTGGCCCGCCAGGCGGTCCTGTTCATCCGCAACGGGCTGGGCTCGGAAAGGAAACCTGGATGACTCGCTATGACTTCACCGGACGGGTGGCACTCATCACCGGAGGCACCTCCGGCATCGGCCTCGCCACGGCGCGAGCCTTCGCCCGGGCGGGCGCCAGCGTGGTCCTCGCCGCGCGTGGCGAAGACGCCGGGCGTGAAGCCCGCGCGGCCCTGGAAGCCGAGGGCGCCCGGGTCCGCTTCTTTCCCTCCGACGTGCGCGACGACGCCTCCGTGGCACGTGCCGTGGAAGGCACCCTGAAGGACTTCGGCCGGCTGGACTTCGCCGTCAACAGCGCCGGGAGCGGCGGCGACATGGCCTCGCTGGAGAACACGAATCAGGACGTCTGGGACAGCGTCATGGCCATCAACGCCCGGGGCGTCTGGCTCGCCATGCGCCACGAAATCCCCGCGATGCTCCAGTCCGGAGGCGGCGCCATCGTCAACCTCAGCTCCATCTACGGCCTGGCTGGCAGGGCCGCGCACCACGCCTATGTCGCCTCGAAGCACGCCGTGGTGGGCCTGACGCGCTCGGTGGCGCTCGAGTATGCGACTCGCGGCATCCGGGTGAACGCGCTCTGCGCCGGTGTCACCCGGACTGCCGGCATGCGCCAGGCGGAGACCTTCGCCCCGGAGCTCGTCCAGGGACTCGTCGCCGAGCACCCGATGGGGCGGATGGCCACGGAAGAGGAAATCGCCAGCGCGGCCCTCTGGCTGTGCTCCGACGGCGCCAGCTACGTTACCGGCACGCCTCTCTCCGTCGACGGCGGCTTCCTCGCCGCATAGCCGCCCCCCGGCTCACCGGCGCATCCGCTCCCGGAGACATTCCGCCAGTTCTTCGCGGAGCACCTCCGGGAAGCCGGACAGGCCCGGCGTGTCGTTGCACTCGAGCAGCACGAACTCCCCCTCCTGGGTCTCCAGGAAGTCGAGCGCGACGATGTCCGCGCCCAGGTGCTCCAGGGCCCGCTGCGTGTACCCGACCAGCGCCTCCGGCGGGTCGATGACCTGGTGCTTCCGCGTCTGCACGTTGGCCTTCCAGCCCGCGCCCTCGCGAGCCATCGCCCAATACCTGTCTCGAATGGCGAGGCAGCGCACGTCCCGCCGGTAGTCGATGTACGGCTCGATGACGGCGTAGTCATTGGCGGCGAACAGCAGGTCGGCGACCTCGAACCACTCCGCCTCGCTGCGGACCAGCGCCTTGCCATAGCCCCCGTGGTGGTTGCCCACCTTGACCACGAAGGGGGCGGGGCGGGCGATGCGGCGGACCATGTCGTCGCCGAGGGCCACGTCGAAGGGAATGACGGGCAGCCCCGCGGCGCGCAGCTCGGCCAGCATGGACAGGCGGTCCTGGCAGCGGGCCAGGGCCGACGCGGGGTTGACGCAGGGCACGCCGCTCAGGCGCAGCACGTCCAGCACCGTCCGGTGTCGCGGGTCCGGACGAATCGCGCCCACGCGCCAGAAGACTCCGTCGATGCGCGTCGCCGCCTCGCGGTTGAGGCACCACAGCTCCCCGTCCCGCAGCACCCACGCCGCGTCCTGGAGCCGTCGCGGGACGACCTCGCAGTCGGGGAAGTAGCTCTGCCAGTACTGCTCGCCGTTGATGACCGCGATGGTGGGGCGCATGGAAGGTGGGGATGTTGGAGGAAGGAGCAGGTGAGCGACGAGGACGACGAGCGATTCCTGAGCCAATTTTCCGAGGGCGGCCTTACAGGGAGTACCACTCGGCGCTACTCGGGGTGTTTCGGAGCGTCCCGGGCCCCGCTGACGGACCAGGCGGGCTTCGGGCTGCGACGGCGCGGGCCTGCGTGGGAGCCGCCGCCTGCCTCCCTGCCTGCCGGGTGATTCCGGGTGGACAGCCCCGAGCGTCGGGCACATGACAGCTTCTTCATTCCAGCGTCCCAGAAGGGCCCGTCAGGGTGCCCTTGGGAGGAGCAGCTCCGCGGAACGGTGGTTACCGATATGCCCTCCAGTCGGTGGGCCCGAGTGGGCTCCCGGAGGCGCCAGCCGCTGGAGGTGGACTCACGGCAGCAGCAACGCAGGAGGAGACCGGGGACGATGGACGACCAGGCCAGGCAGGACACTCCACGGCAACGCGCCGTGCCGCAGGGCTCCGCGCGGGAGGCCTGGCTGGATGCCCTGGGCAACCCTGGCGAGCTGCGCGAGCTCATCCGCGCGCGGGACTGGGGGTCCACGCCGGTAGGGCCGCCGTCGGCCTGGCCGCGGAGCCTCAAGGTGCTCGTCAAGACGATGCTGGCCTCGCGCTTCCCCATGATTCTCACGTGGGGGCCCCAGCTCACCCAGTTCTACAACGACGGCTACTCGCGGCTCATCGGAGACAAGCACCCGGCGGCGCTCGGCATCGACATCCGCGTCACGCTGGCGGAGGCGTGGGACACGCTGGGGCCGGTCATCCGGCAGGTGATGGAGACGGGCGTGGCCAGTTGGCTGCCGGCGCTGCTGCTGCTGCTGGAGCGCTCGGGCTACCGCGAGGAGGCCTACTTCGACGTGTCCCACGCGCCCGCGGAGGACGACTCGGGCGCGGTGATGGGTATGCTCGCGGTGTGTACGGAAGTGACTCCGCAGGTCATCTCCGAGCGGCGCCTCCGCCTGCTGAGCGACCTCGCCGCCCAGGCCGGGGAGACGCACAGCATGGAGCGGACCTGCCAGGGGCTGGCCGAGGCCCTCGCCGGACACCGGCTGGATGTGCCCTTCGCGCTGCTCTACCTGCGCTCGTCGGATGGCCAGCGCCTCACGCTGTGCGGCACCGTCGGACTTCCGGCGGGCGGAGCCGCGAGCCCCTCCATCGTGGACCTGGCAACCGGGGAGGACACGGGGTGGCCCCTCGCGAGGGCCTCGGCGGGCGAGACGGTGCGGGTGGACGACGTCGAGCGCCGCGTCTCGGTGAAGGGCGGCCCCTGGGGAGACGCGGTGCGCTCGGCGCTGGTGCTCCCCCTCGCCGCGGAGGGGCAGGGTACGCCGCTGGGTGTCCTCGTCGCGGGGGTGAGCCCCAACCGCGCGCTCGACGCGGGCTACCAGTCCTTCTTCGAGCTGCTGGCGGGACAAGTCTCGGGGGCGCTGCGCAACGCGCGCGCGTACGCGGACGAGCGTCGCCGCGCCGAAGCGCTGGCGGAGCTGGACCGGGTGAAGACGGCGTTCTTCAGCAACGTGAGCCATGAGTTCCGCACGCCGCTCACGCTGATGCTGGGGCCGGTGGAGGACCTGCTCGCGTCGCGCCGCCTCGGTGACGCCGAGCGGCGGGAGCTGGAGCTGGTGCACCGCAATGCCATGCGGCTCCTGCGGCTCGTCAACACACTGCTGGACTTCTCGCGCCTGGAGGCGGGCCGCCTGGAGGCGAGCTTCGAGCCGGTGGACCTGGCGACCCTCACCGTGGACCTGGCCAGTGGTTTCCGCTCCGCCATCGAGCGCGCGGGGCTGGTGCTGACGGTGGACTGCCCGCCGCTGGCCGCGCCCGTGTTCGTGGACCGGGAGCTGTGGGAGAAAATCGTCCTCAACCTGCTGTCCAACGCCCTGAAGTTCACCTTCGAGGGCGGCATCTCCGTGCGCCTGCGCCAGGAGAGGGGCCAGTCCCTGCTGACGGTGGAGGACACCGGCACGGGCATTCCCGCCGCGGACCAGCCGCGCCTGTTCGACCGCTTCTTCCGCGTGAAGGGCGCCCGGAGCCGCACCCACGAGGGCAGCGGCATCGGCCTGTCGCTGGTGCGCGAGCTGGCGCACCTGCACGGGGGCGAGGTGCGAGTGGACAGTGAGGAGGGGAGGGGCACCGCCTTCACCGTGGCGCTGCCACTGGGGAGCGAGCACCTCCCCAGCGCGCGCCTCCGCGCCGCGCGTACCCGGGAGTCGACGGCGACCGGACCTGAGACCTTCGTGGAGGAGGCGCTGCGCTGGCTCCCCGACCAGGGCGCGGGAGTGAGCCCGTCCGCGCGCCCGGAGGCACTTCCCCGTGGAGAGCCGCTCCCCGCCGACGGGAAGCGCGGGCGCGTGCTGGCGGTGGACGACAACGCGGACCTGCGCGAGTACCTCGCGCGCGTGCTCGGCACCCTGTTCGAGGTCGTCACGGCGGAGGACGGCGAGCAGGCGCTGGACCTCATCGCCGGCCATGGCCCGTTCGACCTCGTGGTGACGGATGTGATGATGCCGCGGCTGGGCGGCTTCGGATTGCTCAAGGCGCTGCGCGACGAGCCGCGCACCCGCTCGCTACCGGTCATCATGCTGTCCGCGCGCGCCGGGGATGAGGCGAGCGTGGAGGGACTGGAGGCGGGCGCGGACGACTACCTCGTCAAGCCCTTCTCCGCACGCGAGCTGGTGGCCCGTGCCCGCTCGACGCTGGAGCTGTCGCGGATGCGCGGTGAGGTGACCCGGCGTGAGGTGATGGAGTCGCACCTGCGCGAGGCGGTCCGCGTACGCGACGACTTCCTCTCGGTGGCGAGCCACGAGCTGAAGACGCCGCTGACAGCCTTCCGCCTGCAACTGGAGCTCATCGAGCGGAACCTGAGTCCGGAGGCGCGCACGCACGTGGGGGACCGCATCCTCTCCGCGGGGCGGCAGGTGAGCCGGCTGTCGGCGCTGGTGGAGAACCTGCTCGACGTGTCGCAAATCACCACCGGACGGCTCCAGCTCTCGCTGGACCTGGTGGACCTGAGCGCGCTGGTGGCGGACGCCGTGGCGCGGCTGCGCGACGAAGTCGACTCCGCGGGCTCCACGCTCGCGCTCCAGCTGGAGGCCCCCCTCGTGGGCCACTTCGACCGGCTGCGCCTGGACCAGGTGGTGACCAACCTCCTGCAGAACGCCATCAAGTACGGCGCGGGCGCGCCCATTGAGGTGCGCGTGGAGCGCGTCGGCGCCGCGGCGCGCATCATCGTCCGCGACGAGGGCATCGGCATCGCCCCCGAGGACCAGGAGCGCATCTTCGGCCGCTTCGAGCGCGCGGTGTCCGCACGCAAGTACGGTGGCTTCGGCCTCGGGCTGTGGATTTCCCGGCAGGTGGTGGTGGCGCACGGGGGTACCGTCTCGGTGGTGAGCGCGCCGGACCGGGGAGCTACCTTCACCGTGGAACTGCCGCTGCTGGAGGCCCGGAAGGCTCGCCCACCGGGAGAAGAGCGCGACGCCTCGTGAGCGCATGACGGGGGTGAAGGTCCGCGCCACGCGGGGTGAAGCGTCTTCCGGTTCACCCCTCCGCTGACGCAATCCGATGGCCTGAGGCTGGATTCTTCCTAGGATGCAGGGGCCAGCCACGGCCGTAAGGCCGTGCTGACTCCTCATCCCGCCCGTTCATCGCCGAGCCTTCTTCATGCCCGCAGCCCCCACCTGGAACATCGACCCGGCGCACTCCTCCATCCTCTTCGTTGCCCGCCACATGGTGGTGGCCCGCGTGCATGGCCGCTTCGAGCGCGTCTCCGGCACGCTGAAGGTGAATCCCGAGCAGCCGGCGCAGGGCGAGGTGGAGATGAGCGCGGACACGGCCAGCATCTACACGGGCTCGCCGGAGAGGGACGCGCACCTGCGCTCGGGGGACTTCCTCGACGCGGACAATGCCCCGAAGCTCACCTTCCGGAGCACCGGGGTGGAGCCCACCGGCGGCGCCGGCTTCCGGCTGCTGGGCGAGCTCACCATCCGCAACGTGAGCCAGCCCGTGGTGTTCGAGGCGCGCCACGCCGCCACGTCCAAGGACCCCTGGGGCAACACGCGGCTCATCTACACCGCCCGTGCCACCATCAACCGCTCGGACTACGGCCTCCGCTGGAACAAGACGCTCGACAACGGAGGCTGGCTCGTGGGCGAGAAGGTGGACATCGAGCTGGACATCCAGGCCGTGCCCGCCCCGGCCTGAGCGTCACTCCGTGGCGGGCAGGAAGTCCGCGTACACCGCGGCATGGTCCGAGCCGCCGTAGCCGCCCCTCGCCTCGCGTGCCGCCCGGAACGAGCCGGTCACGTACGTGCCCCCGCCCTGCGCGAGGTACAGGTGGTCGATGGCCTGGAGGTTCCCGAGGTAGGAGTACGTCCACGTCTCGCTGTCCGGGCGGTCGCTGGCGACGCGGAGCAGCGCGCCGTCCTTCTCCAGCGCATCCAGCGGCGGTGAGCCCGGCACGTCGTTGAGGTCGCCGCCCAGCACCACGAGGGCGTCTGGCCACTCCTGGGCCGTGCGGGTGACGATGACGCGGGATGCGTCCGCCTCGGCGAACCGGCGGCCGGGGTCGTCGTCCACCTTCGAGCGGAAGTGCGCGGAGAAGACAATCGTCCGCATGCCCGGCGTCTCCAGGTGCACTTCCAGCAGCTCGCGCGAGAAACGCGTCGTGGACCCGTCCGGCTTGATGAGCGGCTGGTCCCGGTGGCCCCGTGTCAGGAGGATGGGGTACGCGGAGAGGACGGCCACGTCCACGGAGGCGGGGGCGCCCGTCTCGCCCAGCACCGCGTGGCGGAACCCCGGGAGCCGCGTCGACAGCGCGTCCAGTGAGGCCTGGGTCTCCACCTCGCCGAGCATCACCACGTCGGCCTCCAGCCGGGAGATGGCGCTGGCGAGCTTGTCGGCCTGGGTGCCGAAGGCGTCGGGGGTGGGCAGCGCCTCGTAGGCACTGCCGCCACACGCGCCGGAGTCGCAGGTGGTGTCGAAGAGGCGGTGCACGTTGAACGCGGCGATGCGGAGGCTGTTCTCCAGCCCGGGAGTCCCACAGTTCCCGGTGGGGCAGGGGTCGTCCGTGCCGAAGGATGTCTCGCGGCCCCCGCAGCCCAGCAGGGAGAGGACGAGCCCGAGCAGCGGAGCGGCCCGGCGGACGATGGGGCGGCGTGCGCGACCCGGTGCGAGGGGCTCGCTGGCAAGGAGAAGGAGCATGGGGGCGGCGAGCCTAACACCAGGGGCGGCGGGGGCACCGGCGCCTCATGCCCCGGGCTTCGGTGAGGCGTTAGGTTCAATCAAGGGCTCCCACCCGGCGCCGCGTTGCGTCCCGAGATGGGTTGCGGCATGAGGGACGGTGGGCGGCGAGACGGCTGCCCGCGCGGCTGCCCTCCAGGCGCCGCGCGGCGGGTGTGTGGGTGGCAGTCCTTCGCGAGGGACGACGCGGGTCGTCACGACAGGGGAGAACGTGGACATGCTGGTGGAGATTCTCATCGGTGCCGCGGTGATGACCCTCGTGACGGTGCTCTTCACCGGGCCGGGCATGTGGAGCTCCTCGTGGGGCTTCAAGAAGCGCGAGGGCCCGAAGAAGGAGGAGGGCCCCAGGTCCCCGGGTGACGCGGAGCGTCCGTGACGGCGCTCTCCGTGGGCTGACGGCCCTGGCGGCCTACAGCTCGTCGCCGGAGATGCCCAGCTTCTGGCGGAAGCGGGCGTGGAGGACATTGGCGTCGTTGCGGTGCGGCCACCAGGACTCCAGGTGGGAGAACCAGCTGCCCCTGCCTTCCAGCTCCTCGCTGAAGAAGGCGTCGAAGTCCAGGTGGAAGCCCTCCAGCAGCGTCTCGTGGTGGTGCAGCGAGCGCAGGGTGAGCTGGACGGTGATGTGGACGTTGTAGGCGAACGAGGTGCCGCCCTCGAGCTGGTCGAGCAACCACAGTCGATGCTGGGGAAGGACACGGGAGCGGGGCCACTCGCGGTGCGCCGGGAAATCGTCTGGCGGGCGGGGCTCTTCCCGGCGAGCTTCTCCTTGCGAAGCAGCTCGAACAGGGCGCGCTGCTTGGGCGAGAGCTTGTCGAGGTTCTTCGAAGCGTCACTCATGAGGCGAGGCTCCTGGGTGCCAGTCGTGTCCCACGTGCGGCCCGGCCGCGGAGTGGAACGGAAGCAGTCGAGGTGTCGAGGAAGGGCCGGGTCGGCGCTGGCTAGCTGCCGGACCCGACCCGGTTCGAGGCGTGGACGAACGCCCTCGCGGGCGGTGCGGTGCCCGATAATGCGGAAGGCCCACCTGCGTGCCCGCCCCGGGAGGCGTCACTCCGCAACGAGGCGGGTGAGGCGGCCATCCGTGGGGCGGAGGAGCGCGTAAGAAGGGGGCTGCCAGCAGCAATCCGGTGTGGGACGTGGGTGGACATTCTCATCGGACGAGAGCGGCTGAATCGGAAGGTCGAGAGTACCTCACTCTTCAAGGAGGAGTCTCGGCCGCTTTCATCCCGTAAGAATCAGCTCGCGCACCGCGTTACACGCCGGTCAACGTGAGTGGAAAGTGACGGTGTTACTGGCAGATGCCAGGGCAGTCCGTGGCGCCCGCGCCCGGGTTGCAGGCGTCGGTGGGGTCATCCACGCAAGTGTCGGCGGAACCGCCCGACACACAGCCGCCGAAGAGGCCGCCACAGCACTCGGTGTAGCCGGAGGGGACGTCACAGGGAGTCGCGAAGGTCCGGCACTCGCCCGAGGCGGGACGGGCCCAGACGACCACCTGGGCGCAGTCCACTCCTTCGTCGTCACCGCCCAGGCAGGACGTCAGGGTCAACGTGGCCAGTGCCGCTATCGATGCGCTTGCGAGCCTGTTCATGCGGCGTATATGCGCAGGGGCGGGGTGGGGAGTCCAGCGTGACATCTGGGCACTGTCCGCCGCCTTGTCGCCGGGTGGCCCAATGGACGGTGTCGTGGTTGGAAGCGGCGGAAGGTCGTTCTCCCGAAAAGCGTTGCTGGCGATCCCGTTGAATCCATCCGATTCACACTCGTCGGAATCGGCTGGGGCTATGGGTATTGCTGACCATTACTGCCAACGCATCCCGGGGGCACATGTCCGTTCAAACTGCACAGGTCATTCCTGCCCCTCCTGGGTCTCGGCGAGTCATCCAGGTGTCTATCGATTGGACCCGAGATAAGGACCCTCGGCTTCCGCTGGGGCATGCCTCTATTGTCGCGGCGCTGAGGAACGCGGGTGTGGATGTGCGAGCGTTCTCCTTTGCCATCAACAACTCTGGCTTCAGCGAGGAGCAGGTCCTGAGGAGCATCCTCGATGGTGCATTGGGGACCGAGTCGGATCAGGTGGACGTGGCACTTGGCGTCTACGTGTGGAACGACGGGGTGGTGAAGAGACTTCTGGTAGCGCTCAGACAGCACGGTTTTCGCGGGCGCATCGTTCTTGGAGGGCCGCAGGTTTCCTACGCGGGGGCGGGCCTCGAGCAGATCTATCCCGAGGCGGATGCCTTTGTTCGAGGGTATGGCGAAGAGGTCATGGTGGCACTCGCCTCCACCTCGGAGCGCATCCGGTTCACGGGAGTCCACTGGGCGGGGCAGGTGGACCCCGGCCTCCAAGCGCAGGCGAACCTGGCACTGCTGCCGTCCCCCTTCCTCGGCGATGTCATCGAACTCTCTGGGGGCCAGCGGTTCATTCGTTGGGAGACGCAGCGCGGATGTCCCTTCCGCTGCTCGTTCTGCCAGCATCGGGAGGCGGGTAGCCGCCTGCGGCGGCGGGACATTCCCCTGGCGCGGCTGGAGCGCGAGATGGAACTGTTCGTACGCTCGGGGGTAGACGACATCGCCGTGTTGGATCCACTCTTCAATCTCGGGGACCACGCCCTGGCGGTGCTGCGGACGTTCCGAAGGTTCGGCTATCGAGGGCGGCTGTCATTGCAGTGCCACTTCTCGACGCTGGATGACGAGTTCCTCGACGCCTGCGAGGGGCTCGACGTGAGGCTTGAATTCGGCCTTCAGACCATCCACGAGCGCGAGGCTCGCGCAGTGGAGCGGGTGAACCATCTGGAGAAAGTGCTGGAAGGCATTCGCAAACTCCATGCGAGGGGCACCTCATTCGAGGTCTCTATCATCTTCGGCCTACCCGAGCAGACGCTGACGTCCTTCCGGAGAACGGTCGACTTCTGCCTGCAGCAACGGGTGCCGGTGCTAAAGGCATTTCCTCTCATGCTGCTGCGGGGCACCCAGTTGGAGCGCGAGCGGGCACGGTGGGGGCTAGAAGAGAATCGCGAGCCCATTCCCAGCGTCATCCGCAGTCACACGTTTGATGAGCGGGAGTGGAGGCAGATGGAGGCACTCGCGGAAGCGCTCCGTAGGACGGAGGGGTGGCATCCCGGCTGTGTCGAAGCTTTGGATGCGTGGGTGCTTCCTTCCCCAGATACGGCGGGCTGGTGGTCACCGGCAGCCTGAAGTGCCTCCCGAGCCGCAAGGGGGGAACGATGGACGAACCACCCGACTGGAACTCATTCAGAGCCCTCGCGCGCCAAACCCTGCGCGAAGGGACGCCGCTGTCGATCGCAGGCGAGACAGGCGTTCTCTTGCTGCGCACTGCGAGAGAGGTTGCATCATCAACGCGGAGGCTGCACTGGACATGGATGAGGGAACCATGGCGCTTCTTCGCGAGGCATCGCGCCGCACCGCAAACGGCTCCAACCGGCTTACGGACGCACTGCATCGAATGTGGAGTCGCCAGAAGGCGGACGACACAGGACTGAGGACGTGGCCACCGTAGAGCCATCCCCGGTGAGTTACCGGTCTGACGTCTCCGAACGCGGCACGAAATCAGAAGGGAAAGATTGGCGGTAGGGCACGGGAATCGAACTCGCCAGGGACGCCTCTCAGCGCCCCTCACCGGTTTTGAAGCCCCGCCACCCTGATCCGCGAGGTGCCCGGAGGGATTGAGGGTCGGCCGGTTTCCCTCTGGAGCGGGGCGGGTGGAGCGTCCATGGAGGTCCACCCGCGTCCGTTCATCTTGGGTACAGCCTGGGTACAGTGCGTACTACCTCTTCACGAGGGGCGGAAGGTCGTTGCTGTGGAGCTTGCGGTATATCCCCTTGAGGCGGGCTTCCTCTGCGGTCTCGGCCTTCTTCCTCATCTTCTTGAAGCCCACCTCAAGCTCCCAGCCGGACATGAGCAGGGCCCAGAACGGTGCATTGATCGTGTGCCCGTCGAAAGCGAGTTCATTCAGCCTGCGCTGGAGACTGTTGGCCCTGCCAATATAGATGATGGGGCAGGTAAGGACGCCCTGCTTGATGGCGATCCGGTCAACACGCTCCAACCGTCGCCGGTAGAAATCAGAGAGCGCCCACCCCTGATCTTCACCAAGGCCCAGCTCCGCGAACATTGCGCCACTTGACGCGTCCATACGGTCCCGGATCTTCATGAACGGGGACGAGGAGAACTTCTTCTTCACGCGATCAATGTCCGTTGTTCCCACCTTGCTGACCCGTAGCACATAGACGCCCGAGCTGGTGGGGATGCCGGAGAACGGTCCTCCCGCATGTTGCGCGGCGTCCTTGAGCGGGATCCAGGTGTCCACAGCGGCCGAGAGGGATTGTCCATTGCACATACCCCGAGACTACCAACTTAGAACTTCTTTCCGAAACCACACCTGAGCGGAGCGCTCCCTCGGGCTGACAGAGCCCGGGGGATTTTTGAAAGGAACTCTTAATACTACTCGGTCACTTCCCTCGGGACTCCAACCATATCCATCCGGCGGACGTCGTGCCGGACCTCTTGAAGACGGTCGGGTGCTGTGCTCGGCGGTGGTCTCGCGCTCGGGCGTGAGCAGACTTGAGGGAGCCAAGACGATCGCCGCTATGGAATACCTGGCCAAGCAGGAAGGGTGTGGCTTCCACCCCGGGGGAAGGGCCACTACACTGCCGCCCCTTACCCCTCTAGTGGAAGAGAGCCGCCCATGCTTCGGAGAGTCCTGCTTTGCGCCGTCCTCCTGGCTGCGAGTGCCTGTGTCACCTCGCAACCCAAACCCCCGGCAGAGCAGCCTCGGCAGCTCAAGGCGGTTCTCTTCCCCTATATCCCCGACTCGGCGGGCGACAACTTCGCGAGCCTCAAGCGGAGGCTTGAGCACGACTTCGAGCAGTTCCACCCGGACATCGATCTGGACGTCGTGTTCGACAAGAACCTCGACCTGTATGACCTGAACGCTGGCGGCACCCTGGAGAAGTTCCTCAGTGAGGGGGCCGACGCCGCCCAGGTCGTGGAGATCGACACCCTGCTCCTGGGGACGCTCCAGTCCAAGGGCTGGATCCAGCCCTGGCCGAAGGAGGCAGGCGATGCGTTCCCGGCCGCGCGGCAGGCTGCCTCTATCGATGGCAAGAGCTACGGCACGCCCACGTACCTGTGCACGAACGTCGTGTACTCGGGCAGCCCCAGCATCCACTCCGCCACCGATGGCCAGTCACTCGTGCGGACCCTCACGGGCCTGGGGCCCGACAAGATTCCCCTCGCGACGAACTACAGCGGAAGCTGGACGCTGCCCGCCGCATATATGGATGGGTGGGCTGACACGAACTCGGCGGACCGGCTCTCCGAGGCCCTCGCGCTGCCACTGGACTCGAAGACCCTGAGCGTCTTCGACCAGGTGGTGAACAGCTGCGCCCGCGGCTCAAGCACCAACCCGTGCCTCGACGGCACCTTCAAGGACAACACGAAGGCCGAGGAGGCGTTCGCCTCCGGGCAGGCCAACGCCTTCATGGGGTACACCGAGCGCCTCTTCTTCATCCGCAAGGCCAACCCGGCGCTGCCCCTGCCGCAGATTATCTCCGTCCCGCTCGGTATGGGGACGCACCCGGTAGTGTTCGTGGACGCCTTGGTTCTCAACGCCCACTGCACCGGCGTCTGTGCGGCGGACGCTCAGGCATTCTCCGAGTACATGAGCACCCCCGAGGTGCGCGGCATCATCGCCCTCAGCCAGGACGCGCCTCAGGGCTCCCTGCCGCGCTACCTGCTCCAGGCGAGCCAGTCCTTTTACGAGAGCCCCCAGGCGCGCTCGGATCCCATGTACCAGCAGTACGCCCCCATCGTGCGCGGCGCCAGAGCGTACCCCAACCGGGGCTTCCCGGAGAACCGCAAGGTGCTCCAAAAGGCCATCCAGCAGAGCCTGCAGGGCCAGCCCGCGACCCGATAGCAGTATCTGGAAGACGTGCTGCTGCACAGTATCCGTCCGGCGAACGTCGTGCCGGACCGCTTGAAGACGGACGGGTGCTGTGCTCAGCGATGGTCTCGAGCTCGGGCATGAGCAGACTGGCGTTGGACTCCAGCGGCGGCGTTCAGGAAGAGTCGGTGGCGCGGCGGCGCGTCCACTCGTGGGGCAGCAGCTCGCCGATGCGCGAGTTGGGATGAGACTGCACGCGCAGCCTCCAACCATTCACCGGGGGAAATCTCCCTCGGTGAATGCCCAAAGCGACCAAGCAGTATTAATATTACTCGGTCATTGCAAACGGCCTCCGAGGAGGATTTCTCCCAGGTGGACCACGACGGCCCTCAGCAGGTGACGAGGTCGTATTGGGCGGGCTCGATCATGGCAGCGGTGAGCGTCAAGGAAGATGTCGGGTGAGTCGGGTCAGCGCGTCTTCGTCCGTGCGTGCTGAATGGGCGTGGTGTTCGCGGAGGGGTTGAGGCGCACGGGCCCCGCGGGCGTCCAGTTGCGCGTGG